>CADBIU010000005.1 GCA_902794825.1 uncultured Lachnospiraceae bacterium
GAGAGTAAACAAAAAAGACCACCTTGGCAAGAGGCAGTCTTTATTGTAGTCGATAAACTTGGCAGGCTATCGCCGACAGGTCGGCGATTTGGTTCAAATGACTATACCATCCGTTTGGAAAAGAAAGAAGAGCAGAGAGCAGTCGAAAACCTTGTCCGCGAGTCATTCTGGAACGTGTACCGCCCGGGCTGCAGCGAGCACTATGTGATCCATGTGCTCCGGGACGATCCGGCGTTTGTGAAGGAACTGGATTTCGTAATGGAGAAGGACGGCGTGCTGATCGGCCAAAATATGTTCATGCGCACGGTCATTAACGCCGATGACGGCAGGGTGATCCCTGTTCTGACCATGGGTCCGATCGGCATCACACCGGAACTTAAGCGGCACGGATACGGCAAAAAATTGCTGGATTACTCGCTTGAGCAGGCTTCTGCCATGGGCTTTGGCGCAGTACTGTTCGAGGGCAATATCGGTTTCTACGGCAAGAGCGGATTTGACTACGCCCGCAAATTCGGCATCCGTTATCACGACTTGCCGGAGGGCGCGGACGACTCTTTCTTCCTCTGCAAAGAACTGATCCCGGGGTACCTCGACGGCATCACCGGTGTATACCAGACGCCGCAGGGCTACTACGTGGATGATGCAGATGTGGAGGCGTTCGATCAGGATTTTCCTCCTAAGGAGAAACTGAAGCTGCCCGGCCAGATTTTCTGAACGTGTCAAGGGGACGGTTCTTCTGACAACTTTTGGAACAAAAAGTTGTCAGAAGAACCGTCCCAATGTCATTTAGATAGGGGGACCCCCCGTCAAAATTTAAGTTAAATCACGAAATCAGAGGTTAAAATGCCTCTGATTTTTTTCTTTTTTTACAAAAATCACTTGACAAAGTCGCCAAAAAAGTGTGCGCCGCCTTGAAAATACACTTTTTTGGAGGTACTGATATGACTTGTCCCGCTTATGATCTGCCAAAACAGACTCTGCTTTCTACTATCTCTTCCCTGTCTGAACGCCGGAGTTTATTCTTTTCAAATCCTGATTCTGATTTCACCCGGGTTAAAAAGATCTCCTTTGACCAGACCATTCTTTTCCCGATAATTGCAGGCAAGGAGAATACTGCCACGGAACTGATTGATTTTTTTAATGAAGGCAAGATTCCGTTTCCTTCTGCTATGATCCAGCGCCGTAACCAGATAAAACCTGAGGCTTTTATTACGCTGTTTCGGGAGTTTATCGGAAGGATTCCGATCTCAGAAACATTCCGTGGGTATCAGCTTGCCTGTTTCGACGGCACTCGCACCAACCTTCCCTATAATCCTTCCGATAAAGATACTTATATTCAGGCCATCGCGGACCGCAAGGGCATCAACCAGATGCACCTCAACTGCCTTTATGACCCTTTAAACGATATCTTCCTTGATATGGAGCCTCAGGGGATACATCAGATGGATGAGAAGGCCGCTCTCTGCACAGTTCTGGACCGTCAGGTATTAGTTGGTCAGAAGTACCGGCGAATATATCTGGCAGACAGGGGATTTGCCTCTTTCAATATCCTCGCACATGCCATTCACAACGACCAGCTGTTTCTGATCCGGATTCCGGTGTCATTTGCAAAAAGTATCTGTTTAGGCCATGAAGACTGGCTGGACATGACTTCTTTCGACAAAGAGCTCCATGTCCGTGTCGGACGCAGAAAGACAAAGAAAAGTCTGGAGTTGAAGGATTACCATTGTATCAATAAGCGGCGGCACTATGACTTTATTGAACCTGGTTCTGATAAGATCGATTCACTAAAGCTGCGCATCCTTAAATTTCCCATATCAGACGATTCTTATGAGTATATCGTCACGAACCTTCCCATGTACGGCTTCTCTGAATCAACAGTTAAAGAGCTTTATGGGCTCCGCTGGAATGAAGAAGTGGCGTTTCGACACTTGAAATATGCGGGGAATCTTGTACATATCCACTCTCTGAAAAAGGAACATCTTCTCCAGGAGATCTATGGAAAGCTGACGTTATATAATTTCTCGGCATTCTTGGCTGCAACTATTGGAAGGATACGAAAGAAAACCGATAAATACATATATGTACTGAACCATACGCAGGCTCAGAAGATATGTATCCGTTTCCTAAGAGGCGAGATAAAAGATCCGGTAGAGCTGATCTGCAGATACCTCATACCAGTCCGGCTGGGCCGGAAGTTCGAGAGGAATCTCCGGCGCCAGTCGGCTGATACGCTCAATTACCGATAGATCCAAAAAAAACTAAATACCTTTCAGTAGGCAGCCTCCCCAGACTGTCTGTTTGCCTTTTCCAAAAATAAGCTTTTTGGCCGTAAACCCGAGAACTGGCTGTATTTTTATTTTGGATTATCTTATCATCTATAATACAAGAAATTGAACGGTATTTCTATCTTAATGACATTGGAACCGTCCCCTTGTCATTTGTGCCTGTAGTACGCAAACATATACTGTTGGTAGATCCCGTTATAAGGCGCATATTTCTCATCGGGATAGCCGTTAGGGTATTGTTCATCCAGGACGCGCCGGATCCAGACATCGACCGGGAAGGCATTTATGTGATGCAGGCCGAAAAGCGAGACACAATCTGCTACCTTCGTTCCCACGCCAAACAGCTTCGTCAATGCGTTAATTGTGGAAGCTTCGTCTGCAGCCAGGAGACTCAAGAGATCAATGTCCCCGCGAGAAACTGCTTCTGCGGCCGCGTGTACATATTTGCACCGGTACCCAAGTTTACAGGATTTCAGGGCGTCCTCAGGAAGTGCCGCCAGTGCAGCGGGCTCCGGAAATGCGTAAAAGCCCTTGTCTTTGGAGTCGATTCTCTTTTCACCGCACCTTTCCGCGAGCAGCTCCACGGAGTTTCTGATCGCCGGGATGTTCCTGTTCTGCGAGATGATAAAAGTGATCAGCATCTCCCAGGGATCCTGCCGCAGGATGCGAATGCCTTTCTCCTGTTCCGCAGCCTGCCACAGAAAGGGATCCTCTTTATAATCGATTCGTGCTCGTATATTTTGATAGTTCTCCTGCAGGTCAAAATATTGCCGCCAGAAGTTCTCATATTCGTCTTCCGTGCAGTCAAACTCATATAAGTCATCGCCCAGCGGTGTCAAGTAAAGGCAGGCACCACCGGCGATGATCCGCCAGGTTTCGCCTTCCATTTTCTTCCATCTGAAGCACTGGCCGCTCTGCGCGATCCGGTCCGGGTCAAAATCATCTGTTATATGTATGATCAATATTTCCACCTTGTGAGTGAAAAATCAGCTCATCAGAGTGCTTTTTCACTCTTTTGCCCCTTCCTCTTCGTAATATTCTTTCAAAAAAGCTTCCAGAAAAGCATGCCGCTGCTCAGCCATCTGCCTGCCTGTCACTGTATTCATAAGCTCTTTCAGGCGCAGAAGCTTGTCATAAAAATGCTGGACGGACTCAGCCATTGACCGGCCGTGCTCGCCGCCATAGGCAAAAGTTCTCGCAACGCCGATGGCCCCCATGGCGTCCAGGCGGTCCGCATCCTGCACGACTTTCCCTTCGGGAGTGTCGGGCGCTTTTCCTTTGTTCTGCTTAAAAGACACAGAATTGATCACGCCGCAGATCCGGTCGATCGTCTGCGGCGGCACCTGATGTACCTCCAGAAAGGCCCTCGCGTTCGCATTATTCATCGTATTGAACAACTTATGGTCGTCCGCATCATGAAGGAGCGCAGCCAGTGCGGCGATTCGGACATCGCAATCCGGCTCGTTTTCCGCGATCCGCAGTGTATTCCTGTAGACGCGCATAGTGTGATCGGCGTCGTGCCCGCCCGCATTTGTGCGAAAGAGCTCCTGAACATATGCGGCAGCATCTTCGATCAGTGATAATTCTTCGTTTTCTTTCATCGGCCGTAAGCCCTCTCATTCCTGTTGTTTGTCGTTAACACCCGTTATCTTTATGCTGTCCGCTTCAACTTGACATTCGTAGAATGCAACTTGAACTCCGGCTTTTGCAGCCCTGCGCAGCGCCTGTCCGAACTCCGGGTGCGTATCATCATTTGGCAAAACAGTGTGGATCCCGTTCATCTGGATCACAAAGGCAGCCTGGCAGTGATACCCTTTTTTGGCAGCGGCAGCCAGTTCGTCTAAATGCTTTACACCTCGTTCTGTGGGTGCGTCTGGGAAGAGCCCGGTTCCTCGTTCCAGATCCGCCGCCAATGTGCAGCCTTTTACTTCCGTCAGATATTTCTCACCTTGGCGCTCCATGTAGAAATCGAACCGTGAATCCCCAAAAGTATATTCCGGATTCACCACATCATAGTCTAAGCTCATGAGATACTGCTTCATAAGCTTGTTGGGCACAAGGCTGTCGATATTGACCCATTCCAGCCCCTCCTTATAGACGGAGATAAGATCATAGGCTGTCTTCCTGCCCGGATCAGATGCTTTCTGCAGCGTGACCTTCGCGCCGGGCAGCAGCAGCTCCCGCAGGCGGCCGGTATTCTTGACGTGGACCCTTTCGGTTTTCCCGTCAATCATCACTTCTGCGACAAAGCGGTTTATCCTGCGCACGAATGTACCAGGGACTGTATTTTCGTATTTGATGGCCGGTTCTGTCCTGTTCATCTCATTCCCTTTCCCGACGCTTCCTGTAGTGGTATTGATAGGGGTTATTCTATCATATTGAAGCGACCTCTGGGGTATTGAAGCGACCTCTGGGGTAGTTTGTTGGATTCCTTAAAGCAGGCACAGGAGCAGGCAAAGCAGCAGCTGGAAAACGGTGACCTCGGGCAGGATAAGTATGATGCCCTGCAGAGGGAGATCATTGAAACCGAGCAGGCCCTAAAGAGCCTTGAGGAAGAGGCGGTCAAGTCCGGGACAGCAGTGCAGAACATCGCGGCTGCCGGAGAGAAGATCAAGAAGGTCGGCTCCGGTGTGGAGTCCGTCGGTAAGACGCTTACCACAGGCGTGACGGTACCGCTCGTTGCTGCCGGAACAGTCGCAGCGACGAAGTTTGCCGAGGTCGATAAGACCATGCAGCTGACCAATGCCACGATGGGTAACTCCGAGGAGCAGGCAGAGCTATTGAATGCCGCCATGAAGGAGGCGGCGGCAAACTCGACCTTCGGCATGAGTGATGCGGCAACGGCGTCATTAAACTTTGCCCGGGCGGGCCTTACGGCGGAGGAAGCAGCTGCGGCACTGGCACCGGCCATGAACCTTGCTGCCGGTGAAGGCGGCAATCTGGATACAGTGTCCGGCGGCCTTGTGGCAACAATCAACGGCTTCCACGGTTCCTTTGATGAGGCATCACACTATGCCGATGTATTTGCTTCGGCCTGTAATAATTCCGCACTGGATGTAGATAGCCTTTCCGAAGCCATGTCCATCGCGGCACCGATCTTTGCGGCAGCCGGATACAGTGTAGATGATGCGGCCCTGTACATGGGCGTGATGGCCAACAATGGTATTGATGCCAATGTGGCTGCCACCTCATTAAAGACCGGTCTCGCAAGACTGGTATCTCCGGCGAAAGACGGCGCGGAGATGATGGATCAGCTGGGAATCTCCGTCACGAATGCCGACGGAACCATGAAGGATTCCGCACAGATCCAGAAGGAGCTCCATGATGCCTTTTCGAATCTTTCCGAGTCGGAGCAGATCGCTGCGGCATCTGCCATCTTCGGTAAAAACCAGATGGCTCCGTGGCTGGCGCTCATCAACACGGCTCCGGAAGAGGTATCGGATCTCAGTGATTCTTTGAGCAACTGCTCCGGAACGACGAATGAAATGGCCGAGGCCATGATGAGCGGCTTCGGCGGCAGCATTGAACAGCTGAAATCCTCGGTGGACGTTCTTATGACGACCATCGGTGAACTGCTGGCAAAGTACCTCGCTCCGGTGATTCAGAAGATTACGGACATCGTATCGTGGCTTCAGAATCTGTCTCCTGAAATGCAGGACAAGATTGTAAAGATCGGACTCATTGCAGCAGCCATCGGGCCTCTGCTCGTTGTCATCGGAAAGCTCATGGTAGGCGTGGGGCAGCTTATGACTTATGCTCCGCAGATCGCCGTGGGCCTTACGAAGGTGAAGGGAGCCTTTACGGCACTCACCGGGCCGATCGGTATTGTCATTGCGATTATCGCGGTGCTGGTTGCGGCCTTTATGCACCTTTGGAATACGAATGATGCGTTCCGGGAAGCAATCCTTGCGACATGGCAGAAGATCAAGGACACCATCAGTAATTTCATCGAGGGAATCAAAGAGCGCCTTGCTGCGCTTGGCATCAGTTTTTCGGATGTCACCTCGGCCATCAGCGCGATCTGGAACGGCTTCTGTGAGCTGCTTGCTCCTGTGTTCGAGGGAGCCTTTAATATCATCGCATCCGTCCTGCAGGCGATGCTTGGTGTAATCACCGGAATCCTCGATGTGTTTATCGGGCTCTTTACCGGAAACTGGCAGCAGCTGTGGACGGGCATCAAGGAGATCTTCTCCTCCGTGTGGGAAGGCATCAAAGGCATTCTTTCGGCGGTGCTTGGCATGCTGCAGGGACTGGTCGATGCATTCCTTGGTTGGTTTGGCACAGACTGGACGACGGTCTGGACAGGCATTAAGACCTTCTTCGAGGGAGTCTGGAACGGGATCGTCAGTTTCTTTACCGGCATCTGGACAGGCATAAAGGGTGTGGTGACGGGTGCGCTGACAGCGATCCAGACTGGAATCACGACGGCCTTCAATGCCATAAAGACGACAATCACCACAATCCTTACGGCTATCCAGACGGTGATGTCGACCATATGGAATGCGATCTCCGGGGCACTCGGTACGGTCTGGGAGACCATGAAGAATATCGTAAAGACCGGCATCCTGTTCATCAAGGAACTGATCAGCGCAGCCTTCCAGATCCTGACCATCCCGTGGCAGTTTATCTGGCAGAATTTTGGCAGTTACCTGACGACGGCATGGGAGACGATTAAGAGCATTATTTCCACAGCCTTGACGGCCATCAAAACCACGATCAGCACGGTGTGGAACGCGATCAAGACCTTGCTGCAGCCGATACTCCTTGCGATACAGACGGCTATCACCACGGCATGGAATGCGATAAAACTTACCATCACCACGGTGCTTACGGCTATCAAAACAGTCGTCACCACGGTATGGAATGCCATCAAGACGGTTATTACGACCGTGCTGAATGCCATAAAAACTGTGATAACTACAGTCTGGAACGCGATAAAGGCTACGGTCTCGACCGTCCTTACGGCGATAAAGACAGTGGTGAGTACGGCTTGGAATGGCATAAAGAGCACGATTTCATCGGTGATGAATTCCGTGAAGTCCGTGGTTACCTCGGCTTGGAACGGCATCAAGTCCTCCGTGACCAGTGTGCTGAATAGCCTGAAGTCCTCGGTGAGCAGTATCTGGAATGGTATCAAGAGCACCATAAGCTCTGTAGTAAATAGCATAAAGAGCACGATCAGCAGCGGCTTCAATGCGGCAAAGAGCACGGCGACGTCGATTTTTAATTCGATCAAGAATGCGATCACGACACCAATCAATGCAGCAAAGACCGCTGTGCAGAATGCAATAAACAGGATCAAGTCGGCCTTCAACTTCTCATGGAGCCTGCCGCACTTAAAGCTGCCGCACCTGTCGATTTCCGGGTCGTTCTCGATTAACCCGCCGTCAGTGCCGCACTTCTCCATCAGCTGGTACAAGAAGGCGATGGATGGCGGTATGATCCTGAATTCACCGACGATCTTCGGCATGAAGGGAAATAAGCTCCTTGCCGGAGGAGAAGCCGGGAGTGAAGCGGTGGTCGGAACGAACAGCCTGATGGACATGATCCAGTCGGCAGTCCAGCGGACAAATGAGGCCGTACAGAACATCAACTATGGTGGTGTGACCATCAATGTATACGGAGCGCAGGGACAGGATGTGTCTGAGCTTGCGGACATCATCGAGGAGCGCATCAACATGAACGTAGCAAGGAAGGGGGCGATCTTCGCGTGATAGGATATTTTGTTTTTGGGAACAGGAGCAGCCGCGACTATGCACTGTATATATCCGGGGACGGAACCTATGATGCACCGGAGCGGGATTATGACGAGATCGAGATTCCGGGCCGGAGCGGGAACCTGATTTTGGACAATCACAGGTACAAGAACATCACGGTCAAGTATGACGCCTTCATCAAAGACGATTTCGATGTGAACTTTGCAGGCTTCAGGAGCTACCTGCTTTCCTGCACGGGATATAAGAGGCTGGAGGATACCTACCATCCGGACGAGTACCGGATGGCGTTATACAAGGGGCCGCTGCAGCCGGACGTCGGAGCCTTCCTTCGGGAGGGCTCTTTTACGGTTGAGTTCAACTGCAAGCCGCAGCGGTTTTTAAAGAGCGGCGAGAAGATACACAGCTTTACGGAGGATGGGAGCCTTTTAAATCCGACGGACTTTTCCTCGCGGCCCGTCATCCGTGTGTATGGCGCGGGGACATTCAGTATTGCCGGTCAGATCGTGACGGTGGCAGAGCACCCGTACGAATACATCGACGTGGACTGTGAAATGATGGATGCCTACTACGAGAGCAATAACGCTAACGGCTATGTGAGGGTCTGGGATACAGACTTTCCGGTGCTTTATGCCGGGAAGAATGCCGTCACGGTCGGCGAGTGTAAAAAGATTCAGATTATACCAAGGTGGTGGATTTTATGATACCTGTACTGTTCGATGCTGCGGCATCCACATTTAAAACAAACGGGCTGGGGAGGCTCTCCTCGGCAAAATCCTGCAAGGTGACGGAGGAGAGGAACGGCCAGTTCGAACTGGAGATGGATTATCCGATTTCCGGGGAACACTATGGTGACATTGCGCTCAGCAGGATCATCTGTGCCGTACCGGCAGACGGGAAAGATCCACAGCCGTTTCGCATTTACCAGATTTCAAAACCGCTGAACGGCGTCGTGACGGTGTATGCCCGCCACATCAGCTACCGGCTCTCCCTCATCCCGGCAGTGCCGACGGATGAGACGGCATCAAGTGCGGAGGGGGCATTAAAGCTCCTCAAGGCAAATGCAGCGGAGGAGTGTCCGTTTTCCTTTGAGTCGGATGTTACGACGGAGGGCACCTATACGATTGACACTCCGGCATCTATCCGCTCGCAGCTTGGAGGCACGAGCGGTTCCGTGCTTGATGTGTACGGTGGTGAATATGAATGGGACAACTGGACGGTACGGCTTCATAAGGCCAGAGGATATGACACGGGCATCGTTCTCCGATACGGGAAGAACATCACGGATATCAAGCAGGAGGAATCCATCGAAAGCACGGTGACCGGTGTTCTTCCGTTTTGGAGACAGGAAGGAGAGGACGGCGTCACGCAGGTGCTGGGTGATGTGGTTTATTCCGATAATGCTGATAAGTACCCGTTCCATATGACAATGGTGCTGGATCTCTCGCAGGAATATGAATCCGCACCCACAAAGGAACAGCTGGAGGAAAGGGCAGAAAAGTACATCGAGAACAATGACATCGGTGTGCCGGACGTCAATATCTCCGTGTCCTTTATCGCACTCTGGCAGACGGAGGACTATAAGGATATCGCCTGCTTGGAGCGCGTCAACCTCTGCGACCAGATCGAGGTGGAATTCCCGACGCTCGGCGTGAGCGCAACGGCAAAGGTCATAAAGACCGTCTACAATGTCCTGCTGGAGAGATATGAGTCCATCGAGATCGGCAGCGCAAGGACAAACCTGTCGGACGTGATTGCCGCAAACAAGCAGAACATCGAGTCGTCCCAGAAGAAGACCACGAGCTTTATGCAGAAAGCCATTAGCTATGCCACAAAGCTCATACAGGGCGGCCTCGGCGGCCACGTGGTGATGAACGTCAATGCTGCGGGCCAGCCGAACGAGATCCTCATCATGGATACAGATGATATCGCAACGGCGGTGAACGTGATCCGGATGAATGTAAACGGCATCGGGTTTTCCAAGAACGGTTACAACGGGCCGTTCACAACTGCGTGGACGATTGACGGGGCCTTTAATGCGGATTTCATCGTGTCCGGCACCATGCAGGCGGATCGCATCAAGGGCGGCGTCCTGACCCTTGGCGGTGAGGATGACGTCAACGGAGAGCTGATGGTCTTAAATGCAGACGGCGATATCGTCGGCATCTGGGACAAGGACGGCATCTTCATATACGCCGGGGCAATCACCGGAAGTGATGTCATTGTAGGCGGCACGAGTGATGCCAGTCTGCAGGTCGTCAATAATTCCGACCAGCTGGAGACGCTCATCGATAAGAACGGCATGAAGATCTACTACAAGGGAACAGAGATCGGCAAGATCTGGTCGACCTATGACACAGACACCGGAAAGCGCGGCGTCAGCTATGCACTGTCAGAAAAGGGCTATTACCTGAGCTTTGGCTATTACAACACGGAGAGCGGAGGCCTTAACGCACACACCAGATACTTCCGTGATGCATCGATTGCCGGGGAGTACGGCTGGTATTATTTCTCGCCGCTCCATCTGGTGAACAGGGCCATCAAGTTCGTGGACAGTACGGAGTCCGGAAAGACGATGGCCCAGATCTCCAACCTGAAGATGAGCGATACCGAGGAGGGGCTGTCCTTTAATGTCTGCACGGACAATGCCAAGTATATCGGCTTCGGCTATTACGCAGACGGTGATGCGACCTTTACATCGAGGACGCAGTATTACGCTCCGGATTCGGAACTGGTGACGGAAGAAGGGTGGTATGCGAACTGTGCCGTTCATCTGCTGAATGCATTAATCTTCGCGGAGAAGGGAAAGTACGACGAATACAATGCCAAGGTGAGCCGAATGAATCTGACCTCGGACGGCGTGACCTACAAAGGCATCAAGGTTGAGGCCGGGTGTCTGTATATTGATACGACGAAGCTCCGGGTGACGTCAGACGGGTCATCTTTCAGCACTGGCTATACAGGCACGGTGACGATAAGCGGAAAGACACTGACGTATGTGAATGGAATCCTGACGAAGGTCAGCGGGTAAGGAGGATAGAAATGCAGAGTATTACACTTGAGTTTGTTCCGGGCGGCGTGCAGCCAATCGTCCGGGTATCACAATATGATAAAACACTTCGAACATTTGAAGTGGAAATGGTGATGGAAGGCCAGCCATATGAAGTTGCCGATGATCATCGCATTCTTATATCCGGCACAAAACCGGACGGGAAGTCATTCGAATATGTATGTGCGTTTGAAGCGAATGTTGTAACAGTAGTTGTGACTGAGCAGATGAGCGCGGCTCACGGAAATGTTGCTTGTGAGCTTACAGTCTATGATGGCGACGATAACAGAATCAGCTCGGCAAACTTCATCCTCCGTGTAGAGAAAGCTGCGATGGATGCAGATGCAGTTACTTCTGAAACGGACATTGCAGCTATCACTGAACTGGTGACAGAGGCGGCGACAAATGCTATCGCCTCAAAGGAATCAGCAGAGGCATCCGCAAGCAGCGCAGAAGATTCGAAGAATTCTGCTGAAGAATCAGACGCTTCAGCGAAAGATTCAGCCGGGAGCGCTGTCCTTTCAGAGTCATGGGCAATCGGTGGAACCGGTACCCGAGAGGGAGAGGATAAGAACAACGCAATGTACTATGCTGGGCTGAGCTCAGACTCTGCGAAGGCATCCTCGGACAGTTCGGATGAATCAAAGAATCAGGCTGATAATTCTGCATCGAGCGCAGAAGATTCAGCTTCCAGTGCCAAGGAATCTGTTCAATCTGCATCTGACTCTGCCGGAAGCGCGGTGCTGTCGGAATCGTGGGCGATTGGCGGCACTGGCACCCGCGAGGATGAAGATGGGAATAATTCTAAGTACTATGCGGAGCAGAGCGCCGGTCAGGCAGAAGCTGCTAAAAACAGTGCTGAGGAAGCAGGAAATCAGGCTAAGGATGCCGAAAATAAAGCTGAGGCGGCTGCAGAATCTGCAAAGGAGGCTGCTGCTTCAGCTGCAAACTTCGATGATACAGATACCACTCCGGAAATCGAGGTGACGGACTTTATGTCCATGATATCGTCAGACGGGAATAGATACAGAAAGCTCGTATCTGACGTGGCAGAGGCCATCATCAAAAAAGTGTCGATGACGGATCTGTGCGGCGATGAGCGGAGTGTTGCTGAGGCACTGACATTCTTGTATGGAAAAATCGGAACTACAGATATTTCGGCCTTGGGAAGCACACTGACGGCGGCTATCAAAGCAATCGACAATTATGCCGAAATTACAAAGGAAACAATCACGTATGCTTCTAATACATATTTTAATGAAATGTCGGTGAACCGTTGCGCACTCTATAAAATTGGAAAGCACATCGGGTATCTCTTAATTGATCTGAATGTTTCTACAGCGGCAGCAAGTGTAAAGACACAGACTAAGATATTCACCATAAATCATAAGCTCGTAAATGTCGTGGATCAGGAGGTTCCGTCACAATCGAATAACTCCAATGCATTATTTACAATGTTTGCGGATGGAAGGATGACATTTTTTGCAAGTGATGCGATTGTGGCAGGGGATTGGTATAGAGGGGTTATGTTGTTATTATTTTCATAAAAAAATCAGGCGCTGTTCAGCTGACAGCGCCTGAAATACTTCTTATGTTTAATTTCTGTAGCAACGAATATATTCATCATGAGTGTCAAAATTCACTGAATCAATGACTTCGTCAGAGCTATTGCTGAATACCACGATGTTAAGCCCGCGCTTATTCAGAGCATATTCAGTGCCATCTATCTCTATTGAAGCTTTATTTCCGCATAAGAAGGTTTTGCTTTCCATGTGAATTTCATGACCGTCGAGCTCGGTATCATAATAATCGAAGCCTTCCGGGCCTACGAGCTCATATTCCACCTTCCCATTTCGGACAATTCCTAAGAATGTGTGATATTTACGATCAAGTACCGTATCAATATCCTTAAGACCGAGGCTATTAAGAGTTTCTATCATTTCCGTAGTAAGCTCACGTCCGGGAACATCTTTTACAGAGAAATAGATTGTACAGTCTTGCAGGGTGGAAAGCTCTGTTAAATATGATTCGATATCAATAATTGATTTGAGCTTATCCTGTTCTTTGTCAAAAGTCATACGATCTTTGCGAACATACACATGATAGTTCTCGGTCGTATCCCTTAGGTAATAATTACTGAGTATATCACGCCCGAATATAGAACTTTCGTTTTCATCTACCCGGCACAATATAACAGCAGGCTGAGACTCCTTGATTTCTGAAAGATATTCTTCTTTTGATCCCGGGATCTGGTCAACAAGGCTTGATGTGAAATAATATTTAGAAGCCGATTCGTGTCCGGTTGCCAGATATACGCCGTATGCAAAGAAACCATGAACCGTGATTGTGTCGCCATCTAACGCATATTGATTAACGTCATCAACCAACTGGGCATCCTCTGCAATTTCAGTCCACCACCAGCTGCAAGAATCCTTCACCTTTTTTAGGTTAGGAGCAACAACAGTGCACATTATAAGGATGACACAGAGGGCTTTTACGGCTGATGAATATTGAAAATCGACCTCGTTTATTTTGGCTAAAGCCGCAGCGCATATAAACACGCACAGCGGAAAGAGAGAGGTTAAATACTGGCCATAGTCCCTGCCGGGAGAACAAAGAAGAAGCAGGGACACAAGGAGCGCTAAAGCACCATGGGCGATTGCCCTGCCAGAAGCCTGACCTCCTTTGATAGCAGGTGCTAAATAAGCAATCAGGCTTGCAAAAATCATCGCAACCGAAATGACCACGGAAGGCTTAAGAGCAAGGAATAAAAATGTACCAGCTCTTTTTACAGCAGTGACGCCATCATTTCCGGCATAAAGCAGATTAAATTCGATATAGGCATCGTAGGCTTCACGAGCAGCTCCACCGGCCACAAGCCAGCCACCGATCAACAGAAAAATTGCCAATGCGCCGATAAAAACATATACAAAGTATTTGGGAATATTTCTGTATTTCTTTAAAATTACGCAATTACAAATGATAAGAAAGCAGATGAATAGGGCGGTTATCATGGTTGTATGCTTCAAGAAAAACATACCTGCAAAGCATACTCCAAGCAAAATACACGGCACTTTACCAATATCTCCACTTTTGTAATATGAAGAAATTAATAAAAGCGCAAGTGAAGCAAAAAATGTGGCATAAAATTCGGGTGAACTTCCTATAAAGGCAGAGCTGTAGAAATCAGAGAATATAACTGTGCATATAATTACTGACCAAAGGCTGCCTGCGAATTTTTTGCCAATAAGGTATGAAAAAATGAGAATCCCAAACATGCAAAGCAAATTCAAGATCCAGACACCGATACGGGGACTAATTATATAAGCGAGGGCATAGATTAAATAAACTAAAGGCCCCTTATGATCGAATCCGGCCACATACGGCATTTTGCCCTGAGTTATTAGATAGCCCATGTATTGATACACTGCGGTATCGTTACGTGGAATTCGTTCACTAACAGGAAAGAACTCTGTGGGCATGGTTAAAAGGAATGCATACGCAAACGCCCATATAATAATCAGCACCTTTCTGATTCTTTCAGTATTTAAAGATGCGATAGGCACCGAAGATTGGCTTGTGGTTACGACGTTTTGCATATTTATAGGCTCCTTTGTGAAATCGTTATTTTTTCTTTTTGAAAATTATAAGCTTACTGGCAATGTAATTCAGGATGATTACCAGTATGTTTGCAGCCGTCTTAATCACCACATCGTTGAGGTGAAGAACGTCTACAAAAATAAACATACATGCCCAGTCAACTACTCCCGTAGCCAATCGGCATGCAAAGAATGAAATAATCTCCTTGATGATTTCATTTCGGGTGTTCGCCTCACTGTGAAACACCCATTTCCGGTTTGTTATATAAGCAAAGAGTACAGCCGCGATCCAAGCGATAATTGTACTCGGCATGACCCCTAAGCCGAGAGGATGGGCCATCAACCAGTAAACGGCGATGTTTACCAATGTTGTCAGGACACCGAACACGGCATAGGGGATTATGTCTTTATACTTTTCATACAACTTCTTGATATCCATAGCCCACCTCAATCATCTATGTGTGCTTTCAGATATCTGAAGTCAGAGAGCGCCTTCCAGCCTATCTTGAAAATCTTCTTAAAGTTGATGGAGTTAACACCGCCCTGACGAGGCTTGAAGGTCACATGCTCGAAGGCTACCTTCTCTTTGAAATAAACGAAGTACGTGCTGAACATAACATTCGGCAGGTTGAAGTCTTCCGGCATCTTTCCGATGTACTTTTTTACAAGGTCAGCTCGCATGAGCCTGAATGGTGCATTCGCATCCGGGAGGCTGACATGGAAGATCATCTTAAGCAGCATCCGGAGAGTGTTCTCCACGAATTTTCTCGATTCGCCGTCCTGCCTGTCAGATCGGTTTCCGAGGATGGCGTCATAGTCATTACGCATTTCCCAGAAATGTTCAAACTCTGCGGGATTTGTCTGCCCGTCAGAATCGGTCTGGAAAATGAGATCTGCGCCATTATCAATGGCATATCTGTATCCGTACAGTACTGTCGGCCCATGACCACCGTTCGGTTTGGTCAAAGGGAGCAGTTTCGGATACTTATCCGTCAAGCCACGAAGGATAGAAAGTGTGTTGTCTTTACTTCCATCATCAATAACGACGAGCTTTGATTCGTCGCTTCCGAATTTCTCGACAATCGGGTGCCAGTCAGCAACTAAATTCTCAATGTTGGCCTCTTCATTATAGGCAGGCACGACGATAAACAAGGTCTCCATGGTGTAAAAGCCTCCTTGCAATTATTATTACATAAGAATTACGAAACTAAAAGATGTGGCTTCCTGATAGGGGCTACAAAGGCTTTCAAATCGTTACTCCTCATTGTACCATACCGTGCCATTATAAACTACTTATTTTTTTCTTCGCACCATCGAAAAAGTGGTAGCAGAGCAGTGTGAAATGACACTCTGTTATACTTCTACCCGTGAGTAAATAAATCCTGCATGTGGCGCTGAGTAGATAATCACAGATATTATTATGTTTTCAATAGGGGATATTTGAGCTATAATCATGGTTAAATTGCTCATCAAAAATATCATTTCGTAATAAGCATAGTACTGCCTGTTTGACCATAATAAATTCTTGACTAATAACTGATTCAGCGGGAAGAAAGTGCGGCTGTATGTTCAGCTCCGAAAGAAGCTGTTATAATTACTGCGCATTTTTTAAACGCCCAGCTATTGGACACGAGGACATTTTTTGAATCGTCATGCCCCACAATTACGTGAGCTAATTATGAATGATATTGTTGTTGGCTTCTTAAAAAGGAGGAAGAATAGGTGAACGAGGAGACAAGGGAATTAGAGAGGCCAGAAGGCTTGGTGGAAGAATTGCAGTTAGATGCAGCTAACAAGCGGGGGGGTACCGACTAAGAATTAATCGTACCCATTGCATTATTCTTGCGCTTATCTACTTTTGGATACCGATAATTTTATTTTTCTTCACGTGGACAAAAATTTACATCGCAATAATATCAACGGTAATAGTTGGATACGTATTTGCGAAGTTTATCAGTGAGGTTAAGAGAGGAAATTTACAAACAGATGACAGTGATGATGCTTTGGAAATATCACCGATAGCACTTATCCTCATAGTTGCGTTGACGCTCTTCATGGGGTGGATATCAGGTTGGGCTGGAGCAGGTATTGGTCAGGCAAGCGACTGGAATAAGCATAATGCTATTTTCAGAGATTTGGTGGAGCGGCATTGGCCTGTCTATTATGACAGCGGGAAACCTGCGATGCTTACATATTATATAGCACAGTATCTTGTGCCCGCAGCCGTAGGTAAAGTTACACATTCATTTGATGCCGCGTATCGAGCTCTTTACATCTGGAACTGTGCTGGAACATTATTGATCGAGCTTTTTGTTTTATGTATAGCAAAAATCAAAACAGAACACGGCAAGGTATTGTCGGTTGTAGCTTTTTGGCTTTTCAATGGCTTTTATCTGTTAGGACAGATGTTCTGTAATATATGGATTCAGGAAGATTTAACAAAATATTTCAACCTGCATTTCTTTAATATTGCAGCCGGGCAGGTGCTTCAATATCGCAGTATTTTTGTTTCCATGAGATGGGTGTTCCCACAGGTTATCGTGCCGTGGCTTGCAGTATCATTATTTTTGATTTTGAGAAAGAATTACAGATATTATATTTTTATCGGTTTGCCTTCGATGCTTTTCGGCACATTTTCTTTTGCCGGACTTGTAATACTTATGGTGCTGTTCGCGCTATGCGATTTGATAACCGATAAAGCAAAAATTGTGCCAAAACTTAAAGACATGTTCTCGTTGCAGAATATTCTTTTAATCGTTCCGGCATTGGTAATGGTTGCATATTTTATTGGCAATGTCTTTTCTGAGAAACCGGAGGAAATCGGATTTCGATTTTCAATTACCAGTTATTCAGATTTATGGACGTTCATAGTATTTGAACTCTGTGCTTTTGGAATTTATGCATTTCTGATATTCAGTAAATACAAAAGAAATAAACTGTTCTATGCCAATACGATTGCATTGATTATCATACCGTTCGTCAGAATGGGAATAAATAATGACTGGTGTATGTGCGTTTCACTTGCACCATTGTTTGTGCTCTTTATCATGATTATTGCGTACATTAATGATACGAAAGCTCCGGAAGCAAGTGGTAAAAGTCTGGCTTATAAGGGAGCATTGATAGCGCTTCTTTGCGTAGCTGCATTATATCCGCTTTACGAAGAAGGGGGCATTATAAAGCAAAGGACAGAGAATTACGCACAGCTTATGGATTCGTTCGGAACTCTGGAAAAATTTACTGCATGGAATGCCGAGGAAGAATATCGGGCCGATGTAATCTATAATTACTTTACATATTTTCCTGAGGAGAGCTTGTTCTATAAATACATGGCTCAGTAGGATATATAAATGCTAACTTCCCGCGATTGGAGAAATCCTCTCGCGGGATTTTTTTATGCCCGGACGGCAGAAATGGTCTCCAGCTGACGGAGGAAAGGTGACGGGAGGTGTGTCACTTATGACGACAGATGAGAAAACCAGAGTGGACGAGCTCCGGGCAGCGGGACAGGGATATAAGAAGATAGCGCGGGAGCTGGGACTCTCCGAGAATACGGTGAAGTCATACATCCGCCGGAGCACGGAGCCGGTCATGCCGGACGACACGGTGTGTCCGGAGTGCGGTAAGAAGATCATCAATACGCCGGGGCACCGGCAGCGGAAGTTCTGCTCGGCAAATTGCAGGTGTGAGTACTGGAAGAAGCACCCGGAGAAGATCAACAGACGGAGCGGCAAACAGATCCGGTGCAGGAACTGCGGAGAGGTCTTTACGGACTACGAGCGGCGTGGCAGGAAGTATTGCTGCCATGCGTGCTACATCGCTGACCGGTACAAAGGCGGTGATGGCCATGACTAAGGAGCAGTTCCGTGCGGAGAAGCGCTTCCAGACGGCGATGGCAACGGCCAGACGGATGCTCCGGGAAGGTCTCATCACCGATGATGAGTACCGCCGATTCGAGGAAAAGATGGCGCAGAAGTATACTCCGACATTCGGCACATTATTCTCAGAATTGACTTGATATAAGTAGGGTTTAGAGCGATGTATAGTACCGAAAGGAGTTGATACAATGCGTAAAATCAGCAGGATTGAGCCGGACGTCCCGGTCATCCGAAAGCGGAAGAAGGTGGCGGCCTACGCCAGAATATCACAGGAGAACGAGCGCATGATGCATTCCCTGTCGGCACAGGTCAGCTACTACAGTGAGATGATCCAGAAGAATCCTGACTGGGAGTACGCAGGCGTCTATGCGGACAGCGGCATCTCCGGAACCGGCATGAAGAACAGAGCAGAGTTCCTCCGGATGCTGCAGGACTGCGAGGATGGCAAAATCGACATCATCCTCACGAAGTCAATCAGCCGCTTTGCCCGCAACACGGTCGACCTTCTGCAGACCGTGCGACACCTAAAGGAGATCGGCGTAACGGTCAGATTCGAGAAGGAGAACATTGATTCCACGAGCGGGGACGGCGAGCTGATGCTTACCATCCTCGCTTCTTTTGCACAGGAAGAAGCCGTCAGCACCTCACTGAATTACACATGGGCGAGAAGGAAGAACTTCGAGAAGGGAAAGCCGCAGGCCCGCTTCAGGGTGTTCGGATATCGGTGGGACGGCTGGGATCTGATCGTGGAGCCGAAGGAAGCGGAAATCGTCCGAGAAATCTACAGCCGATACCTGAATGGAGATTCGCTTAGGAGCATTCTGGACTGGCTGAAAGCGGAAGGTGTTAAATCAAGCGCAGACAGGACAATGACGCGCACCTCGCTTAACATCATTCTGAGTAATCCGCTATACAAAGGCGACCTCGTTTTGCAGAAGGCCTTCGTCGCCGATCCCCTGACACACCATCGCAAGATCAATCGTGGTGAGCTTCCCCAGTATGTGGTGAAGGAAAATCACGAGGCTATCGTATCGCCGGAGACCTTCGCGGCGGTGCAGGAGCTTCGGAAGAAACACAAAGAGGAATTCTACTTCGTGAACAACAAAGGCGACCGGAGCTGCTTTACCAGCAAGATCCGGTGCGGCTGCTGCGGCAAAAACTATCAGAGAGGTTACCGAAAAAATCCGACGACAGAAACATATGTGTTCTGGGCTTGCGGCAAGAAGAGAAGCATGGGAGCGGCATCATGCCCGAGCAGGCTGGTGCCGGATTGGCAACTTCGGAATATGTGCTGCAAGGCGCTCGGCATTGAAGAATTTGATGAGGACACTTTCAACGAGCAGATCGAGATTATCGAAGTACAGGAAGATAAGAGCATGATTTTCCGGTTTAAGGACGGCCACGAGGTGACGGTGCCGTGGGAGGCTACAGCGAAGGAACTGGCATGGAACGTAGAACGATGGAAGGAAGGAGGTGACTCTGCGGATGAAGAATGTAACAATGATTCCGGCGACCATAAGCCGGATGACGCAGACACCGATAAATGAGCAGGTAAAAAGAAAGGTCGCTGCATACGCCAGAGTATCGACGGATCAGGAAGAGCAGCTGACCAGCTACGAGGCACAGGTCGATTATTACACCGGGTACATCCAGAGCCGTGAAGATTGGGAGTTTGTTTCTGTGTATACGGACGAGGGCATTTCCGGTACGAATACCAAGCACCGTGAAGGCTTTAAAAGCATGGTGGAGGATGCGCTGGCCGGGAAGATTGATTTGATCATCACGAAGAGCGTGAGCCGTTTCGCGAGAAACACGGTCGACAGCTTAACGACCATCCGAAAGCTGAAGGACAACGGCGTTGAGTGCTATTTCGAAAAAGAGAACATCTGGACATTTGACGGGAAGGGCGAGCTGCTGATTACCATCATGTCCTCGCTGGCGCAGGAGGAATCCAGATCCATTTCGGAGAACGTGACGTGGGGCCACAGGAAGCGCTTTGCAGACGGCAAGGTGATGGTTGCGTATTCTTGCCTGCTCGGATATGAGAAAGGCCCGGAGGGCGGCCTTGTGGTTAATGAGGAGCAGGCCAAGATTGTCCGGAGAATTTACAGGATGTTCCTCGAAGGCATCACCTGCTTTTCCATTGCCAAACAGCTGACAGCGGAGGGTATCCCGACACCAATGGGAAAAGAAAAGTGGCGGGCCAACACGGTGGAGAGCATTCTCACGAACGAGAAGTACAAGGGTGACGCGCTGCTGCAGAAAAAGTACACGGTCGATTTCCTGACGAAGAGGATGGAGAAGAACACCGGGCAGGTGCCGCAGTATTATGTGGAGAACGACCATGAGGCGATCGTCAGCCGGGAAGTGTTCGAAGCGGCGCAGCAGGAGATGGCACGCCGCCGGAGAGGCAACAAGAGATATAGCGGCGTCGGCATCTTCTCATCAAAGATTGTATGCGCAGAGTGCGGCGGATACTACGGTGCCAAGGTTTGGCATTCAAACGACAAGTACCGCCGGGTGGTGTACCGCTGCAATCGGAAGTACGACAACGGAAGCAAATGCTCTACACCGGCCCTTTCGGAGGATGAGATCAAGGAGGCTTTCCTGAAGGCCGTCAATATCCTTCTGGCCGACAAGAAGGAACTGATCCAGGACATCGAGGAGCTTCGGGATATGCTCTGCGACAACGACGGCAGGGAAGAGGAACGCACAGAGCTGCGAGCGGAGATGACGGTACTGGTGGAAGCAATCGAAGCGGCGGTAAGCGAGAATGCCAGAGTTGCACAGGATCAGAAAGCCTACCAGAAAAAGTACAATGAGCTGGCGCGAAGGTATGAAGAGACGAAGAGCCGATACGATGAACTCGGAGAGCAGATCGCGGATAACCTTGCGCGGAGGGAGAAGCTGACATTATTCATCAAGGCCCTGAAGAAGCAGGATGCCGTCACCGAGTTTGATGATGCCGTCTGGAGCACCTTTGTGGAATCGGTTAGGGTCAGGACAAAGGAAGACATCACCTTCGTCTTCCGGGACGGAACAGAGATAACAGTATAACGACGGACAGCGATGTCCGGTAGAAACGGAGTGGCCAGTGACATGGCTGCTCCTTTTTTTTGTGCCTTGGCTGAATTATATATTGAATATTTCTGAGCCGGGCAGGTAGAATACAAATGAGCACAGAAATAAGAAATGCTGCTCGGCTCATTCGACGTTCATGCTGAGGATCGAGCGGCAGGCTTTCATTTGAGAGTATGCACCCCCCTCGTGCACCCCCGGGGGTGCAAAGATATAAGGTTTGGTATCAATATCTGTCAACTGATAGACACAGCACATGCTGATCACATACATGAGTGTATCCGGGAAGCCATATTGAAGCCCAAACCCGCCCCAGAAAGCAGTCGATGCGATAATGACGAGCGGCAGGTAATACAAAAACTGCCTTGCAGGAATAATGGGCTTGCAGAAGCCGTATTTTTCGCTCAGGTTATTGCTGCGGATCCAGAAAAACAGGATCAGAGACATCACGATCTGCAGCACAGCCGTTACGGATTTCACTATGCCAATGGACAAGGAAAGCTGGTCCGCATAGCTGCTCAGGACAACATAGGCAACGATCCAAAGGATTGCAAAAGTGATCTCGCTCTTTTGATACAATTTAGTCATTACTATTTTTACCTTTTCTTATTCCTTCCTCGATCAAAGTCAATGATTCTCGGATTGAGGCTGGATCATACCTCATTCCGTTGTTTGCGATCAGACTGGCATAACCATGAACAAGAGTTGCCAGAGGTTCAAAAAAGAGAGCGTCGCCTTCTGTCGCCAATCCTTCTTCTGCACTTACTACAGTAAGCAGATCAGCTGCTTCCGGGGCTTTGATCAAATCTTCCAGACGCAATCCCGAAAATCGGCCGGATTGAAAAAGGAATCGAAACAGTTGCGGTTCTTCTTCTGCAAACCGGATATATCGCATTCCTATCTCTAAAAGATCTCCGCCTGCCAGTATGTATTCGCTGTGGAATGCATCTGCCTTCTGATAAACCAGGTCTCTCAGCATGTCAAGATTAGGGAATTGATACATGATGGGCTGGGTAGAGCATCCGAGAAATGCGGCAAGATTTCTCGCTGTCAGAGATTCATGACCTTTTTCCCTGATCAGTTGAAATGCGCCTTCTATCATTGCATCTCTTGTTGTTGTAGGTTTTTTGGGCATTGAAGTCACCTCATAATACTATAACACTTGTTATTATATTTTGGCTCCATACCTTTTTCAAGTCTCATGAACGACCTCTGGGGTGGTTTGTCGACGGTTGTGGAATAATCCACACCTGTCCACAAACTACCTCAGAGGTCGATTTTGCCCGTTTTTCCACAAGTGAGGACAAACTACCCCAGAGGTCGATTGTCCTCGCGGACCCGGTCGATGAACATCTGCACAACCGGGGAGAAGACCTGATACTTCTTCCAGATCAGGTATCCGGTGGACTTCATGGTGGGCACGATCGGCCTCATGCACAGCGGGCTGTCCCCGGTCGTGTTGATCAGCTTGTCGAAGCAGATGGCATAACCGAGTCCGTCCTCCACGAGCAGCGAGGCGTTATAGATCAGGTTGTACGTTGCGACGATGTTGAGCGACGACAGTTCTTCCGAACCCGTATAATAAGGCACGGCCGCTCTTGAAATAATGACCGGAAGGCCTTTTAAGTCGGAGAGCCGGATCTCAGATTTTTCTGCAAGAGGGCAGTCTTTAGGCATAAGCAGGCCAAAAGAGTCCTCGGCCGGCAGTTCAATGGACTGATAGAGGGTGTGGTCTACATTGGTGAAGATCACGGCAAAATCTATCAATCCGTTGTTCAGCTCATCCATCAGGTCCTGCGTGTCACCGCTGGTGATATGAAAGCGGATATCCGGATGTTCCGCGGCAATGCTCGCCGCTGCGCGCGACAGGTAATGGAAGGACCAGGATTCTCCGGCGCCGATCCGCACAGAGCCCGAGATGTGGTTTTTGATCTGCGAGATCTCTTCCTCGGTCATCTGCATCAGGCGCACCATTTCTTCCGCCCTTTTGCGGAGCACCATTCCTTCTTCAGTGAGGGTGATCTTCCGGTTCCCGCGTGCAAAAAGGGTCACGCCGAGTTCTTCCTCAAGTTCCTTCATCTGCCGCGACAGAGAAGGCTGGGCGACGTGCAGCGCCTGGGCCGCCGCGGAGATCGTGCCTTCCCGAACCACAGCCAGATAGTATTGCATTGTCCTTATATCCATGAGTAAATGCCTCCCTTGCTTCTTCTATTCAAAATTAGCATAGGAACACATATACAACAAGTATTTGCTTATAGGAAATGACTCCGAATATAATAGAGCCATAACCAGGATAACAGCGATTAAAAGGAGCAATTTTATGAGGAATAGATTTATCGGCATCATCTCGTTATGTATGGTCTTCAGCCTTCTTTCAGGGTGCGGCTCGGTTCAGGCAAAAGATAGCACAGTTCCACTCTCTTATTCCGAGGAGGCCAGAGAGATTATCCCGGACTGCGAATTCTACGTGATCAAAGACGGCGGGCACGAATTCTTCGGACAGCCGTTTGAGGATGCGATGAGCTATATTTTGCCCTATCTTGAGGGACAGCTGAGCGGGGAGAGAGTATCAGAAACCTCAGAAAGTGAGGAAGCTGAGGCGATGCTGCAGATGACGATCGGGGGGATCCCTGTAGAAGTGGAGTGGGAAGACAATGAGTCCGTGGATTGTTTGACCTCTGGGGCAGTTTGTCGACAGATGTGGAATATTCGTCATCTGTCGACAAATTACCCCAGAGGTCAAGGACAAAACGGAGGAGCAGACAGCATGAAATACACAAAATTAGGAAACAGCGATTTAAACGTATCCCGCATCTGCATGGGCTGCATGGGATTCGGCGACGCCGGACGCGGCCAGCACAGCTGGACTTTAGATGAGGAGCATTCAAGAGAGATCATAAAGCGCGGCCTGAAACTGGGCGTCAATTTCTACGACACAGCCATCGCCTACCAGAGCGGCACAAGCGAGCAGTATGTCGGCCGGGCATTGCGCGACTTCGCAAAGCGCGAAGACGTTGTCGTTGCCACCAAATTCCTTCCGAGAACACAGGAAGAGATCGAGAACGGAATCAGCGGGCAGCAGCATATCGAGAACATGATCGACACAAGCCTTCAGAACCTCGGCATGGACTATGTGGATCTCTACATCTATCACATGTGGGACTGGCAGACGCCGCTCGAGGACATTATGGACGGGCTCAGCCGCATCGTGAAGGCGGGAAAGGCGAGATACATCGGCATTTCTAACTGTTTTGCCTGGCAGATCGCGAAGGCGAACGCACTGGCGGAAAAGGAAGGTTTTGCCAGATTCGTCTCCATTCAGGGCCACTACAACCTGATCTTCCGGGAAGAAGAGAGGGAGATGGTTCCTTACTGCGAGGAAGAAAAAATTGCCCTCACGCCCTACAGCGCACTGGCGTCCGGCAGACTTTCCAGGCTGCCCGGGGAAGGCGGCACAAAGCGCGCCCAGGAAGATGCTTACGCGAAGTTCAAATATGACGCGACGGCGGCTCAGGACAACGTGATCATCGAACGTGTAGCGGAGCTGGCAAAAAAGCGCGGAGTGACAATGACAGAAGTCTCCCTCGCTTGGCTCCTCACAAAGGTGACGTCTCCGGTGGTCGGAGCGACGAAGTTCCACCATATCGAAGGAGCGGTGGGGGCAGTGGATCTGGAACTCACACCGGAGGAGATCATGTATCTCGAAGAGCCCTATGTACCGCATCCGCTGGCCGGCGTCATGGCACAGAACAAACCCGCGGCAGCAAAAGAAAAAGAATGGTTTCCATTATTGCAGTAACTATGTTGACAATCGTATTAACAGCCTGCGGCGGCAGCTCTCAGGCGGCGACTACTGACACACAGGCGGCGGAAAACAGCGCACCGGCAGTCGCAGAGGAGCAGAAAGAAACAGCTGAGGCGGCAGAGCAGACCGAAGCGCAGACGGAAGAAGCACAGGAGACTAAGCAGGAAGAGGCAGCACAGGAGACAGCAGCAGAACCGGCAAGTGAAGCATCTGCCGCGGCTCATTCGGATGTCCTGGTCGCATATTTCTCTGCCACCGGCACTACGAAAGGCGTTGCAGAGCGTATCGCTTCTGTGACAGGAGGAGATCTGTACGAGATTTTGGCAGCTCAGCCTTATACCGAGGCGGACCTGAACTATAACGACAACAGCAGCCGCTCCACGTCCGAGCAGAATGACAAAAGCGTGCGCCCGGAGATCGGCAGTGATGATATCTCCCTTGAGGGCTACACCACCATCTATCTGGGCTTCCCGATCTGGTGGGGCGAAGAGCCGCGAATTCTCGACACTTTTGTTGAGAAGTACAATTTTGATGGAATCACTGTGATCCCGTTCTGCACATCCGGCAGCAGCGGCATCGGCAGAAGCGGCTCCAACATGGAAGAGCTCGCGGGCAGCGGCACCTGGCTTCAGGGCGAGCGCTTCAGCGGAGGCGTGTCGGAAGAGGAGCTGAAGTCCTGGATCGAGGGCCTGCAGTAAACAAAAGATTGTAAGGAGGTGCGGCGACTATGTCCGTGTCAAAAAAGCGCAATACAGCCAGAAGAATCGTAGACGCGGCTATGACCGTCGTTCTTCTGTTCCTCATGGCCTATCAGGTCACAGGGGAAGCGGCGCACGAATGGATCGGGGTGAGCATGACGATACTTGTCATCGTTCACCAGATTCTGAACAGGAGATGGTACAGCGCCCTTTTTAAGGGAAGATATAATCCTTATCGAAGCCTGACCACAGTGCTGAATATATTGCTGGTTCTGTGTTTTGCCATGACGGCGTTCTGCGGCATGTCCATGAGCGGGTATGCGGTGCCTTTTATGTACGGATTGGCGCCGGTTTCCTTCGTGCGGAGAATGCACCTGTCCATGTCCCACTGGGCCTTTGTGCTGATGGGGCTGCACCTCGGAATGCACATCCCTGCAATGACGGCAGGCCTGAAGTGGAGCGACCGCACCAGGAACATGCTCACCGGCCTTTCCACGCTTGCCGCGGGACTCGGGCTGTATCTGTTCATCCGCAACGGAATGCCGGACTATCTGTTCTTCCGCGTGCCGTTTGCGTTTCTGGATTACGACAAGGCCGCTGTGCTTGTAATTGTTGAAAATCTGCTGATGCTGTCCACATGGGTGCTCATTGGGGCGCGCGCGGCGCAGGTCTGCAGGATTGCAGGGCGTTTAGCCGCATCGAAATGATATGCTGCGGTTCCGGTAAATGATAACTAGGAGGTTCTGATGAAGATCACTGTACTGATGGGAAGCCCGAACCGAAAGGGCTCGACGAGTATTCTGGTTGAAAACTTTACAAAAGGCGCTGAAGAGGCAGGCCATTCGGTAGAGATTATTGACGTCTGTCATGCGGATATTCATCCCTGCATCGGCTGCGTAAAATGCGGATACGAGGGCCCTTGTGTCCAGAAGGATGACGTTCAGATAATCCGCAAGCGGCTTCTGGCTTCCGATATGGTTGTCTTTGCAACTCCGCTCTACTACTACGGTATGAGCGCCCAGCTGAAAACGGTGGTAGATCGTTTCTGCGCCTACAACAGCAGCCTGAACAGCAGGCATCTGAAATCTGCTCTTCTGACAGTTGCGTGGAACGCTGATGACTGGACATTCGACGCCCTGGAGGCCCATTACAAGACCCTTGTCCGTTACATCAATTTTCAGGATTGCGGTATGGTGCTCGGTTATGGTTGTGGCACACCCGGCATGACGAGGCGCAGCAGGTATCCTCAGGAAGCTTATCAGTTGGGAAGGAGTTTATAAGAAATGAAAAAGCCTTTATTACTTGCCGCGATTTCACTTGCAGCAATCCTTTTGCTTGCCGGCTGCGGAGGCGGAGGAAGCAAAGCGGCCGAAGCGGGCGCGAGCGCGCAGCAGGCGGCAGAAACAACGGATTCAGTTGCGGCTGAAACAAATGAAACTGTTGAAAGCGGAAACGATGCGAGTGTTCCCGCTGAAACAACCGCCGAAAGTGTGTCCGGGAATGCGTCCACTGAAAACACGGCTGTTTCCGGGTCGCCGACAGTATACTTTACGTCCGATATCTCGGCTGAAGGACTTGTCAGGATCTACGAGGCGCTCGGCTGGACTCCTTCCGGAAAGACAGCTGTCAAAATATCGACCGGCGAACCGCCCGCGAGCAACTATCTGCGTCCTGAGCTGATCGGGGATCTTGTTCAGAAGCTGGACGGAACCATCGTGGAGTGCAACACGGCCTACGGCGGATCCCGCGCCAGTTCCGCCATGCACAGGCAGGTGGCGGAGGATCACGGGTTTACGGCTATTGCGGATTTTGACCTGATGGACGAGGAAGGCGAGGTCGAATGGCCTGTGACCGGCGGCAGAAGGCTGGACAAAATAATCGTTGGCAGCCACGCTGAGAATTATACAGATTGGGTAATACTGTCCCACTTTAAGGGACATGCGATGGCGGGCTTTGGCGGCGCGATCAAGAATGTCGGGATCGGCATTTCTTCTCCGAGCGGCAAAGTCTATGTCCACAGCGCCGGAACAAGGACCAGCGGCAGCATCATGCACAGCGACCAGGATGAGTGGCTGGAGGCGCTGGCTGAAATGGTGTCCGGCTTCCGCGATCATGTCGGCGAGGAGCATATCATCTACATCAATGTCATGAACCGCCTGTCGGTGGACTGCGACTGCGACGGAAACCCGGCTGAACCGGACATGCATGATATCGGGATTTTGGCGAGTTTTGATCCTGTGGCGTTAGATCAGGCCTGTGTGGACCTGGTTTATCAGGCTCCGGATAGCGAAGCCCTCGTGAACCGGATTGAGAGCCGGAACGGAATTCACACGCTGGAGCATGCCGAAGAGATCGGTCTGGGCAGCCGTACCTACGAATTGGTCAATATTGATGAGTGAAGTGTTTCAAATAATTCGCAGAGAATTTGTTTATATCTGGTACTATTTTGACCTGCAGCTGCGGCAGGTCTTCAAGTATTGGGTTCTCGGCATGGCGATCGGATCTGCGATCTCCGTATTTGCAAAAAACAAAATACACGGGCTTTTTGCCGGGCTGCAGGGGAAAAAGCTGGGGTTGCTGGGCATTATACCGGCCTGCCTTTTGGGGATCGCTTCGCCGCTATGTATGTACGGGACGATCCCCATCGCGGCGTCTTTTCGAAAGCAGGGAATGCGGGAGGACTGGCTTGCTGCATTCATGATGGCCTCAATCCTGCTCAATCCTCAGCTGATTATTTACAGCGCCGCTTTGGAAACGACAGCACTTGCAGTGCGTATTGTGTCATGCTTTTTGTGTGGCTGCGCGGCGGGACTGCTGGTGTTCGTGTTCTATCGGGAGAAGGAATTCTTTAACTTCGAAGGATTCTCCGAGCGCAGCAGCCGCGACACGCATCCGAATCTTCTGATTCGGTATCTGCTGAATTTCTGGAGAAATGTCAAGGCGACCGGTGGGTATTTTTTGGTCGGCATTCTGCTGTCGGCGCTGTTCCAGCGCTATGTGCCGCAGGAAATGATGGTTGGGGTGTTCGGCGGCAATGAGGCGTGGGGCGTGCTGATGGCAGCCACGATCGGCGTGCCTCTCTATGCCTGCGGTGGAGGAACGATTCCTCTATTGCAGACCTGGCTCGCGGGCGGCATGAGCATGGGCTCTGCCGCGGCGTTTATGATCACGGGGCCCGCCACGAAGATCACTAATCTCGGCGCTCTGAAGATCGCCATGGGCTGGAAGCGGTTTGCTTTATATATTGCGTTTGTGATGGCTTTCGCTTTCGGATGCGGGGTGATTGTGAATGCGTGCTTGTAAGGGTCGATCTCTGGGGTAGTTTGTGGACAGGTGTCCACAAACTACCCCAGAGGTCATTTTGCCAGTCGGGTGTCACCCATCTATTTCAGGGTGTCGCCCACCTGTTTCGGTACAGAAGCCTTTTTTCTTATTACTCTCGTCCCTGCAGAACAGTTCGGACTGATGGAATCTTATCTGCCCAAACTCTTATTTCCTGATTTTCGGTACAGAAGCATCAATAGCAATAATCATCGTCCATGAAAATCTCTGAATCAGAGTTTTGACATGTCATCTTCCGGGAAATTTTGCATTTGAAGGGACGAAAGTTTGTTCAAAGGAAGCTTCTGTACCGAATTTTCTTCTGTACGATCTGCAATTCGAGCAATACAAATCAGGCTGTTCCTCTTTCGTGGACGATAATCTTCTTTAAATGTCCTTCTGTACCTAAAATCGTGCCCCGCTAATGGAGGCCAACCTGGCGGGGACAGCCCAGTGGGCCGCCACATTAGAGCAGTCGATTGAAACCCCCTGTGAAACACGATACAATATTTCGTATAGCGGAGAACGAATCATTTTCATTAAACGGAAAGGCGGCGTTATGAGCGAAGACTTATCAAAAATCACGAAGAACTCCTACGGAATGTACACCTGGTCCTGCTCCATGGATGTTGAGTACTATAAGAAAGGCATGTGGATGGGAATCAAGGCATGCCTTGGCATAGCTGCCTTCATACTGGTTTTCGGCGCCATTATGGCAGTTCAGTTCCATGATTGGACGAACCTCCTGATCGTGGCGGGCTGCGACGCGGTTTTTCTGCTGATCACATTTGTGGTCTTTAAGCTGGCGCTTTCGGCCGAGGATCCCCATGAGAGTTATGAAATGTCAGATATCTATGTTAAAAGCGGATATGGCAGATCCTCTGTATATTTTGACTTCGATAAGGCAAAGGCGGCCGTCTTTACGCCAAAATATATCGAACTTCAGAATGGAATCAAGAAGCTCCGCGTCTTTGTGCCGGAAGAGGACTACGATTTTGTGAAAAGATACATCATGAACCGCCTGACGGGAGAATGCGAGATCAGATATGAGTCTTAAATGTGATGACGCAGAGGGAGAACGATCATGATACTGCAGGGCAAAAGAGTATGGATTCTGAACGAGTGGATGGAGGCGCAGATCGAGGTCTCCACTGAGTCGGGGAAGATAGAGAGAATTCGCCCTTACGGAAGCGGACAGGCTGACATGGATTTCGGAGATCTTCGGGTCGTGCCCGGATTCATTGACGTGCACACACACGGGGCGTACGGCTTCGACACGAATGATGCTGAGGAGGAAGGCCTCAGAAACTGGGTGCAAAACATAGTCGGCGAAGGCGTTACCGGCTTTCTTCCCACGACGATCACACAGTCGGAAGAGGTGCTGACAAAGGCGCTGAAAAATGTCGCCAAAGTCGCGCGGGAACAGAAAGCTGATCGCAATAGCGTCCCGGGAGCGGAGATATTGGGCGTACATTTGGAAGGACCTTACCTCAGTCAGAAGTACAAGGGAGCGCAGCCGGAAGAGTTCTGCGTCGCCCCGGATCTCGAGCAGTTCAAGCGCTATCTTGCGGCTTCTGACGGACTGATCCGCATCGTGACGCTTGCCTGCGAAAACGATGAGGGATACCGGCTGACACGCTTTCTGAATGAGAACGGGATCGTGGCGTCACTGGGTCACTCCTCGGCGACCTGCGCCCAGGCGGTGATGGCCTTTGCGAACGGTGCGCGAAGTGTGACGCACGTTTACAACGGCATGGCGCCGTTCCACCACAGGGAGCCCGGAATACCCGGGGCCGTTTTCCGATTTAAGGATGTGTTTGGAGAGATCATCTGCGACGGTCTCCACTCCCGCTGGGACGCAGTGCACGCGTTTTTTACCTGCAAAGGACCGGACCACGGAGTGATGATCTCTGACGCGCTCCGTTTCAAGGGGCTGCCCGCCGGAACGAGGATGCTGTTCGGCGGAAACCTCGTCGAACTATATGAGGACGGCAGCGCGCACCTGGTAGATTCAGGGACGCTCGCCGGATCTACGCTGAGGATCAACGAGGGCCTCAGAAATCTCGTTGAGAAAGCAGGCGTACCCTGGCAGACAGCGATCAACGCGTGTACATTAAATCCTGCGCGCCTGATCGGCATGGAGCGCACGAAGGGCTCTCTTCAAGCCGGAAAGGACGCCGACATAGTCGTCCTAAGGGATGACTATTCCGTAGAGACGACATTTTGCCGGGGCAGAATTAATGGAACAAGAGAAGAATAAGGCTATATTTGAATCAATGCCTGTGCCGGAGGCCGTCAGGACAATGGCCCTGCCCACGATCATCAGCCAGCTCATCGTGCTGGTATACAACATGGCGGATACGTTCTATCTGGGAAGAACGAACAATCCGTTTATGGTCGCAGGTGACTGCGGATATCCTGACAGTGACGCTTTCGGCGTTTGTATACTTCAGCTATAGGCGGAAGCTGGTTGATGGTGGAGAACTGAGATGAGGATAATTATATCTCCTGCTAAGCAGATGCGGATCGATACAGGTTTATTTACCTGCACTGAGCTTTCGGTTTTCATGGAGAAAACGGAGATCCTGATGCGATGGATGCAGAGCCTGTCCTATGAGGAACAGAAGAAGCTCTGGGCTTGCAGCGACAAGATTGCCCGTCAAAATAGTGAGCGATTCGCGCACATGGACCTTCGGAAGAACCTGACGCCTGCTTTGCTGGCTTATGACGGAATTCAATATACTTATATGGCCCCTGCAGTTTTCGAGGACGGACAATATGACTATGTGCAGGAGCACCTGCGAATCCTGTCAGGCTTCTATGGTGTGGTGAAGCCAATGGACGGCGTGGTTCCGTATCGCCTGGAAATGCAGGCAAAAGCTGCAGTCTCCGGCCATAAGAACCTGTATGATTTCTGGGGAGACAGCCTCTACAGGGAGGTCCTTGACAGCAGCAGAATCATCATCAACCTTGCCTCCAAAGAGTATTCCAAGTGCATCGAGAAATATCTGCAGCCGGAAGACAGATATATTACCTGTGTCTTTGGCGAGCCGGAGGGCAATAAGATCGTCCAAAAGGGCGTTTACGCCAAGATGGCACGTGGAGAGATGGTGCGGTACATGGCTGCAAATGCCATAACTGAACCGGAAGAAATCAAGGCATTTGACTGGAGCGGATACAGGTTCCGGGAGGATCTGTCATCAGATAAAGAGTATGTTTTTGTGAGGACGGAAATGCCGGGCAAACCCGGGAAATGACCAGACTGTAGTGAGGAAATCACCTATGAAGAACAATAGATCCGGCAAACGGATAATCAATACCAGCAAATTCATATCGCTGATACTCCGGCACAGGCCGGGGATCATTGGAATCACTCTGGATGAACACGGATGGGCGGATGTGCAGGAATTGATCAGCGGAGTGAACAATTCTGAGGGACATACTCTGGATATAGAGACACTTGAAGAGATCGTCCGTACAGACGAGAAGCAGCGGTATTCCTTTAACGAAGATCACACTTTGATCAGGGCCAATCAGGGGCACTCTGTCCCGGTGGATGTCGAGCTGGAGGAAAAGGTGCCGCCGGCTATACTTTGGCACGGGACGGGAGAGAAATTCGTTCCATCCATTGATAAGCAGGGCCTGATTCCGAAAGGCCGTCTGTATGTGCACCTTTCTTCGGACACGGAGACGGCGAGGAAGGTGGGGAGCCGGCACGGGAAACCGGTGATCTATGAGATCGACTGCAGGAAGATGAGCGAGGACGGATATCGGTTTTATCTATCTGCAAACGGTATTTGGCTGACTAAATCTGTTCCGGCAAAATATATGAGAAAAGAAAGTAATGGGTGAAAGGGGTCGTATGGGCTTATTCAGCAGATTTAGAAAAGATAAGAAACGTAAGGAGACCGAGCCGGCTCTGCCGATGTATCTGTATGACGATTCTGAAATTGAGGCGATAGACAGTTTCATTTGCGACATGTTCGGGAATTACAAAAATGTGTTCCATGAGATCGCATCTCCCGACATACACCTTGATGTGTGCATTGTGGAGCCGACAGAAGAAGATCCCTACTACAAGCTCGTCACGATGGGAGCCGGCGCTTACAAAATGGCGATACCCGAGAAGTGGCAGAAGTATCAGCTCGACTACGCAGAGTATGTGATCTACCTTCCAAAAGACTGGAACATCAACAGCGGAGAAGATAGTGACTACTGGCCGATCAAAGCATTGAAAGACGTGGCACGGCTACCGATCTGGTGCAGCACCTGGCTTTCTTACGGGCACACAACGCAGTCAGATGAAGAGGAATCCGCGTACGCACCAAACACAAGGTTTAACAGCGTTGTGCTGAACTATGCAGAGAACAGAAACGGCGATATCAGGCTGGTGATGCCTTCAGGGAAAGTGATCAACTTCTACGAGATCATCCCGATGTATCCGGAAGAGCTGCAGTTCAAAATGGAAAACGGAGCCGATGCTCTTTTCGAGAAGTTCGAGGAAAAAGGGATACAGTACAGAGTGGTCGATATCAACAGAAGAAGCGCTTTGCAATGAGCAGGAAAGGACAATAAAGTGTTCAGCAGGAAACTAAACTACAAGAGCCTTCCCAACATCCGAGATCTCGGCGGGATGAGAACAGATGACGGACGACAGATCAAATCCGGGAAGCTGATCCGCAGCGGGCATCTCTCAGGAATGCCAGAGGAAGAACTGGCGAAGCTTTCCGGTCTGGCTGGTGCTGTGATTGATTTTAGGACTGACAATGAGCGCCTGGAGAATCCGGACGCGCAGATCGCGGACGCCGCTTACTATCATATTCCGATCGTGGAGAGTTTTACACCCGGCGTATCGAGGGAAGAAGACTCTGACAAGCGGGTAGTTGAGCAATTGCTTTTTAAGCCCGGGGAAGCCAGAGACTATATGATCAGGATGTACCGCGCGTTTGCCGGCGACTATGCGGTGGCGGGATATGCTGATTTTGTCCGGCTTTTGCTGCAGGGTAATAAAAAAGCGGTACTGTGGCATTGTACCGCCGGCAAAGACCGGGCCGGGACTGCCGCCGTGATCATTGAAGAGATCCTGGGCATTCCCCGGGAAGTGATCATTGCGGATTACCTTACAACAAATGAGCACTTGAAGGGGGAACTGATCAGGCTGACCGCCTTTGTCAAGCAGCAGGCAGGAACAGACAGCCCTCTCGCAGACGAGTCGCTCCGGTATCTGTTCGGCGCTGATGAGGATTTCATAAAGGCTTACTACGAAGCTGCTGCAGATAAATACGGCAGTATGGACGGCCTGATCCGCGAGGGGCTTGGCCTGTCGGATCGCGACAGAGAGGAACTGAAGGAGATGTATCTGCTCTGATAAGGGCTAAGACACAGGTGAAAGAGCTGAAATGGACAGAAAAGTATTTCGAGACGGCTTCCTGAAGTCCAAAATTGATGAATACAAATATGGCACAATCAGCGCCGAAGAGTTCTGCCATGCCATGAAAGATCTCAAAAAATACCCGCTGCTCCTGATTGACCGTAATCTTGACAGGATCACTAATGAAATGATCCCGGAGATCTGCAGCTCATATCTTGAGAGTAAGGAACCTGATAAGGACAGGAAACTCAAATTCTGGATCGGGCTCAAGGACTTCGCGGCTCTGCTGCGCGGTGACCAGACGTTTACGGAAGAGCGGGAAGAGTACTACAGGACCGGCAGAGAAAGACGCGATCCGATAGAGTACACGGATCAGTATCTTTCGATCGAGCCGGAGATGGAGCGGCTGGTCAGAGCCGAGACAGGTGAGGGAGGATGGCTGGGATTCTGCCATACTTATTGGAGTGTCAAGAAGAGAGTCCTTAAAGAACACTTTGGGATCGACTGGAAGAGTATAGATGACCGCTTTCCCGGGCTGTTAATTGACTAGAAAACACATGGGGTCGCCGCATCCTGCTGAATAATCAGAAAGATGCGGCGCCCCCTTCCGTATCAGGTCATTTTTGTTTCAACCGCTTTTTTACGGCGGCGTGCAGCTGTTCACGAACGCTGGCGGCAAGTTCATTTTCCTCAGCTGAAACAGAACTGCTCCCATAAAGCACCCGGTAATAAATATCGAATACTCTCTGAATATCAGGCCTGAGCGCTTCCGGCGCCCTGGCAATATAGTCGGATAAAAGGCCTCTGTCGACAAAGTCCTCCGCGGACTGCCGGCGGATGCCTTTTTTGATCATATCTACATCCATGGCGAGCTTCTTTTCAGGTGCAGCGCGCAGGTAGCGCAGCCTGGCGGCGGAGAATGTTCCCAGGATCAACAAAGCGAGAGTAACAAGTATGCTCAAAGCAGTCGGCAGCGCGATCCGCATGGCCTGATCTAAAGTCATAACCGACAGACTGCCGGAGGTTTCTTCATTGTCAGGTACATCCGGTACTTGCGCCGGAGCCGGAACAGGCGGGACATAAGCGGATTGTGAGTCGTTTCCGGCAGCGGCGGGCTTTCTGCGCCAAGTGTATTCTTCGGCAGTCCTGTAAGCGCCGGTCGGCTCAAAGGGCACCCATCCGACGCCTCGAATATACGCCTCAGGCCAGATATGCGCGCAGTTGCCGCTCACTTCGTAAGCATCCGCTTTCTCGAAGGGGTACACGTAGCGGTAACCCGAGACAGCCCTGGCAGGTATCCCTGAGAGCCGCAGCATCATTATCATAGAGGATGTATAATGCACGCAGTAACCGGCCCCGGTCTCAAAGAGAAAACGGTCAGCTATGTCGGCCATTCCCGCGGGTGTGCTCATAGTTGACAGCGGGTCGTGGCCGCCGACCGCATTTGTCTGATAGGAGTACTGTCTGAGATAGCTCTCGATCGTTCTGCACTTATCATACTCCCCCGGGACACCGCGTGTAATCTGATCTGCCAGCTCCTGCAGCGCGGCACTCACGCCGTCCGTGCCAAGATCAGCGGCACTATAAGATCCTTTAGCGGCTTCCTCATACTCATCCCCGGTCAAAATACTGCCGAGCTCCACGCCATACAATTCCATAAAGTAACTGCAAGCGTCTTCGTAGGACAAGGATTCATCCAGCTCTGCAGCTTCAGCCTCTCTGATGAGTCCGGCCAGATAAGGACTGCCGTAGTCGATATCGAGATAGCGGGCAGTAAGCTGATAACCCTTTTTGTGCACGGCATCATTTTTAGAGCTCTCGCCATAGACGGGACCGCCGCTTGCCTCAGAGCCTTCATAGACGAGGAGAGTATTCACAGGCGCGATCTCATCAGGGGTATTGAGATAGGCGTATTCCACCTTCACTTCTGACAACTGCGAGAACAGAGCGGCATATTCTCTGTCCACATCATTGGCGTGCAGAAATCTCAGATAGCTGATCAGCTTCTGCCTGTCAATGCCTGTTCCGCCTGCGAGATAGAGGATCCGCCGCACCTTCATGACCTCAGAAGTCTCTTCGTCCGTGTATTCGTAATAGGGCTCCTGCGCGGTCTTAAGGATGACCTCAGTGCGGCCTGAGCGCTCTATTTTGCCGCCTGACACGTCCAGGGAATTATATCCGGCGGTGTAGGAGCCGCCCCACATGGACGACAGGTGGTAGGCCGCGCTGTCAACCATGTCCTGAGCCCTATGAAAGATGCGCCCGCCCGCCTCGGCGACCGGAGCCCAGTTGATCGGTTCCCGCTGCATGGGAAGCATAGCCACGAGGACGCCCAGAAGCGCAAAATAGAAGAAGGGGAAGGCCTCTCCGCTGCTCCGAAGCAGGGGCTTTTCAAACAGGAGCTCCTGCAGCGACGCAAGAGTGAGGGTCACGAGGGAAACGAATAACAATTTGTCCGATGCATAGGCCCCCTGCAGCACATGCCTGCCAAAATAGAGATAAACCGCAGCGGCGTTCAGCGGAAAGACACCGTACAGCAGCACTTTTTCTATGTGCGGGGCAAGGTTAAAGAAGAGTCTGGCTACGACAGCCGATGCCACAGAGGCGGACAAAAAGAGAGGTGCTTCTGTCTTATGCAGAAGGAGAAGCAGGAGCGCTGCCGGAAGCAGCGGAAAGAAGGAGGCTGCCTTCCAGCGCACGATCAGTGAAAAAGCGTGCTCGAGGAGACTGTAAGAGAAAAAGGCCAGGACAGCAGTCAGCGCGAAAGGACCGCGGGGGAAAGCACTGCCCCCGACGGCCTGATTCGCCTCTATGCAGATCATGATCAGAGAAAACGAGAAAAGGAGGGCGCGGAGCTCAAGCGATAATAACGCAGTGATCTTCGCCCGGTCCGGGATCTTCTCTGATAAGAATCCAAGTATCCTTGTCATACGTGCTCCTCAGGTCTGCCGCCAGATTCCGCATCTCATCATATTCACTTTCGGAATAGTAGAAGATGCCGTCTGCGGCGGTGCCGTAAAACTCCTGAAAACTCTCATAAGAATCGACTACCAACTCACTGACCTTTCCTGCAGGGTAGATCAGCCGGACCGGGATTCCCTGCCTGCCGAAGTGCCAGGCGGCGGAAACGATAAACTCCAGGAAGAAGTCCCGCTTTTTCAGGAACTCGAGGTCCTGCATCTTATCCGGGACGAAAGCAGCCAGCATCAGGATGGTCACAGTGCGCTTTTCCATCTTGTCCGGCACGCGGGTTACCAATTCCGAGAGCCGCGCTGAGACTTTCCAGTTGATTGCGTGAAGGGGGTCACCCGGCTGATAGGGCCGCAGGCCGCTCCCCGGCGTCTCCTCCGGAAGCCGCCTGCTTTTCAGGCCTGTGCTGTTGATCTGGTTCTCAAGGTCGAGGACCTCGTCGGCTATGTCCGTGATCTGCGGACTGACCACTGCTCTGAAGGAATAGGGGACGTCCAGTTCCAATGTGAAAACGGAAAAGGGATCCGTGAACGCGACCATTCGGATTCCTGCGTTATAAGATCCGGCGTAAATGCAGCTGATGCCTGAGTATAGTTCCTTCTTCTCATGAATGCCTAGGGAGACCTGATGCCCGTCCTCGATCTCATAAAGATGACACCGGTCGTCCCAGGTGCGAAGACGCATCTTGTGGATCGGGAGAGGTCCGGCGTTCTCTATTTTGGCAAGGTATCGGTGGTCCTCGCCGCGGACGATCCGATGGACTTCGATCTCCTGATAGAAGCGGAGAAAGTGGTAGTTCAGGAGAATGTACAGCGCGGAGAGAGGGAGCAGCAGGAGGCATGCGTAGAGCCAGGCGAAGGATACCGGTCCGCCGTAGAAGCTGGCAAACGCGACTCCGGCTGCCAGGCAGAAGAGGTATATGGCTGCGCCTTTCGGGTGGATACGGAGGTTCATCGCGGCACCTTCGTCTGAGAGAGGATCCTGGCAATCATGTCCTCTCCGGTCACGCGGCTGAGTCTGGCACCGGAAGAAAGAACGAGCCTGTGGGGCAGCGTAAGAGCGGCCGCGGAGGCGATATCCTCCGGTATGCAGTAGCTGCGGTCGTCCATGAAAGCGAGTGCCTGCGCGCAGCGGAGCATGGAGAGGAGGGCTCTGGGGGATGCGCCGCAGGAAATTTCGGCCTTGTTTCTGGTGGCATCGACGATGTTTACCGCATAGGCCGTCAGGTCATCATGGATGCTGATCTTAGCGATCTCGCTTTGCATTTCCCTTCGGCGGGGCTGTAAACGGATAGTCCGGTGATGTCGGACGGCATCGTATCCGGCGTGCACTGGATCCTTGCGAAAGAAAGGGAGAGAGAATCCGCCAATGCCTTTGCGAGGGACGTCTTCCCTACCCCCGGGACATCTTCGAGGAGAAGGTGGCCTCCTGACAGAAGAGTGAGAATGACCTTGTCGATCACGTCACCTTTGCCGACGATCCGCTGCTCCATATTACGCTTAAGTTTTTTTACCTTTTCGTTCATAAAACTGATACCTTTGAATAGCAATAATCAAAATATTGATTTAATTATTAATATTATCTCTTCTGAATGGCTTTTTCCAAATAAATTGTATAATAACTTAAACGTTTTCTGTAATCAATTGTACCTACTTTATGTAGGAAGTACAACAGGGAGAGAAGACTTAAGAAATTATAGTATTTTCGAATAAGGAGACCGGGGAGGAGCTTTCCGCCGAAGTGGACAGCACGACAGAGCTCTTTTTGTCATTGACAGAAAAGGGGCTGTGAAAAAAGAATAGCCCCCACAAAAAGAAGGACCACAGGTTCATAAAGAGCCTGCGGTCCTCCTTTTATGTAATCTGTTCTGCGGTGAAGAAAACGCACATCAAATTGATATGTTCAATTTGTCTGTAATCATTATAATGCAACTATTATCTAAACTAAACCTAAACTCAATTTAAACAATATATTCAACAATATTCGGATAGCAATTCATGGTAAACTGGATTTAAAAAGGGGGGATCAGCATGGATTCATCTTTATCACTAAGCGGCTCGATCAGCAAAAGGGAGAGTTTCGAAGACTCAGAAATGTCTGCTGCCTACTTCGAGGATCTGAAAGGCAGGCAGAACAATGCTATTTCAAATGAGCAGATCCGGAACGGTGATCTGATCCTTGATACATACAAAGTCACATCCGAAGCAGTCTCGGGCGGTATGGGCAGCGTATGGCGCGTGTATCATAACGGCTGGAATGTCAGCCTCGCCATGAAACGGCCGCAGCCCAGGTTCTTTGCGGAGGGCGGCGACAGAAAGAAGAAGCAGTTTGTCGGGGAGTGCGAACACTGGATCAATCTCGGTCTGCATCCCAATATAGTATCCTGCTATTATGTCCGTGAAATCGGCGGCGTTCCGTCGATCTTTTCGGAGTGGATGGACAACGGAAGCCTGAGTGACCGTATAAAGGATGGCTCGCTCTATGAGGGCAGCGGCGATGAAGTGCAGGAGCGCATTCTGGATATCGCGATCCAGTCCGCCCGCGGTCTTCATTACTCCCATGAAAACGGGCTGCTGCATCAGGACATGAAGCCGGGAAATCTGCTGCTCACCGGGGAATGGGACGCTAAGGTCGCAGACTTCGGCCTTTCCAGAGCGAGATCACAGCTCGGCGACATAGATTCGGCCGGGATCGGCGGCTATACTTTGGCATATTGTCCTGCGGAGCAGGCGGAAGGGCAGGAGCCGGCCCGTTGGATGGATATCTACTCATGGGCCCTGACTGTCCTGGAAATGTATGCCGGCAGCCGCCTTTGGAGTACGGGCGCCGAGGCAAAAGATAGTTTTGATGCCTGGATCCCTCTCTGCCGCTGCGGTATGCCCGAAGAACTCATTTCGGTCCTGAAATCCTGCCTGACATACAAGCCGGACAGTTTCTCTGATATCGAACGCAGACTTACTGACGTTTATCGTCTCCTGACGGGATCCGACTATGCCCGTCCGGCAGCAAAGGCCTCAGATACGGCGGATCTGCTGAATAACCGTGCACTCAGCTATATCGATCTCGGGATGCCCGGTTCTGCTGAAGCATTTTGGAAAGAGGCGCTGTCCACCAATCCGAACCATCTGAATACCGTTTATAACTATGGTTTGTATGAATGGTATAATGGCAGAATTGACGATGTCGATTTTCGCGAACGGCTGGAAAGTGTATTTCATCAGCAAAACAGCCGAACAGCGGACACCGGCGCGCTGCCTGGGCGTATCGATATGCTCAGAGATGATCTATGCTGCCGCATACCGGACTGCCAATGGTTTGGCGGTCATCATCCCGCAGCGCTCAGCAGCCGGGGAAGCTATCTGTATATGACTTCGTATGCCGATATTTTTAACGATTTCCGGGGACACGAACCGATCGATAAACGCGAAACAAAAACCGGGGTGCGTGTCTGGCGCTCCGTATCCAGTACGAAGTTCCAGAAATTGCATGGAATAAAGCTCGACTCCGGCCTGCGGATGATGGCTGTCAGCCCCGACGGCAAATTCCTTGCGCTGATCGGGGAGAACGGGGCAATTGAAATATGGGAGACCGAAAAACCGTCCTACGTCGCAGAGAAGAAACTCTTTAACTGGTTTGAAATGAGGAAACTGAAAAAAGAGCTGATAAGCTTTTACGATACCAGTGACGAGGGCCGTTCCTACGCTGAATTCGCGGAGGACAACAGCTATCTGGCCGGACGTCTGTATGGCCGGACCTTTATGTGGAAATTCCTGACGGACGGCTCCCTGTATGCGAATGACTCTTCAGATGTATTCTACTGTCCTTCGAGGTACTGTCAGGACATCGAGGCAGGCAGGGTCTATTCACCCGACGGCTCCAAATATCTCGGTCTTTCGGGAAAAGACAACGCCTGCATTTTCCCTGCGGAGCTGCCATCCCTAAAGAAACTGATATGGGAACTGTCGGTAATAGAGAGTTTTTCCGCAGCAAGAGACAGGGAAAAACAGACGGATAAGCTGTTCCGTCTCGGACGCGAAGCCCTGGCGAAAAATGATATTGCCGGAGCCCTTGAATCGATTGAAAAGCTTCGCTCGATGGAAGAGGCAGCCGGGACAGTGGAATATTTTGACCTGAACCGGGAGGTCGGAAAATACTGTGAAGTGGGCGGTGTGAACAAAATCCAGCTAACAAGGGACCAGGTGTACACCGGCCCGGATTTTCAGAAGATCCTCGCCGGGATTGATGTGAAAGGAAAGACTGTATCCGGTGTTTCCGCGGACGGAACATTGGCCGCGATCGGTGAAGATGACGGCTCAGTGTCGGTATGGGAGACAGAGAGCGGGAAAATGCTATGGCGGAAAAAAGTGCACGAACACGAAGTCAGTTGTATCTGTATAAGCCGTGACAACTTCCTGGTCGCGTCTGCCGAGTACGGCGGTGCCGGTACAGACTACAGGACGGAAAAGATCGCGATCTGCGATGCCCGGAGCGGCAGAGAGAGGGAGAGCTTCTCCTATGAAGAACTCTATTTTCACTTTTATAACGAAGAATGGAATCCGTTTGCACCGAACCAGCACATAACCGCGCTTGCTTTCAACTGGGAGGTGAACCGGCTCGGCATCGGGAATGCGCAGGGAAGTATCGGAATCGTCAGGCTTTACAACAGCGGTTATGACCGGTTCGAGGCAGCCCTGTGCTGCGGCGGCAGAGAAATGGGAAACCGCATCCTGGGGCTGGCCTTCGGCGCCGACAACAAATATATATGGAGCCTGGACATGGTCTATTCCGATGTGAAGGACCCTGTCACGCTTCGTCTCTGGAAAAAGGGATATACTTCAATGCCCCTCATCTCGACTAAGATTGAGGTGACAGATGAGACGTGGGCATATGGCTGCGTGATGAATACCGTTGAACAGGAAGGCGCACTTCGCCTGTACAGCAATTCCGGCACGCCCGGACCAAAAGTCAGCTACACGGTTAACGCGGATTACATTTATACATGAAATGAAAATCTGCAGCGGGTGAAACAATAAGGACCGCGGCACGGCGGCAGCACCCGAAAACCCCGCCAAACAAAGCCGGGAGATAATGAAAATGATTCAGAAAGAAACTATTAAAACACAATACGGGAACATCGCAGCTTACAAAAAAGGTGCCGGATCGAAGACTATCCTGCTGCTGCACGGTGCGGGCTGTGACAGCACAATGTTGTCCTGGAGAGAAGTATTCAATACGTTTTCGGATGACTATTCAGTTTATGCATTCGATTTTCCGGGCTATGGAAACAGCGATAGAGCGGACGACCTTGCAGGGGATTCGTTTTTTGACTCACATATCGAGTGTGTAAAAACTGTCGTCAGCTATTACGGTCTTACCGGCTTTGTCTTAGCCGGATTATCGATGGGCGGAGCGATCGCAATTGGCTATGCATTGCGCTATCCCGAGGATGTTAAGGCGCTTATTCCTGTCGATACCTGGGGCGTTTCAGAAAAGATGCCTTTCCATCGTTTCAGCTATTGGTATGTGATGCATACGGATCTGACGCTGTCCCAGTACAGATGGTGTGCAAAATACAGATGGATCGCGCGGTGGTCGATATCATATGCTTTGATCGGAAATAAGAAGCTGATCACAGACGCCCTGGTTGACGAAGTGATGCAGTCCTGTGCAGGAGATATGGCCGGAAAATCAATGCTCAACTTCCAGCGAAGCGCAGCGGATAAGGGATAAGGAACGGTCTAAACCGTACTATTTGGGAGAACTAAAGAAACTACAAATGCCGGTTGTTTACGTGATCGGAGAAAAGGATCCGCTTGTGCCGTTAAGCGATATTATTAAAGCTGCGCGGGAAACCCCGAACAGCCGGGTAGAGGTATTTAAGGGCTGCAAACACTGGTCGGTCAAAGAACAGCCCCGGAAATTCTGTGAGATATGTGAGAGCATCTGATGAAAAGAACCGGTAATACAATCCCGATTTGACGATAAGCTGGCGAAGAGTGCTCAGATAAACTCGTTTGACAACTTTCATGCAAATTGATACTATGCAAGTATATACTTGCATTACCTGTTCGAGGATTATTAGATATGTTTGATGAGACCCAGATCAAAATAATAGATGCCACGATGACTATTATCGTGGAAAAGGGGTATTCGGGAACTACAACTAAAAATATAGCCAAACTCGCAGGAGTAAATGAATGCACTATATTCCGGAAATTTGATGGAAAAAAAGAGATCATTCTGGCGGCAATGTCGCTTCCGAAGTGGAATCCAGGTCTTTCAGAAAAGGATTTTGCCTATGTCGGAATTCCGGAAGAGGATCTGGTTTCATTTTCCAGAACCTATATGACAAAGGTGACCCCGCAAATGGTAAAGATCTCGATCGGACTGCGTTCGGCAGAACTTGAGGGGATCGCGCTTCCGGGAATCATGAAGATACCGGAGGTTTTCAAAAAGGTACTGAAGCAGTATTTTACGGAAATGATAGAAAAAGGAAAGCTGAAAAACTGCGATGTGGAAAGTGCTGCGCTCCAGTTTATTTCAATGAACTTTGGATTTGTTTTCCTGAACGCATCGTTTGGGGATAAGCTGATCGATATTTCCGGGGATGAATACATCCGGAACAGTGTAAACGTATTTCTAAAAGGCATGGAATGATCTGATTGATACGTGTCCGGCATTGCGGGCACGTAAAAAAATAGCATTTATGCAAGTGAATACTTGCATACCGGAAAGGAGAAGAAAAATGTCATACAAGAAGATCCATCAGATCAGGATTGATTTCAATGTAACAGAAAAAATAAGGAGATATGTTTTTGTTTATATTATTGAAGCCGAGGACTGCTATATGATCGATTCGGGAGTGTATGGATGTGAAAAGCAGATCGCCTCCTATATGGAAAGCATAGGCAGGAAACTCTCCGATATTAAAAAGATATTTCTGACACATGCACATCCGGATCATATCGGTTCTGCGGCATGGTTTCGGGAGAATATGGACTGTGAAATATATGCGGGCCGGGAAGAGCGAAGATGGATCGAAGATATTGATCTTCAGTTTTCGGAAAGGCCGATCCCGAATTTCTATATTTTGGCAGGCAGATCGACGAAGGTCGATCATGTATTGCATGACGGGGATGAGGTCCTGCTTGAAGAAGGGCTGTCAATTCATGCTTACCGCACAGCGGGGCACAGCGCCGGTGAAATGTCTTATAGACTGGAAGATGCGTTCTTTATAGGGGATACGGTTCCGGTAATTACAGATATACCGATCATCATCGATGTATCGGAAATGATCGATTCTATTAAGATGTTGAGGCGCCAGGAAGGGATCCGCAGCTATTACCCGGCATGGGATCATTCGTATTCGGCTGAGGAAATGAAGGAGAAACTCGAAGAAGCCGAAGAACTTATCATGAATTTGGGAAAAGCGATTGCGGAATCGGATGCGGGACAGGACCTGAGAGATCTGAC
>CADBIU010000006.1 GCA_902794825.1 uncultured Lachnospiraceae bacterium
GTAGAGCAAAAATGTCGGCCAGAAGTTGCTGTAATAAACTCCATAGAATACGTAGATTATATTGTTGATGGTGCCAAATCCGGAAACGCATTTGTTGGAGATTATTTAAAAGGTCTCGTATTAAACTCATTATTATTTCCAGATACAATTTCTCCACAATATGAGACCACACCACTAAACGTTGTATGGAAAGATGTTCTAACTGAATTTTACCCCGAATTTCTTAAAGAAATAGACAAAGTCGAGTATAATAACCAAATTTATGAAACTCTTTCCAGCAAAGGAAAAATAGCTTTTAAAGCAGCAACTTGGCAATTTGATCAAACAATTTCTGATAATTATGGCCTAAGAGATGCCGGAATGCTATGCCTCTCATATATGAGAATTATTGAACTCGAATTAAATATGTCAATTATTACAGAGCTTATAAACCATAGTAATGAGATAGCAACAGAATACAATGCGAATCTGAATAGTTTGACCGGAAATGCAAAAAAGCAGTTTATCAAGAAATGGAGAACACACATTAATTGTTTCACACTCGGGAAACCAGAGCATACGCTTGAGAGATTATGGTATCTCTTTATTAATCTTTCGCTTAACAGAGATTCTTCAGATAAGAATGGAAAGCCTAATAATAGTGTGCGTAATCGCGATAATGTTTCCTCTGTCATACTAAATATTCTTGCTAGAATACTTAATAATAAAGGAATGGCTGCCTTAGCATCCGGACGATTTGTTGATATGATTAACTATGATACTAGAAATGAATATAGAAACCCTCCGGCACACACAAAATATGTCAGCCTTGAAACCGCTTTCAAATGCAAATCATACGTAGAAGATATATTACTCGAGCTAAATTCCTACAAGCTTTAGAGAGTCCTTGATATTTATTAATGCATTTTACCAAAGGCTAAAGGCACAATTGCAACAGTCAGTAGTAACAAATCTCCTCTGGATTGAATTCATAGTATCTTTCAAAATGATAAACACTACCGGGAGTAAACCTAAAACTCTCGGTAGTGTTGGGGACAGAACTCTCCTATTTTTCTTCAGTCTTCACATATCTCAACGCCCATCTTCTAAATCAGGTCATGTAGACTCTTATCATACTGCTCCTATGAGATGGCCCCCCGCTCCTGGAGCTTATCGAGGGTATCCTTCTGTCGGAGAAATAGCAACTCATTCTTCTCTTCATAACCGAGAGCCGACCACGGGGTGTTGGCTATGTTCCATATTTATTTATTATAAGATACATCTATTTCCTGTTGTCATCCAGCAATTCAATCTTACTGACCGGATTTCCGATCAGTCTTACCTTCGTGGCAATACGTTCATAGGTATGGTGGAGGAAATCCATTTTTCTGGATCGATATACACCGACAAACCTATATGGTTCTTTGGGATCCGTTTTAACAAATACAAGCCTCAATGCCGATAAATCGTGTTTTGCGATCGATATCCAATCTTCATGACGGGTGTCTTCAGCGTCCTCGTGGATCTTGTTTCCGCCATCACATAAGGTATTCTTCCACTCAGAATTATTAGCATATAGTTTTGGCATCCAAATTATAAAATGGTCTCCAGGATTTGTACCTTTGAAGCTACCATCCTTAGTGTCCGGATAACATGCTTTGGGATACATGGACCGGCCGACTCCAAATGCCTCATTCAAAACATCAATATTGATCCTGAATCTACAAGACGGATCATTTGCATCAAGAATGTCCACCCGTTTAGGCAGCACTTTAAGTTTCGTCATGGCGGCCTCCTGTTTACAGACTCTTTCTTACGCAAGGAACTCTTTCACAAAATCGATATCACCGAGTACTGGATTCTTCTTCACCGACTCTTCTAAAAACAGTGTCGCAAGGCGCTGATCCAGTTCATACAAATATCCGAGGTTGCCTGTTCCGTTAACATTAAATGGCGCATATTTGACCTGACTGTATACTTTTATTTGCTCGGTATAATCCCAAGCGCTTATAGGATTATTGATATACGTATAATTGCAACGTACTAAATATCCGTGAGTGTCTCCTTCAAACATTCCAACTAGCTCTTCCGGCCTTGCAGCTATTATGCTCTCTTCGCGTACCAGACTAATTGCTCTGATCTTTCCGTGAACTGCATGAAATATCATATCGCCTGCTTTCAAATCTTTAAGGCGATCCCAGTAATGGAACTTCATTCCATACTTGCTCTCATAAGGCGCCCAGATATAGCCGCCGGCATACTCAACATTAAAAGAGCCTCCCTGAAAGCAATAGTATGTTCTTTTCTTTCCAGGATCCCACTTAATAATCCCTTTTTGAGCAGATGCGGTTGTTTTCTTTGAAGTAGTGCCAACTTTATGGGAGGGTTCTTTCTTAACAGGAGCTCTAGCCGCGTCAACGCTCTCCATAAATTCCTTATACTTCTGTGCCTTCGCTTTTTCTTCAGCTGTAACCTTCTCCTCTACAGCTGCTGTGGCAATTGCGTTCATTTCTGACTGAAGAGCCTCGTTTTTAAGAGAAATATGCTTTTGAAAAGCGTCTGGGTATTTGAACTTGCTGACCTTTTCGTCAAACTGAATTGTCATATAACCAGAATCAATAGAGGTTATCGTACCAATCCCATATCTTGCACTTGTAACTTTTTCACCTATAAGATTCATAGTTGCCCTCATTTTGACTTACTGTTCCAATGTCCATGTCTTCAAACTATGCATATTTATCTACACCGCGTCAACGCTCCTTCAGCTTCTCCGATCCGATCACTATCCAGACGGTTCTCATCACAGTAAAAGTGTAGAAAATCTTTTGCCAGCTGTTCGTCTTTTGATCCTTTTTTTATTTCCACAGCATCCCGGAGAATCTGAACGCCTTCATCTTCAGCAATATACCGGAACAGCCCCGTTCCCCATAATGGCTTTGACGGTTGGTTCTTGTTAGCATGATATTTCCAGAACGGCAGCTTCTTTCCCTCTTCTAATGTAAATTGCATCCTGTACCTGGGATGAGCTTGGACGTAGCCTGTTTTGTCATCATCTCCTTCAAAGAAATCACCAATGATGAAAATAGCGAATACGAACCTGTCTTTTTCCTTGGAACCCGGGATTCTAGTTGTTAGAATCGCAAGGCTGTTTTTAAAAGCGTTTTTTATCCTTAATGCGATACCTTCGTCATACTTGCTCGGACGATGGGTTCCTGCCTCTGCGATCCAGTCGATCAGCATGACGCTTTCGTAACAAGCCCACCCACCATCTTTTTGTATTGCTTCCAGCTGTTCTCTGCTTATTATCCCATCGTAATAATCCTTACATGGACATCCCAAGTTAGAGCACCAGATTCCTTCTTTCTTTGCATGTTTTCTGATCAGGGCATCACTGCAGACATTTGTAAAACCGATGCCGTTCTCTTCGACTCCCCCATCATTATAAGTACACTTGAACGCAATATTCTTGGATGCATACACTTTCCTTTTAACCGGAGTTGTTCTATTTGTCCTTGCGGTTGCACCGGCGGTCTCTTTCTTCACAGGAGTTTTAGCTACTTCGACGCTCTGCATAACATCCTTAATCATCTGAGCCTTCGCCTTTTCTTTGGCTGCGGCTTTTGCCTCAACCGCTGCTGTGGCGATATCGTTCATTTCAGCTTGAAGAGTCTCGTTTTCAAGAGTAATGTGCTTCTGGAAAGCATCCGGATATTTGAACTTGCTGACCTTTTCGGCAAACTGAACGGTCACGTGAACACCATCGATAATCATTATCGTCCCTGTCCCGTACTTTGCATTTGTAACTTTCTCGCCTATCAGATTCATATTATGACCCCACAGAATAATTTAAGATTTTGGATCGGTTTGTTCTGTACTACTCGCCTCGATCTCCTTGAGTGTCCTTCCATCCTTCGTCTTCCAGGTCATAGGGCCGCTCACACTATATCCAAGCACAAACACTGCTGCTGCGGATGAACTGTTGAACAAAATATCCTCTGTCGTTTTATTGTCTATAACGTGTTTTTCGCTAATATGCTTTTCACGAAGCTTTACCATTCCCGAGCTAACTGATTTTTCACTGATCTTCTCATTGATCACAGCTCCTTTGTAAACCACAAATCCCTCGGAAGTAACTACTCCGGTTGCGCTGGCATTTCCCTGTGAAAGAAAATACTCCTCGCTTGCATCAGCAGCTGTCCCAGCGGCCGGTTTTACCGCTAACGGCTCCAGGACCTTATACCCTAGAGCGTTGATGAGAATCTTGATGTTCTCGATGAATTCCTCCATCGCGGACACCTGCGACTCCTTCATTACCGTATTCTTATAAGTATTCTTTGTAAGCACTTTATAACGATTGCCGGCACGTGCAATCTCGACAAGGCGGTATTCCAAGTAACGGATCAGCGCTTTATTCAGGTCACGCCCAGTAAAGAGCACTGCAGAATTCCAGTAGTACTTCTCTTTTCCGGATTGGTTATCACGAATATGCTGAATAAGCCGATCTTTAATGTTCTCGGCTTCTCCTATATACACAGAATCATCACCGTCGTCTTCTTTACAGAACAGAAAATAGACACCGGGACCTGTGATGTCATCTCTCTTACAGGAAGCCACCTCAATACGAGGAATCTTGATGGCCATCCCATTCCAATTTGATAATTCCGCAGTGATAATGCTATCAGCGGTACCATTGACCAGAAACAGTTCTATTGCTTTTCCGAATGACATTATTGATTACCTCAATTTCTCAATCTTCATACTTTTTGAAGTTTTCTGTTTGCTCTAGAATGTCATTATAGACTTTTTCGTAAATTTCCGGTGGTGTTGGAGGATACCCATGTTTTGCCAGTATTATTATTATATCTGCCTGCATGAGAGCTTTGATCTGAGCACTGTTTGCCCAATCTGAATACTTCTCCTTATCTCGGAGCGCAGCACGGATCTCCTTTGCCAGTTCTATATTTTCACTTTCAGGAAAATCGAATTTAAACTTATCAGCGACTGCAACAAGGATGTCGTAGAACGCTTTCTCTTCGTAATCAATTCCCATGGAGCTGAAGGAATCCTGCTCTTCTTTAAGTTTTCGAAGCAGTTCCATCAACTGGTCAGATACATCATCCAGAATACTTCTGACATATTCTGCATCCGACATCCGGCTATTATAATTATCAAGCACTGCCTGTAGTCTTTCTTCAAATGTCTTCGCCTTGATCTTATTAACCTTTTTGAATTCAGCGACTTTCTTCTTTAATAGCTGCGCCAGAATTTTCACTTTTGTATTTGGCAATTTGATACGGCTTATTCGAGTTATATACTCATCGCTAAAAAGATCGACGGCTTCCGCATTGATATCCTTGTCCGTGGAAAATACTTCCTCAACCCCTTCAGATCTTATTGCTTCTTCGAGCATCTTCTGAACGTGAGCGTTCATCGTGTCGGCATCCGGTGCATCTCCCTTAGTCAACTTGAATAAAACAGAGCGAACTGCTTTATAGTAATAAATCAGATCAAGTTCATACTGCGTAAAGTCCTTACCGCTGTTACACAAGTTAAATGCCTTGGAGAGTCTGAGAACATTTGACATAAATCTCTGCTCTAACTCTTTTGTATTCTGCACGAACTCTGCTGCTTCATTGAGGCAGTTTAATTGCTCGCCGGGTGCTCCATGAAAGTACTTGCTGTTATCAAACCCATGCATCATAGCATCCAAAACTTCAAGCTGATTCCTAACAATACGAACTGCAGCCTGAACGCTGTCTTCATCAAACTTATCTTCTTCAAAATCTGTATATGTCCGCAGTGCTGTTAATAGACCCAGCTTTATACCGATAAAATCTACAATCAAGCCACAGTCTTTTCCTGCATACGATCGATTCACCCGAGAAACTGTCTGTACGATGGTATGGCTCTGTGTGATTGGCTTATCAATATAGATAGTATCAAGGAAAGGTACGTCGAAGCCAGTGAGCCATAGATCTACCACAATCGCGATCTTAAAATTACTATGTATATTCTTGAACTGGATCGCTGCCGTTTTTCGTACCGAATCTGATCCCAACAGATCATACATCTCCTGTGGATCGTCCTTCGCCCTAGTTGCCACGAATTGGCACATAGGCATTGGGATCAGCTCTCTCTTATCCTGCTCAGTCAACTCAACATCATCTGGTGCAACTTTCAGTTCAAACCACTCTGGACGTTTTGTTTTGAGTATGTTGTAGAACTTGAATGCAATCGGACGGTTCATGCACACAAACATGCACTTACCAGCAACAGTAGCTCCCTCACGTACTCGGCTTTCATAATGATCTATGAAATAATCTGCAACGGAATTAAGGACCTCATTATCACCGACAATCGCTGCCATATTTGTGACAGCTTTCTTGCTGGCCTCAACCTGGTACTCATTACTCCCAGCCGCAAGACACTGTTTATAATACTCCTCAATCTCCTGTACTTTTTCACTGTCAAGCACGGCTCTGGCAGGTCTTCCATCATATACTAATCGGACGGTGATACCATCTTTCACAGAGTCGGTCATAGTATACTGATCGATGACTGGACCGAACACATCCATAGTGGCATCCACCGGAGTCCCAGTGAATCCGATATACGTTGCCTGCGGTAATGCGGTATGCAGAAATCTTGCAAAACCATAGCGTTTCAGGACCTCATCAGATTTCACTACAAGCTTCATATCCAGGTTATTGCTTGTTCGATGCGCTTCATCAGAAATACAGATGATATTCTGGCGTTTACTCAGCTCTCCGAACTCATCGGCAAACTTCTGGATTGTCGTCAAGTACACGCCGCCACTGGCTGTTTTTGCCAGAACCTCTTTCAGCTGGTCACGGCTATCCATTTCAACAACAGTACTATCGCCAATAAACCTTTTTGCGTTTAAGAACTGACGAGAAAGCTGATCATCCAAATCAGAGCGATCGGTGATCAGTAGGACGGTCGGAGAATGGAGGCTAGGCTCATGCATGATAAGTCGTGTCAGAAACAGCATGATAAAGCTCTTGCCACAACCAGTCGTCCCGAAATATGTACCACCCTTTCCGTCCCCATAAGGTTTTTGATGTTTTAGAACATTTGCAAGCAGCTTCCTTGCTGCAAAATACTGCGGGTAGCTAGCAACAACCTTAACATTTTTCCCATTGTCGGTATCTGGAAAGTAAATGAAGTTGTGAATGATGTCATAGAGCCGTTCTTTTCGGAACATGCCTTGTATCATCGTATCAAGAGAAGGAATACCGTCAGCCGGGCGGTCAGACGCTTCAATTCGACGCCATGAATAGAAAAACTCGTAATCCGAAAAGATGCTTCCCGCTTTTGTGTTTACTCCGTCCGAAATAACTGCAAAGCAGTTGTACTTAAACAATTCCGGTATGTCACGCATGTACCGGGTCGTGATCTGCACGTAAGCGTCGTGGATCGTCGTGTCTTCCTTGATGGCAGACTTAAACTCCATCACCACTACCGGCAGGCCATTGACGTACACGATGGCGTCAGGTCGCCTGGTCGCTTTCGACCCCTTAACGGTCATCTGGTTGACGATTTTGACGATGTTCTTGTTGTCCTCCGTATCAAAGTCCAGCAGGCGCAGATGGAAGTCTTTTGCGCTGCGATCTTCGCGAACAAAGGTCTCGCCCTCGACCATACGGAGAAACATACTCCGGTTGGCACTGTACACCGGCAGTGCGGAGGCGTACCGGAGGGAGCGGATGATGGAATTGATCTCGGAGTCTGTGATGCCCTGCGGCGCGTACTTGGCCGCAAGGAACGCAGAGAGATCTTCTTCAATCAGAACGTCCGTCAGCTCTCTGTGAAGGGCGTCGCCAGAGACGTGCTCGTAGCCCTCCGCCATGAATTTGTCTATGATAGCCTGTTCGAGAACGGCCTCAGAAAAGATAGCTGGCATTTACATCACGCTCCTTTTGTTAATAACAGCTTCCTTAAATTATGCAACTCTAATAACTCCTTCTGATTTCGCTGTATTTCTTTCCTAATAACAGCGCTCCGAGAAGCATATTCTTGAAGGTCAGACAATTCCGATATATTCAATTTCATTCCGGACAACCCAACTATTGTCAATGCAATCTGAGTAGATCCTATATAGAGCGAATTAAGTGCGGCTCGGAACATACTAGATTGCAAGTAATCATACACAAAAAAACGATACTCTGGCTCGGTAAAATCCTTTATCCAAATAATGTTTCCGTCTTTAAAATAGAATTCTTCGTTTTCTACAAGATAGCTATTTCCAATCGTTCCAACTGCTGTTATAAGGATATCTCCTTCCGTGGGTATCCCGTAGGTCTCTTTAATCGACTCAAAATGTTCTCGAGAGATAAACAAAGGGTCTTCGATTGGCTCACCAATCTTTTTAAGTGAAATCTCTCCACCCCGATAAAAGGGAACACCTTCAGAAACATAGTCCTCAGCGAAAACTCTTTTACTCGAGGTAAGCGTACAAATACTTGATAGGACGGTTTCTATGTTGCAGTTTTCAGAATAGAATCTTTCAAAATCTACATCGATTATAGACTGAAGATTAGAATTGATTTTCCTTAAAAGATCAATCCGATCAGTTATAATCTGATAATTCCGAACTATCTTGCGCTGTTCATCAATCGTTTTTACAGGGAGTTTCATTTTACAGAAATCTTCCCAGTCTAAGGAACCGCGAACACCTCCTACAGCATAGAAAGACGCTTCACGATCAAATTCGGCTCTCTTGAACCACAATTCCATGTATTCAGGAAGAAGTTGATCCGGACGATCCACTTCAAATATTACATATGCAGGAGACATAATCGCGGGTTCATCGGATGAATACATGGCTAAAGGAATTCTCTGGTCACGACTAACCTGCATCAAGCTGCATGCGAACTGGCTTTTTCTTATGACTTTATAATTGCGTAAGTCCGTCCCTATGACATTTGCCACAGACGGAATATAACATTTATCTATGCTGATACCCATTAAATTTGTTATTCCGCCGTCAGTATTACGGTTATCCAACACGGAAATATAATCACCGATCTTCTGATAGTTCTGCGCCATTTACACATCCTCACTTTTCCAGAAAATCTTTCAGGCTGTTATTATAGTTCTCTGGAACCCTTCTTACTATCCGATAACCCGCCGGAAGCAGTTCTTTCATCCTTTTCTGTAGCTGACCCGTTGCTAAAGAATACCTGCTGATGTTCAAAATAAACCCTTCTTCGTCGCGTTCCATGATTGGGGTTGAATAATGAATCAGCTGATCACCTTTTATCTTCACCGTTTTTGTTGAAGATACTGATCCATCTTCGCTCTCTTTGACACCAGCAATAAAGTTCTCGATAACCTTTCCACACGTAATAGCCATAGCTTTAACCTCAAATATCAATGGAATAGCCAAGATTTTTCATCACTTCAAGAAGATCCTGTCTGGATTTCTGTTCCTGAATAAGAAGATCTTTCAGTTCGCCCTGAAGTTGTTTCATCTTCTCATCGTAATCTACGTCTTCGCCAGCCTGTACAAACTCAATATACCTGCTCGGCAAAAGGCTATAGTCTTTCTCAACAATCTCATCCTTTTTTGCCGCGTAGCAGAACTCAGGAATGTCTTCATACGGCATCTCATAACCTTCCAGGCGCCAGGACTTGAACCTGTCCACGATAACCGCTCGGTCTTCTTCTGTAAACTCCAAATACTTCTTTTCGTAGGGATGACCCATCTGACGAAGATCCATAAAAAGGATTTCGCCGCTTCGGTCGCGATATGTGATCGTTCCATCGGGACGCTTCTCAGTACGAGATTTCTTGTTTTTGTTAAGGATCCAGATGGTTACGGAAATATTTGTCGTATAAAACATATTCTGGGGCATGATGATAATGGACTCCACAACATCATTCTCAATCATACGCTTTCTAATCGCGTACTCGTCGCCCCCTGCAGACAAAGCACCATTCGCCAGCAGCACCACGCCGACACCGTTCTGTCCAAGTTTGGACAGCGTATTTAACAGCCAGCCATAATTGGCATTGCTGGTCGGAGGCGTCGGGTATCCATTCCAGCGCGGGTCATCGTTCAACTGGTTGGCCTCGCGCCAGTCTTTCTGATTGAAGGGCGGGTTTTCCAGCGAGAAGTCCGCTTTCAGGTCTTTGTGCTGATCGTTCAAGAAAGTGTTGGCGGCTTCTGCGCCGAGATTTGCGGAGATTCCCCGGATCGCAAGGTTCATCTTAGCCAGGCGCCGAGTCGTATCCGTCAGCTCCTGACCGTATATAGAGACATTCAGGCGATTGCCCTTGTGCTCGTCAACAAAGCGCATGGACTGGACAAACATACCGCCGGAACCGCAAGCCCCGTCATATACGATGCCGGAATACGGCTCAATCAGCTCACAGAGCAGCGCAACGACGGTGCGGGGCGTATAGAATTCTCCCTTGCCTTTTCCTTCCTTCAGCGCGAACTGCCTCAGGCAATACTCATAAACCTTGCCGAACACATCCTTATCACCGCCGACTTGTAGCTCCAGCCCGTTTATAAGGTCAAGAAGGGAGGACAGACCGCTTGGGTCCATGTGCAGGCGGGAATAGTAGTTGTCCGGCAGCGCACCTTCCAGTGCCGGGTTCTTCATTTCAATCTCATGCAGCGCGGTATCGATTTTGATTGCGATGTCGGGCTGCTTCGCGTTTTTCATGATGAAATTCCAACGAGCGCACTCAGGAATATAGAATACGTTGTCCTTCGTATAGAACGGCATCATTTCCAGAAACGCCTGCTGGCCGTTGGCAATCATTTGCTGACGGTGCTCGCCGAAACGGTCGTTTGCATATTTCAGGAAGATCATCGACAGCACGACATGTTTATACTCAGCCGGTTCGACCTTGCCGCGCAGCTTGTTGGCTGCGTCCCATAAGGTCTGCTCAATCGGCTTTTGCTCCTTCGGTTTTGCTTTTCTTGGTGCCCTGGCCATGATAGAAACTGCTCCTTTTATATTGATTCTTTATAGTACATATCAGTTTGTAGAAAACAATCTATATACAATAATACCAGTAATTAGCAATTAATAACACCTTTGAACAACCAATTGATCAAGCTGAGCCAATTATCGACCAACTACATTTATTCTCAACAAAAGTTGTAAAAATTCGCCACCGTAAAGCTTATAGCTTATAGTAAAAATCTATTCTCGGTCTGCGAAATAATAAAATCATTTTCTCGTTTCCTATGAAATAGCAAAATCATATCCTCGTTCTCCAAAATAACATAACCATATCCACACCCCTATCGCAATCCTGGTCATCGATATGTTCCCACAAACACAAAAAGGGTTCCCGCCACTCGGAGCAAAATCTGCCCCAAGTGACGGGAACCCCTTTATTCCAGCCTCTTGTCTCAATTATGTGTTAGTAAACAGACGGTCTCGACCCCTTCTGTATATAGAAACATATCTGCTTTTTCTACCCATTATAAAAATGAGTTTTCCTTCAATGCTATTATTCTTTCTTTTGCCCTCAGGTTTAACGACATCCGACTTTTGCCCCAAAGTACATCACCCTCAAAGCTATACTTATGCGCGAAAGAATATTTCTGGAAAAATCTCTGGAAAATTCGCTCGATACATATGTGCTCTACATAAAAAAAAGGTCAAAAAAGCCCTTAAATACGCGCTTTTTTTGCCCTTGTACATAGTCCAACATCTGGTAGAACGACACCGGACACGCATATCACATGTACAATGCCTGATGCCTGGTACTTCTCTTTGATCTTTCTGTCAACAAGTCCGCTCTCTCCCAAAAGCATCGCTTTCATGACAGACGCGCACTCTCTGCCATATGTCCCATGCCTGCTGCCGTAGATCTCATCCATCTCAGCAGACAAATGCTCTCTCGCGAGGAAAAGTGTCGATCTTACAGGATCCTTCCCGCTGTTATAAGCGAGAATGTGTGTATTGCTCAGCTTAAACAGATAGCCTCCGATCACACTATAGTACAAAAAAGCGTCAAACTCACCGTCATTGGAAGGCTGCCTGAACAGCCGGATCTTTCCCCTTACCCGCACTGTGGCGCCTTCAACGGCCCAGATCTTCTGCGTTTGTGGATCCTCATCGATCGTACATAGTATTTTATCCCCTCTTCTTATCTTAAAGGCTCCCTCCTTAGGGATCTCAGACTCAAGGCTGACATTACCCAAAGTCATTTGTATGTACTCTTCTCCTCCGGGATCCCGGATCGCATATTGTTTTTCCTCCACTGTCCCAACGAGAGTTACATACCTTCCCTCCGCCTTTTCGGCTATGAGAGGCTTCGGGGGTGAGAAAAGAACAGCGGCCCATACTGCCGCCGTAAAGAGCATTACAAAAAGACAAACCGGTCTTCGCAAGTTTCTCCTCCGTCCGTATTCATATTGATAATAATGGATTCTTCCCTGCCGGACCCGGCGCAGGGGACGGACCGAACGGTCCTGACATAATTATCCTAATCCGGATATACCCAAAAAGCAAGATACTCTCTGATATAAAAAAGCGGCTTTCGTCAGGTTAAGTTCCTGAGCGAAAGCCGCTGATCAAATTACTGTGTTTCCGTCTCCGCGCGTCTTTCGACGATCTCTTCATTCATTCTGAAGCTGCCGGAAAGGGGGATCGACTCCATAAAGACCGCGTCGGTATTACCGTCTACAGATATCTGCACGGATTCTATACTTGGAAGCTCGCAGAGCGAGTTTACGATCGAATAGAGCGCTGTCTGTGCAAGTACGCCTTCCTGTCCGTGAAGGAACTCGCTGTTCAGATTAACGTAGCAGCGACGGTCTCTGGTCGTGACATTGATCACTTTTGAAGCGCTGTTAACAGTAGGATGTGCGAAATTGCCGTTCGGTCCCTGTATGACCTGCTCGATGACGATCCTCTCAAGGGGCATATTACTGTTATAGACCACCGTTCTGTATGCGTCTACGAGTTTGTCTCCTGTCTCATTGGCAAAATACAGATGAAGCCGCACTCTCTCATAATTGCGCATCTCTGTATATGAGTTGTAGATGAACTGGTCCGGCTCCATGATGCCCGGCTCTTCTCCGTCCGCGTCACGGAACGCTTCACCTTCTACCATAAAATAGACGCCGTCCACATCCGCGAAACTGCAAAGAGTATTGACAATGGCGGTCCTTGTCAGTACTTCCTCGACGGCGCTCAGATCATAATACTCAGCGGAAAGATTGAGCGTGACGATCTTTCCCAATGTCTCACTGGACAGAAGTCTGAAATCCGTTATGGGAGCCCTGAGCGTCATCTCCTTGGGCTGAACGCAGAGTTTGGCGATCAATTCCTCAATGATCCTCTCCCGGTCGTCGGCCTCGGGAACATATTCCTGTTCCTGGATCCCGTAGTCACCCTTATTCAGATAATAGATCCTGATGCCTCTTTTATCAGCGCCTTTCTTTGCGCACGCACCGAGAAAGAGGCATAGTGTGAACAATATTAAGATTATTCCTGTCTTTTTATTCAAACTTTCTCTCCGGATGCGCCGCTTTCTGAAGGTTTCCCGTTTCCGCTGCTCTGCGCTTTCTTTACAGTTCCGGCGCCGGAAGATTTCCCGGCAGTACCGGTTTTCTTTTTTGCTGACGTGCCGGATGTATTCTTCCTGGTTGTTCCGGCAGAAGACGTCTTTTTCACGGTCCCTGAGGAGGTCGTTTTTTTCACTGTCCCTGAAGCGGCCGCTTTTTTGACTGTTCCCGCAGAAGATGCCTTCTTTGAGGTTCCGGCAGCAGAAGTCTTTTTTGCAGGCCCGGCAGCAGTCTTCGCGGCAGTTCTTCCCGAGGAAGTACGGCCTGACGTACCGCCGCTCTTTTTGCGGACCGCAGCAGCGCTCTTTGCTCGCATCTGCCTTTTCCTCTTCTCGTTTCTTCTCATCCTCTCGGACTGCCTTCTGAGCTCAACGGGATGCGCCACATAATTGAGCGGAACAGTAACTGTAAACTTCGTTCCCTCGCCTTCGATACTGCTTACATCAATAGCGCCGTGATGCTGCAGAATTATGCTCTTGGTAATGGAAAGTCCAAGGCCTGTGCCTCCGACTTCTCTCGACCTTGATTTGTCGACGCGATAGAACCTCTCATAGATCTTGTCGAGGGAGTCCTGCGGAATACCCACGCCGGTATCCTCGACGCTGATATAGAAATTATAAGGATCTGCATTGATCGTTACGCGGACCTTTCCGTGATCCCTGTTATATTTGATCGCGTTTTCCACGAGGTTCGTGATGACCATGACCATCTTGACCTCATCGATCTCCGCGTAGACCTCTCTCATACTGACCATAGTCAGCTCGATGTCCCTCTTCTGTGCGATGGGGCGAAGTCTTCTGAGGATAAGCTCAACCATTTCATTGACGTTGCACTCCTTGACATTGAGCCTGGAGTCCTTCCGGTCCATGCGGACAAGGGTGAGCAGTTCCGTAATGATCTGGTTTTCGCGGTCTACCTCGTTCTTGATGTCGATCATGAACTCCCGGTACATCTCGACAGGAACATTTTCCTGCTGCACCAGTGAATCCGCCAGGACTTTCATGGAAGTCATCGGCGTTTTCAGCTCATGTGACACATTTGAAACAAATTCCTGCCTGGATTCATCCAGCGCGTTCATTCTGGCAAGAACCTGATTGAAGGCGTCAGCTATATGCTCCGTCTCCGCGAAAGCGGGCGCCTTGATGGGGTCCGTCGAATACCCGGCCTTAACTGCGGATATTTCTCCGGAGAGCTTTTCAAATGGTTTCATCAGAACAGTGGACAGGACTAATGAAATCAATAACACCGCCAATATCAGGATCACTTCCAGGAGCATGGCCTTCCGGCTCAGTATCTCTTCATTGTCAGATCTGCTGTCCGCATAATTTGTTGCTATTATCGGTGTCACTATTTCAATGAAACCGTCGCGGCGGTCATAGTTGGAAGTACTGCCTGTATTTCCCTGCAGCAGACATTTTACAACATCAGGCGACACGATCGTCTTGCCGTCCGACATCGAATAGGTGTCCTTCATAACCTTCAGGTGATCGCTGATCACCATAATGCGTCCGTCATACAGCGCTGAGAATTCGGCGAGTTCCGCACCGATCAGTTCCGAAGACTGATCGTTCAGGTAGTCGTATGTGATCAGGTGATTGGCGAGAGCGCGCAGATGCGTCTCCACTTCCTCCGTTCTGACCTCTACGGCTCTGGTCTCATAATTATTCAGGATCCCGTAGTGAAGGAGCACGCAAGGCACCAGCCCCACCACGAAGATAATTATGAAAAGCCTCATTCTCAGACTTCTGACCACTGAGAATTTCCGGACCAGCTCCCTGAGCTTATCTGTCATTCTGTCTGAAATAGTAGCCTACGCCCCACTTAGTCTGCACATATACAGGCTCGGAAGCGTTGGGCTCCACCTTTTCACGGAGCCTTCTGATGTGAACATCCACTGTTCTCACATCACCGGGATAATCCTTACCCCAAACTGTCTGCAGGAGCATCGAGCGGCTGTACACCTTTCCGGGATGAGTTGCCAGAAGCTCGAGAAGCTCAAATTCTTTACTGGTGAGGTTGATCTCCTTACCCGCTACGGTGACTCTGCGGTTGTCAAAATCCATCCTCAGGTCGCCGTTCTCGAGGATTCTCTCCTCCTCTTCCTCTTTGTCCTTGCGGCTTCCGGCCACGCGGCGGATGATTGCCTTGATCCGCGCCTTCACCTCAAGAATATTGAAAGGCTTTGTGATATAGTCGTCCGCGCCGTAATCGAGTCCGAGGATCTTGTCCATATCCTCGCCCTTGGCAGTGAGCATGATAACAGGAACAGAGGAGAATTCCCTGATCTGCTGCAATACCTCAAGTCCTGAATGCTTCGGCAGCATTACATCCAGCAGGATAATGTCGTACTGATTCTCAGTCGCCTTCTGAAGAGCCTCGTCGCCGTCATAGGCAGTATCCACTTCATAACCGTCCTGAAGAAGGCTGAACCTTATGCCCTTCACGATCATTTTTTCATCATCAACTACAAGTACCTTTGTTGCCATTCATTACTCCTCTCTTTGTTGACGTGTTCCGCCGTCGGTTCCGACTGGCGCGCAGACACCATATTATTTCACTGTTATACAGTCTTTCATCTTTTCATACATACCGCTTCCGATCCCGCTCACATTCATGAGCTCCTCGATGGAACCGAATCTGCCGTGGATCTGTCGGTATTCTATGATCCTGTCGGCTTTGCTCTCACCGATCCCGGGTATCCTCATCAGTTCCTGCTTGTCGGCGGTATTGATATCAATAAGGCCGTTCTCCCGTACGCTGCCCGAATCACCCTGCTCTGCGGCCGCTTCCGCCTCGATCTCTCTAAGGCGCTGCGCTTCTTCGAAGGTTGGGATCTCAACCCTCTGTGTATCATAGACATACTCTGCCTGATTCACATAAATTCTGTCGGCGTCTTCTGAATAACCGCCCGCCGCCTCGACAGCGTCAATAACTCTGGAGGATTCAGGCAGTTCATACACACCTTCGCAGTTCACTGCTCCGCATACAAAGACACAGATTGTTTCTGCATGCTCCGGCTGTTCCTCGTATATCGCATCCTGCCGCGTATCGCCGATGTCGTCGGAAGCATAGACAGTTTCAGTAAAAACAGTCTGTTTTTCTCTTTTACAGCCGCACAGCACTATTGCCGCCGCTAAGACAGATATTACGATTTTGCCTTTCCTTATTAAAGAAAATATAAGATGAGATTGCATACTAGTCCCCTCTTTTCAAAAGGGACCCGCATTGCGACAACATTATTGTAAACATTGACGTAATATTTTACAAGGTCAATTCTTTATCTGTTAACCTTTTTTTCGTCAATTTCTCCCTTCGACATACAAAATATAGTGAAATAACAAATAATCTCCACAATATGGGCTACTCACCCATACTGTGGAGATCATACTGACCCCTTTCGGGATTTGATCATTCTTATGTATTATTCCGCTTTTGCCAGCGCAGGTTCCAGTATCGAGACCATCTCGTCGATCTCCCTCTCAGTGATGATGAGGGGCGGAAGGATACGGATAATGTCCGCTCCCGCGTTGATGAGGATCAGACCGTTATCCATAGCGTCCGCGATCACGCCCTTGACAGGTCCTCTGCAGACCAGGCCCTGCATGAAGCCTCGTCCCCGTCTCTCCAGGCAGAAATCATATTTTGCCACAAGTTCGTCAAGTTTCTTCTCCAGATAGGGGGCGGTCTTCTTTACGTGATCCGTTATTCCCAGCGCCTCATACTGGTCGAGCACCGCGTTGACAGCCGCGCAAGCGAACGGATTTCCGCCGTAAGTCGTGCCGTGGTCGCCGGCCGTCAGGGAGTTGTCCGCCACTTTCTGAGTCATCATGAAAGCGCCCACCGGAACGCCGCAGCCGAGCGCTTTGGCGGAAGTCATGATATCGGGCTTAATGCCGAATTTCTGCCAGGCGTACATATAGCCTGTTCTTCCCATGCCGCACTGCACTTCATCAAAGATCAGAAGAATATCCTTTTCGTCACAGAGCTCTCTCACTGCCCGGAGGAACTCCTCCTTCGCGGGAACGATGCCGCCCTCGCCCTGCACGACTTCCATGATGATGGCACAGGTCTTATCAGTCACAGCGGAAATGACGCTGTCCATGTCGTTCATCTTTGCGAATCTTGCTTCACAGGGCATTGCGCCGAAAGCTTCCCTGTAGTGGCTGTTGCCGGTGACTGAAAGAGCGCCGTATGTGCGCCCGTGGAAAGAATGCTCGAGCGCTACGACCTGATGATCAGATGCGCCGTCCTTGTTGTAAGCATACTTGATAGCTGCCTTGAGAGCTCCTTCAACTGCCTCGGCTCCGGAGTTGGCAAAGAATACACGATCCATGCCGCTGACTTCCTTGATCCTGTGAGCCGCCTTTATGGCGGGAACATTGTAAAAATAGTTGGAAGTATGCAGGATCTTGTCAATCTGCGCCTTCAGGGCGTTCTCATAATACTCGTTGCTGTAACCGAGGGCGAAAACTCCGATGCCGGACATGAAGTCCAGGTATTTCTTGCCCTCCACATCGTAGAGATACACGCCCTCACCATGATCAAGGACCACCTGATATCGGTTATATGTGTGCAGCAGGTCCTTCTCCGCCTGCTCGATCATCATCTTCATTGTCATTGTGTTCTGGCTCATCATTCGCTCCTTTTTTTCTGCCTTCAGTTCATATCCGTATCGGAAGTCAGGTGGAACATTGTCCCGACTCCCTTATCTGTAAAGAACTCAAGCAGCATACTATGGGGAATCCTTCCGTCAAGGATATGAACCCTGTGTACGCCGCCGCGTACCGCCTGGGTGCAGTTGGTAAGTTTGGGAAGCATTCCGCCTCCGATGATGCCGTCCGCGATCAGCTGCTCCGCTTCCGCGATTGTGATCCTGTTTATAAAGGAAGAAGGATCGTTGATATCTCTGTAAAGGCCGGCGATATCAGTCAGATACACTAACCTGTCGGCTTTCACAGATCTTGCGATAGCGCTGGCCGCCTCGTCCGCATTTATATTAAAAGTGTCAAAATTCTCATCCATTCCTACAGGCGCGACGATCGGAAGATAATCGTTATCCAGAAGGTCATAGAGGATCTTGGGCCTGACTTTGCATACTTCTCCGACATAGCCGATATCCTGCCCGTCTGAAATCTTTTTGGTGACAGTGAGGAGTTTGCCGTCCTTGCCGCTTATTCCCACTGCTTTGACGCCCAGCTCTTCCACCATGCGGACCAGATTCTTATTGACTCTTCCGAGTACCATCTCGGCGATCTCCATTGTCTCCTCGTCAGTCACGCGAAGGCCGTTGATAAACTGCGCCTCTTTTCCGCTCTTCTTCACCCAGCTGCTGATAGCCTTTCCGCCTCCGTGGACGATGATCGGCTTAAATCCGACAAGTTTGAGGAGCGTGACATCCTTGATCACATTTTTCTGAAGCTCCTCGTTGTTCATCGCGCTTCCGCCGTACTTGATCACAACGATCTTTCTGTTGAATTTCTGTATATAGGGCAGAGCCTCGATCAGTACTGACGCTTTGCGCTGCGCCTCGGTCTGCTCCCGGTTCAGATGTGTTTCCATTGTTTTCTCCATTCCGGACCTGCCGCTGTTTAGTATACGTTCGGCAGTATCCCTGATCTTTATATGTTTTGACCGGTTTTAAATATCAGCTTCTGTAATCAGCGTTGATCCTTACATAGTCATAAGTAAGATCGCATCCCCATGCGGTCGCATCCGCGTCACCCATGTGCATGTCCGCTGTGATGATCACTTTCTCGCCGGAGAGGAGCTCAGTGGCCTTCTCTTCGCTGTAATCAGCCGCGCTTCCGTTTGTGAATATAAGGATCTGGTCCTCGCCCTCGCCAAAATACAGATCGCAGTTCTCCGGATCAAAAGAGGCTCCGGAATATCCGAGCGCGCACAGGATCCTGCCCCAGTTCGCGTCTTTGCCGAACACAGCCGCTTTGGTCAGACTGGACGTGATGACACTCTTCGCGAAGATCCTGGCGTTTTCAAGGCTGTCCGCGTGAATGACTCTTGTCTCGATGAGTCTGGTGCAGCCCTCTCCGTCTCCTGCCATCTTCATGGCAAGTTCCCTGCAGACTGCTCTAAGCGCTTCATAAAATGCTGCGTAGTCCGCGCTGTTCTCGTCTGCGATGACCGCGTTTCCTGCGAGTCCGTTCGCGAGAACGAGCAGAGTATCGTTGGTGGAGGTATCTCCGTCCACGGAGATCATATTGAATGTCTCCTGAACGATCTCGCCAAGCGCCTTCTGCAGCAGAGCTTTCTCAATTGCGGCGTCTGTTGTGACATAGCCGAGCATTGTGCACATATTGGGGTGGATCATTCCGGACCCCTTGGCCATACCGCCGATCACGGCTTTCTTCCCGCCTGCTTCAAATTCATATGCAGTCTCTTTGTGGACGGTATCCGTGGTCATGATCGCCTTTGCCGCCTCTGTGCCGGCCTCAATCCCGGGTCTCTTGTTCTCCGCCAGCTTTCTTACGCCGGCTTTTATTCGGTCAATCGGCAGCTGGAAGCCGATAACGCCTGTGGATCCCACAAGCACGGAATCCGCGTCGATGTCAAGGCATGCCGCGGCTTCCTCCGCGGTCTGACTGCAGTAATCCATTCCCTGAACGCCCGTGCAGGCATTTGCGATTCCGGAGTTAACGATCACCGCGTGGGCGGGATTTCCGCTGTATACCATATCCCTGTCCCAGACGACCGGGGCAGCTTTTACTACATTCGTTGTAAAAGTACCTGCGCAGACACACGGCTCCTTGCTGAAAACCAGCGCCATGTCAGTTCTTCCTTCATATTTAATGTGCGCGGCTGCCGACGCCGCCTCAAAACCCTGCGCTGCTGTGACGCCTCCCTCGATCTTTCTCATCTTACTCCTCCGTTTCGCTCTCAATAAAACGCGTGATATTCGCTTCATTAAGAATAAATTCATAATAATTGCAGTCAGGACGGCACGTCCATCCGATCTGCTTCCAGAACGCGTTTCCCGCGTCATTTTTCGTAAACGCGATCAGAGCGATCTTATTGATCTTCATTTTTTTCAGTTCGTTCATGCAGTAGATGACCATTCCGGTGGCAATCCCCTGCCTTCTGTAAGACTTCTTCACACATACGTGGTAGAAGCTTGCCTGTCTGCCGTCGTGCCCGCACAATATGGAGCCGACGATCCTGTCTCCGTCACAGGCCACTACGCTGGTAGTGGGATTTCTCTCAAGAAACCTCTCTATATCTTCTCTGGAATCGTCTATACTGCGGATCCCGAAGCCTCTTATACTCAGCCACAGATTCCGGACTTTGTCGTAATCGCCGTTCACCATGGGACGTATCTCAATATTTTCCATATTATTCCTTCACTATTTTTCCGCCTTTTAAAGTCATGCAGTCTGATAATATCACAATTTTTTATATAATAAAGAACTATTTTTAAACAATTCGAAATGTGTTTATGCATTATATGCATCTTTTATGCATTATATACGCATATTATGCAGTTTTCAATGTATATTATTCGAATATTATTAAATTATATTCAAAATCCCTATTGCATTTCCAATTATGCTGTTGTATAGTACACAAATGTAAGATCCGCTTACGACAAAAATTCAATGTATATAGAGAAATGGAGGAACTCACAATGTCCGAACAGAAAGAAAAAGTAATCCTCGCCTACAGCGGCGGCCTCGATACCACTGCCATCATCCCGTGGCTCAAAGAAAACTACGATTTTGACGTCATCTGCGTCTGCATTGACTGCGGTCAGGAAGAGGAACTCGATCACCTTGAAGAGCGTGCAAAATATTGCGGCGCTTCCAAACTGTATATTCTGGATGTCAATGATGAGTTCGCCGAGGAATATATCGTTCCCTGCGTACAGGCCCACGCCGTTTACGAGAACAAGTATCTCCTGGGCACCTCCATGGCACGTCCTCTGATCGCCAAGAAGCTTGTAGAGATCGCCCGTAAAGAAGGCGCGACGACCATCTGCCACGGAGCGACAGGTAAAGGCAACGATCAGATCCGTTTCGAGCTCGGCATTAAGGCTCTGGCTCCCGATCTTCGCATCATCGCGGCATGGCGCAGCGACAAGTGGAAAATGGACTCCCGTGAATCTGAGATCGAGTTCTGCAAACAGCATGGGATCGACCTTCCCTTCTCCGCGGACAGCAGTTACAGCCGTGACCGCAACCTCTGGCACATCAGCCACGAGGGTCTCGAGCTCGAAGATCCTTCTCTGATGCCCAACTACGATCATCTCCTGGTCCTTAGTAAAACTCCAATGAAGGCTCCCGATGAGATCACCTATGTGACCATGACCTTCGAGCAGGGCGTTCCCAAGAGCGTAAACGGCAAAGAGATGAAAGTCGCCGATATCATCCGCACCCTCAACAAACTCGGCGGAGAGAACGGCATCGGCATCATCGACATCGTAGAAAACCGCGTAGTCGGCATCAAGTCCCGCGGCGTCTATGAGACCCCCGGCGGAACGATCCTCATGGAGGCTCATCAGCAGCTCGAGGAACTCGTCCTCGACCGCAAGACCTATGAGGTTAAGGATGAGATCGGCCACAAATTCGCCAGTCTCGTATATGAAGGCAAGTGGTTCTCTCCTCTTCGCGAGGCGGAGCAGGCCTTCATCGAGGCCACACAGAAGTATGTCACCGGAGAAGTCAAGTTCGGTCTCTACAAGGGCAACATCATCAAAGCCGGAACTTACTCTCCTTACAGCCTCTACAACGAGAGCCTTGCATCCTTCACGACAGGCGACCTCTATGACCATCACGACGCAGAGGGCTTCATCACTCTCTTCGGTCTTCCCGAGAAGGTGCGCGCGCTGAAGCTGCAGGAAGTAAACGGCAAGCAGTAAACAATCATAGGCCCGGAGTATATACCCTGTCATTCTCTCCGGAGTTTGAAGTACCCCTGCGTATATACTCTGTCCTTCTCTCCGGTTTCACCGGCGGGGAAGTTATAATAGTAATTGAAAAAGAGATGGCATCATCGTGCCATCTCTCTTTTTATGTATTGCTTCCCCGCCGGTGAAAAGTCGTTCATGACAGGGTATATACTACGGGGTATAAATCACTCCCCTGCCGTACAAATCATTACTGGCTGGGTACATATTCATGGGCATAGTTTTTTCAACCGTCAGATATGAGCAAGAGTCTTATATAGAGGTAGATTCACAAAATTGTTTATGAGAAATACTGTAAATTTAATCTGATCATCATCGTAAATAATAGGGATAACGTGGAGACGTGCCGGGCGTTATATCCTGTCTGTAACGACTTTTCACGTACGGGAAAGTACCGCTGACCCTATTTATTACTTTCCCGTACGTGAAACCGGAGTGAAAGACAGGTTATAACGCCCGGCACGAAACAACGATTAATCTATTTTTAACTTGCATGTGGCCATCGAAACTTATACAATATACCTCAGGAATTTTGGAAAGGAGGAGCTCATGAATACAAGATTAATGCTTTTTCTCTATTTTTTCGTTATGAACCTGCTCGGCCTTTCCGCTATGGTCATTGATAAGATACGCGCAATGGAGCGCCGATTCCGTATTCCGGAGTCCGTGCTCTTTATTCTTGCGATTCTGGGCGGTTCTGCAGGCTGTATCGCGGGAATGATCATATTTCGCCACAAGAAGCGCAAGCCGCAGTTCCGCTATGGTCTGCCTCTGATCCTTATCCTTCAGATCAGCGCATGGCTCGCGCTTCATATAGCAACTTCCAAGATCGTTTTCCTGTAAAGGCTCATTATTTACATTCATCAGACGGGGAATTATATGAGAGCATTTAAGATCACTGAAACAGGAAATTTCATGACGAAGCTTCTGTCCGGCAGTTCTTTTGATTCTTTTTTGCTGGAGGAAGCTTCTCTTAGTATGCAGGTTACCTGGCTTTTAGACGGAAAAATAAACCGCGGTTTCTATTCCGCCGAAGAATGGGAAGATGAGTCCCTACACCCTTATCCGCTGATCTCATGGTCAGAAGTGCGGGGGCATCTGCGGGAACTGATCCGGGGCAAAAAAGCGCCGGCTTCTCTCTCGATCGTTCTTCAGCTTCGCCCCGACCACTGTGAAAAGATACTGGTTTCGAACGGTTTCCCCCAGCTTAAGGAAAACGTCGGCGCCATGGTCCTCAACATCCGTTATGACGGGACCGATGTCACACTGGTTACGGGCATTGCGTTAAAGAGTTTTACACTGGACAAAAATGCCGACAGGATCTGGGACGAGACTATGGAGAAGTTTCTCATATCCAGGGAGATCGGTTTTGAAACAATGGCTTAAAAGAAAGGAGTCTTCATGCGACACTGTCTTACACCTCTTGATTTTACCACTCAGGAGCTCGATCAGCTTTTCGATCTGGCTGCCGACATTGAGAAAAACCCTGACAAATACGCGCACGCCTGCGACGGCAAGAAGATCGCGACGCTCTTCTACGAACCCAGTACAAGAACACGTCTGAGTTTTGAAGCCGCCATGATGAATCTTGGAGGAAAGGCTCTTGGCTTCGCCGGCGCCGACCAGTCTTCCGCAGCTAAAGGTGAGAGTGTGGCTGACACGATCCGCGTTGTCTCCTGCTTCGCTGATATCGCTGCGATCCGCCACAACAAAGAAGGCGCGGCTTACGTGGCTTCCCGTTTTTCCGACATCCCTGTCATCAACGCGGGCGACGGCGGACACGAACATCCCACCCAGACGCTTTTGGACATGATGACGATCCGTCAGCTCAAGGGGAGGCTTAACCACTTCACGATCGGTATCTGCGGCGATCTCAAATTCGGCAGAACAGTGCACTCGCTGGTCAAAACACTTGCGCGCTACGAGGACATCCACTTTGTTTTCATTTCCCCGCCTGAGCTTCGTGTTCCCGACTACATCACCGATCTTCTTGAGGAGAAAGGTTACACCTATGAGGAGTGCATCAAGCTTGAGGACGTCATCACCAAACTTGATCTTCTCTATATGACACGCGTACAGAGAGAGCGCTTCTTCAACGAGGAAGATTATATCAGGCTGAAGGATTTCTATGTTTTGAATAAGAAACTCATGCGCCGGGCCAAGAATGATATGTATGTGCTGCATCCGCTTCCCCGCGTAAACGAGATTTCCGTGGAGATCGACAAAGATCCCCGGGCCGCTTACTTCAAGCAGGTTCAGTACGGCGTATATGTGCGCATGGCATTGATCCTGACACTGCTTGACATTCATGTGGACTGATTACCAGAGCTTATCCAAGGATTAGGAGGAAACCGAATGTTAAACGTAGGCAAGATTGAAAACGGAATCGTTCTTGATCATATTGAAGCCGGCAAGGCTATGCTGATCTATCACTATCTCCACCTGGACAGAGAGGACTACCAGGTCGCTATCATCAAGAACGCCCGCAGCAATGATATGGGCCGCAAAGATATTTTGAAAGTGGAATGCGATCCCGATACCATCAGTCTCGACGCTGTCGCTCTGATCGAGCCCAACACAACAGTCAATATAATCAAGGGCGGCGTCATTGTGGAGAAGAAGAAAATGGATATGCCCAAGGAAGTCTATGGAGTCCTTAAATGCCACAATCCGCGATGCATTTCTTCTATTGAGCAGGAACTGCCGCATATCTTCTTCCTGGCAGATTCCAGGCGCAAGATCTATCGCTGCAGATACTGCGAGGAGAAATATTCCGCCGGCGAGCGCGAGAAATGGTTCCGCTGAGCAATGAGGTGCAAAATTGACAGGATACGACGTAACTTCCCTGTACGGGGACAATCTCCCCGCCGCTCAGGAACAGAGCAAAGAATCTCGGCTGCAACAAAACAGCGCTTGGCCATCACTGAGCGAGCATATCTTTGAGTTCGTGACAAAGCCTTGAGATCGGCAATCCTACTACGTTGTAGTAGCATCCGCGGATCCCTCTTATATACACGCCGAAACTGCCCTGGATGCCGTAAGCTCCGGCCTTGTCATAGGGCTCAGGCGTGGAGATATACTCTTCCACTTCCTCATAAGACATTTCGCAGACATCCACATCAGTGCATTCGTTAAATGTTCTGGTGTGGATGTTTCCTTTATCGTCCTTAACGATCAGCGTTACTCCGGTGTAGACCTGATGAACATTGCCCTGCAGCATTGTGATCATTTTCCGCGCGTCTTCGTGGTCGGCAGGTTTACCGAGAATTTTGTGGTCCGCCGCCACTACAGTATCAGCCCCTATGACAACGCTGAAATCGGTAGCCTCTTTTTCTTTACCTGAAAGGATTCTTTCGGCAACTTCCCGCGCTTTCTGCAGAGACAGTTCTTCCACCACTTCTGCCGGATGTGTGCTTGTAACGACTTCTTCTCCTTTAGATGGAATCACGATAAAATCCATTCCCGCCTGCCGAAGCAGCTCGCTTCTTCTTGGGGACGCCGACGCCAGTATGATCTGTGCCATAGCCGGATACCTCTTTTCTTTGATATTTTGACTCTAAGGAGAAATTGTACCCGATTTTAAGGCAAATCTCAATATGACACAGAAAAGGAGGCGCCTGCCGAGCATTCAGCAGGCGCCTCCTCCTTTATCTTTGTTTAACTTTCTTCTATACCGGCGGATCTCCCTTACATGATCTCGATTTTCTTCGTCTCCTTCTCGGGAAGAGCATCTCTCTTAGGGAATGTGACTTCAAGAACGCCGTTGTTGTATGCTGCCTTGATATCCTCGTGTGTCACATTGGCTACGCGGAAGCTTCTGCTGTAGGAAGAAGTGTGTCTCTCCCTGCGGATGTATCTGGTCTTCTCGTCCTCCTCTTTCTTCTCCTCCTTGTGAGAAGCACTGATGGTCAGAATATCATCCTTCAGATCCACATTGATATCTTCCTTGTTGAAGCCGGGAAGCTCAGCCTGAAGCACATAGTTGCCGTCCTTCTCCATCACATCCGTCTTGAATCCGGCAAAAGATTTCTCAAGATCTCCGTTATCGAAGAATGCCGGGAACATTGTATTGAAATCCTCAAAGGGATCTCTCCAGAAGTCGTGGTTTCTTGTAAAGATTGCAGGTGTAAACATATCTGATACCTCCTTATAAATCAGGTTATATAACTTTGTATTGTTTTACGAGAACTATTCGGGATTTTGGCTTGTTCCTTTTGTTCTCTTTCTGATATATGTTATACTATATATATAACATATAGTCAATATATATTTTGAAATTTTTTAAGTATTTCCAGAGGTCCGCGGAAATAAAAAAGACTTGCCGTATTTAGGAAAGAATCATTACGATCTTTCGCAAAATACTGCAAGTCCTGTGCATTTATTGTTTTACCACACTTCTAACCTGTCCTTCGGCGCGAGGTACATCCCATCGCCCTTTTTCACCCCGTAAGTCTCATAGAATTCATCAAACTGCTGTACGACACAGTTGACTCTCAGGTAAGGCAGCGGGTGAGTGTCCTGAGAGAGCACGTAAAACTCGCTTCTGGCAGTGGTTATCGTCCGCCATGTCTCCGCGTATGCCCTGAAGAATTTATCATAATCAAAAGCGCTGTCCTTTTCCGCGATCCTGAGCAGGATCTTTATAGCTACCAGATCAGCGATCGCTTCTCCCTCGATCTGGGAGCCCACGCAGTAGACATCCATAAAGGGCTCGATATTGTCGTAATACGCTGCCAGTTTGTCGGCCCTCGCGGCGAAAGCCGCCTGATCTTCCTGTGTCCACCAGTTCCTCAGATTACCCTTCTCATCAAACTGGCATCCGGTAGTATCAAATGCATGGGAAATCTCATGCGCGATCGTATCACCCACATTGGCAAAGAGTTCTTCTCTTGTCATATCAGAGTTGTAAAGTGCTCCTCCAAGGATACCGCCGCACAAAGTTATAGAATTCTGCGAGGGATCATAGAAAGCGTTGACATCTTGGATGCTGGAAGTCCACAGATTTCTGTCAACCTTCTGATTGATCCTGGACTGCATTCTTTTGACCCAGAAAGCGCCCACTTCATCCTGTGCGGAGATCAGATTGCCTCCCTCAGTGGATCCCGCGAAATTCAGTTCTGAGTCATCTTCCCATTTGATCGGCTTTGCGATGCGAAGAATAAGATTGTCGAGCTTTTTGACCGCTTCCCTGCGGGTCTCTTCCGTCAGGAAAGTCTCCTCGCTGAGCATGACCCTGTACTCATCCAGAATCTCTTTGGTAATATCGGTCACCTCATTTTGAGTATCATCACTCACATATCTGTCAGCGTAAAGTCTCCCAAGCTGCGACGGCAGGAAATCATCCACCGCGTCCGTCGCGGACTTTTTATCCGATTTTGTTCCCGTAGCACCGCTGATGTCGTTAATAACTTTATAGTAAATATCATATGTCTCTCTGTCCAAAAGCGTCGCGTAATCCTGCACCGTATAGCAGATCAGATAGTCCCTGAGATGTTCGACATAATCCTCGTCATATAAAACGTCCATTGCCGCGAGCCAGTCCGGCTGGGTCAAAATATACCTCTCAGACTTATCCGCGCCGCTGGCCTCAAGGATCTTCCGGATCGGGAAATCGCCTGCTTCAGCCTCGAGTTCTTCGAGCGTTCTCGGGTTGTTCTCCTTGACGACAGCGTCTCTCGCGCTCTCCTCCTCCGTTGTCATGATATATTCTGATATGTCCTTTTCAAATGCAAAACAGCTCTTTAATACTTCCGTTGCTTCTTCATCGGAATAACCCAGCTCCACAAGGATATGGCGGATCACCACATTATAATACGGCTCATCCAACGCGTCACTCTCTTCCATATAACCGTAGTACATGGAATCGCCAAAGATCAGGTCCACCGGCATTACATATACCGCATAATAATCAGCGTTGTTCCAGTCCATACTGGCTTCACACTGCGCCAGCTCTGTCGCGGAGATCACCGTCCGCGGCATACTCAGATAAGCCGTAAGGTCATCCAGGTCCTGAACTTTCATCAGAGGATCGAGAAGGTCTTTAAGAGCCGAAACGCCGAGTTTATTGCGGGCGTCCCAGTCCAGCCACATCGTGTAGTATTTCTGTACCAGTTCCTGGTCGTGGATCAGCGCCGGATCAGTCTCTTTTTCCGGATTTTCAAGAATATCCATGAGCTGGCTGTCGACCTCAAGAGCCCTCTCCGTGATCGTGTCAAAACTGGAATAGCCGTCCGGAATAACCGTATTGAGCATCCATTCCCTGTTCACGTGAAGGTGGAAGTCATCTTTGGCGTCTGCCTCTCCTATCTCCTTTACCCATTCCTGAATATCAGAATTGACCCATGAAGCGTATTCTGATCCGGTCTCACCGGGTTCTTCGCCGGGTTCACCGGATACTTGCGGTTCGCCGGATTGCTGCGGTTCGCCGGATTCCTGTGGTGTTCCGGGCCGCTGAACACAGCCTGCCGTATTGAGTGCCAGGACCAATGTGAGTATTAACGCCAGACTCTTTTTGAATATTCTTTCCATTTTACGTCCTCCGTCCGATATTTTGCCGCATGACCGTTCAAGCTGTCAGCGAGTCGCTTTTTCCTGTGTAGAGCTGATAATAGCGGCCTTTCAGAGCAAGCAGCTGCTCGTGATTGCCCCTTTCGACAATGCGTCCCTGCTCCAGAACGAGGATCGTATCGCTGTTCTTGATTGTGGACAGTCTGTGGGCGATGACAAATGTCGTTCTGCCGTTCATAAGCTTGTCCATGCCGTCCTGAACGATCTTCTCAGTTCTGGTATCAATGGAACTGGTCGCCTCGTCCAGGATCAGGACGGGCGGATCCGCGATTGCCGCTCTCGCGATCGCAAGGAGCTGTCTCTGTCCCTGGGAGAGATTCGCGCCGTCTCCCTTGAGCATCGTGTCATATCCCTGGGGAAGTCTCTTGATAAATCCATGTGCGTTGGCAAGCTTAGCAGCCGCTACGATTTCTTCCTCTGTCGCGTCCAGCTTGCCATAGCGGATATTGTCCCGCACAGTACCTGTGAACAGATGCGTGTCCTGAAGTACAATGCCCAGAGATCTTCTGAGGTCAGCCTTTTTGATCTTATTGACATTGATATTGTCATACCGGATCTTGCCGTCCTGAATGTCGTAGAAGCGGTTGATCAGGTTTGTGATCGTCGTTTTGCCGGCACCTGTAGAGCCGACCAGCGCCACCTTTTCACCCGGCTTTGCATGGATCACAATGTCGTGAAGCACCATTTTGTCATCCCTGTAGCCGAAGTCCACATGATTGAATGTGACGTCTCCCTCCAGTTTTTGATAAGTTGTGCTGTGATCCGACTGTTTGTGATAGTGCTTCCACGCCCAGTGGCCGGTATGCTTCTCAGTCTCAACGATATTGCCGCTTTCATCATACTCACAGTTGACCAGCATGACGTATCCGTCGTCCGTCTCCGGTTCTTCGTCAAGAAGTTTGAAGACGCGCTCTGCGCCCGCAAGAGCCATAATGATACTGTTGAACTGCATGCTCACCTGGTTGATCGGCATGCTGAAGCTCTTGTTAAAAGTCAGGAAACTCGCCAGGCCGCCGACTGTAAAGCCCGCGTAAGAATTGAGGGCGAGAAGGCCCCCCACGAGCGCCACGATCACGTAGTTGGCATTGCCCATCTGCGCGTTGACAGGACCGATCATATTTGCAAAGGCGTTTGCCTTGTAGGCGCTTTGGTAGAGCTCTTCATTGAGCTGATCGAAAGTCTTTATTGACTCCTCTTCATGGCAGAATACTTTGACAACTTTCTGCCCTGTCATGGTCTCCTCGATAAATCCGTTCAGTTTGCCGAGATTCTTTTGCTGCGCGATGAAATTCTTTCCTGAGCGCTTTGTGACCTGCATTGTCACAAACAGCATCAGCGCCACCATAGCAAGGGTCAGCAGCGTCAGCGGAATGCTCAGTATGAGCATCATGGACAAAATACTGACGATCGTGATCGCGCTGTTAAAAAGCTGAGGAATACTCTGGCTTATCGTCTGTCTCAGTGTATCGATATCGTTTGTATACACAGACATAATGTCGCCGTGAGAATGTGTGTCAAAATATTTAATGGGAAGAGATTCCATGTGATCAAACAGGTCTTCTCTCAGTCTCCTGAGCGTGCCCTGATTGACATGGACCATGATCACCTGCTGTGTGAATGCTGCCGCGATTCCGATCCCGTAAAAGCACGCAACTCTCCCCATTGCGCCCAGAAGCGGCCCGTAGTCGGGATCCGGAGTACCTATCATAGGAGTAATGTATGTGTCGATCAGAGTTCTCGTGAACATTGTGCCCTGAATATTGGCCAGTACCGAGACGACAATACAGATCAGGACTACGATCATCTGTATGCCATAGTATCTGAACACATAACTGAACACCCTCTTTAAAAGAAGTCCCGGATTCTCCACTTTTGGACGCGGTCTTCCCGCCATCCGTCTTCCGCCCGGTCCCTTAAATTCTTTGTTGTTATCTGCTGCCATGCTCTATGTCCTCCCCGGAATCCGTCACTCTTTTTTATCGAAGTCCGCGTCCGCGCCTCCGACCTGGGACTCATAGACCTCCCTGTAGATCATATTCTCCGCAAGAAGCTGCTCGTGGGTACCTGCTCCGTTGATCCGGCCGTCGTCCATGACCACGATCCTGTCGCAGTCCTTTACGCTTGAAATACGCTGCGCGATGATCAGCTTTGTCGTGCCGGGTATCTCCTCCCGGAAAGCTTTTCTGATCTTTGCGTCTGTAGCTGTGTCTACAGCGCTGGTGCTGTCATCGAGGATCAGTATCCTGGGCTTTTTGAGAAGCGCCCTCGCAATGCAGAGTCTCTGTCTCTGGCCGCCTGATACATTGGTTCCGCCCTGCTCGATCCAGGTATTGTAGCCCTCAGGCATCTTTCGAATGAATTCATCGGCGCAGGCCATCCGGCAGACTCTCACGCACTCTTCTTCCGTAGCGTTTTTGTCTCCCCACCTGAGGTTGTCAAGGATCGTTCCGCTGAACAGGACGTTTTTCTGAAGAACTACAGAAACCTGGTTTCTGAGCGCTTCAATATCATAGCTGCGGACATCGTTTCCTCCGACAAGGACTCTGCCCTGTGTCACGTCATAGAGACGGCTGATCAGATTGACCAGGGAGGATTTGGCGCTGCCGGTGCCTCCGATGATCCCTATGCTCTCACCGGATTTAATATCCAGATTGATGTCTTTAAGAACAGGATCCCCGGTACCCGGTCTGTAGGAAAAGTCCACATCCTCAAAGCGGATACTCCCGTCAGGGACTTCCATGATCGGATTCTCAGGATTTCGAAGATCGCTCCTTTCATTAATGACTTCCACGATTCTCTTAGCGCTCGCCTGGGACATGGTGATCATTACAAAGACAACAGAGAGCATCATCAGGCTCATGAGGATATTCATGCAGTACGCGAGCAGGCTCATCAGTTCGCCTGTTCCCAGTTCATTGCTGATGATCATGTGGGCGCCGAACCAGCTGATCAGCAGAATACATCCGTATACGACTGTCATCATGAACGGCATGACACCGGCGATATTCATTTCAGCCTTTATGAACATTTCGTAGATATTGCCCGCGGCCTTATGAAATTTGCTGATCTCGTAGTCCTCGCGGACATAGGCCTTTACCACCCGGATCGAAGAGACGTTTTCCTGTACGCTGTTGTTGAGGTCATCATATCTTCTGAATACCTGCTGGAAATACCTGGTCGCTCTGCGCATGACAAAAGACATTACGAGCGCAAGGAGCAGAACAGCTCCAAGATAGATCCTCGCCAGTCTGGGACTGATTATAAAGGACATGGCCATTGCGATGATCATGGAAGCAGGCGCCCTCATCGCCATTCTCAGGATCATCTGATAGGCGTTTTGTATATTAGTAACGTCTGTTGTCAGCCTTGTGACAAGACTGGAAGAAGAAAACTTGTCGATGCTTGAAAAAGAGAATGTCTGGATATTGTCATGCATCGCTTTTCTGAGATTTCTGGCAAATCCTGCCGAAGCTTTCGCTCCGAAAACTCCGCCCAGAATACCGAACAGAAGTCCGAGCAGGGCTACTGCAAGCATGATAAGTCCGGTCCTGACAATATAGTTCATATCCGATCCGCCGATTCCTAAATCGACGATCCTTCCCATAAGTACAGGAATGATCATCTCGCATATAACCTCTCCGATCATGCACAGAGGCGTCAGTATTGACGGAGTCTTAAACTCCTTTACTTGCGCAAGAAGTGTCTTTAACATAATTGTTCCTCTCTAAAACGGCGCACTTTCTTTTTCAGATTGCTGAGCCTCTTTGTCACTTTTCCGGCGGCGGACCGTAGACGACATTGTTGTAATTCTCATTGACGTCGAACTTCTCAAAATCCTTGATCGTCGTAGCTGTATGCGCGGCGGACTCGGTACTGCTTTCCGCGCCGGAATTAGTGTTTTGGTTCGTAGTGCAGCCGGTGATGGCCAGCGCTGCCGCTACAGCTGTTGTTCCCAGCAGGATCCTGCCTTTTAATCTTTTCATACGGATACTGTCTCCATTAGTTTTTTGTATTATTCCACCGATTTTAATGATTGGATCATATCGATATCTTTGATCGTAAAAAAGGAGAAGAAATTAACTGACAGCGAAAAAACAAATGTCAAAAGCGCCGCCAGTATATAACTTCGCGTATGAACGCTTCTTCCGAACATCAGAAAGTCCACTTCAACCGTCCTGATCAGCCAGCTGTGGAGCCATTTTCCCATAAAAAGCCCGATCAAGTTCTCTGATCCTCTCCGTTACATTGATATTCGTGAGGTTAAAGAGAACAAGGAACGCAAGGACAGCGGCAGCTGCGATGATGATCGCAATGATCGCGTTGATGCTCCTGATGCTTCCCTCAAACCTGGTCCTCATCTGATCTATACGATTATAGGAGATAGCCCCGTCAATTGCAATCAGCTTTCTTGCCATGTTCTCTTCCTTAGCACCGTCAGCGAGCCGAAGCAGGACCGTGTTGTAAAGCGGCCAGTCTCCCGTCATTTTTTTCCAGCATTTTCTCGTCATGTAGACATAGTGATTGACATAGTTTTCCGTGATGTCTGAGACTTCAGCTGTGAACTCCTCTTCATCATCATTTCTGAGCGTCACTTCACTCCCGACATTCACCTTGAGGATCTCAGCCATCTTCTCGTCAAGGATTATGCCGTCCTGGTTCATTTCAACGGGACGCTTGAACAGTTCCCTGTATTCTTCTGAGATCCCGCCTCCGTGCTCCCTGTGTCTGATATTTATAAAACCGTTCAGCGCACTCAGATCATCAGCGCACACTACAGTGACGTACTCCACCTTTCCGGAATCTGTCTCAAGATCCAGGCTGTTCTGGTAACACTCCTCAAAGGAATTTATCTCCGGCATGGAATCCAGCGACTCCTTCAGGTGCACCTTGTCGTCGGCGCGTATATCTTCCGAAATACCCAGAGCCGCGTCGTAGCAGGTGATCTCATCGAACTGCCAGACTAAAATGTCAAAGATCGAATCGCGAAGCCCCAGTCCAGTCACCACAAGAGCTGTGCATCCCCCTATGCCGGCGACCGTCATAAGGAACCTTCGTTTGTACCTGAAGAGATTTCTCACACTCACTTTCTGAATAAAAGAAAGTCTCGACCAGATTGGCGGGATCTTTTCCAGCAGAACTCTTTTCCCCGGTTTTGGAGCCCTGGGGCGCATGAGCGAAGCGGCGGAAGCGCTCAGTGTAGTCTGACATGCCGCTGCAGCGGCGCCGGCTGTTGCCAGTACCGCAAAACCTACTGAATATGCCAGTACTGCAGGTGAAAAAAGAAATTTTACGGGCGAAAGAAGATATTCCAGTCCCCACTCATAATAGATGATCCCCGGGATTGCGAAAATGCCGCAGATCCATCCGGCCAGTCCGCCTCCGAGACTGGATGCCAAAGCATAGCCTATGTACTTGATCCCTATATCGCGGCCTGAGAATCCAAGCGCCTTCATGCTGCCAATTTGTGTCCGATGCTCCTCCACCATTCTCGTCATGGTTGTAAGTGAACTCAGAGCCGCCACAAGAAAGAAGATCATCGGAAACACATCTGCCAGATTGCTCATCCTCTCAGAGTCCATTGCGAACTCCCCATAGCTCTCCAGAGAATTCCTGTCGAGAATATACCACTTTCCGCTTTCCACCCCGATCGAACTCAGACCGGTGCTGAAGATCTGCGCCATCATATCCGTTATGGTCGCTTCAGAGATCAGTTGTTCATGCCGGATACCGGCACGTCTTTTTCCCAGCGGCTTAAGGCAGTCGATCAGGTCTCTGATCATGTCCTTATACTCCTGGTCCCCATAGCAGTCCAGAGGATCGAGTTCATCTGTTGTGAGGTAAACGGAAGTGTAGTAATCCTGTGTGAAGACTTCTTCCGGTAATGAGACCCATGCAGTAACTGTGCCGCTGCCGATGGAAGAACTGCCTCTGGTCTTTGAAATATAAAGCGGGCTGATCGCTATACCGGATACCGTAAAAGTGTGAATATCCAGTACACTGCTATCTGTTGTGAGTTTGTCGGCGTCCTCAGTATTGATCGTGATCCGGTCTCCGACGCCGATACCGAGCTTGTCCGCAAGCAGCTGCTCTATTATACATTCCTCACGGCTGCCCGGATAAACTCCCTGAGTGAGCCGCAGTCTGTTGATCTTTTCCGGCATTGAGAACACAGTCACTGTGTCCTCATCGATCAGCGCGTCAAAATATTTGCTTCCCTCCGCGTCTGTGATGACAGGAAGGCGCTTCTTTGCTTCTTTATCACTCGTGAACTCCGTATTTATGTCCATCAGCGCTTCGATATCGTCCTGTGTCAGTCCGAGCGTTGAGACGATCCTGATGTCCATAAGATTCTGCTGATCGTAATAGACGTCAAGAGAATGCTTCATATCGGGCGCAGTCATCCTGAGCCCGGCCAGAAACCCGACTGCGAGAAAATTCATTATTAGCAGAGAGATAAACTTCTTTTTCGTATGCGCGATCTCTCTGACTGTATCAGTCAACAGCAGGTTTCGGTTTTTCATTGCCACTTCGCTTTCCGGTCACCATTCAATCGCTTCAACAGGGAGCGGCTTTTCGTTGATTATCGTCTTCTCAACTTTTCCATTTCTTATATAGATCACTTTATCGGCCATAGGTGTCAGCGCGAGGTTATGTGTGATCACTATGACTGTCATTTTTCTGTCCCGGCAGGTCTTCTGCAGAAGAGCCAGGATCTGTTTGCCCGTAACATAGTCCAGCGCTCCGGTAGGCTCGTCGCAGAGTAGGAGTTTCGGGTTCTTTGCAAGCGCTCTGGCGATGGCCACACGCTGCTGTTCACCTCCTGAGAGCTGTGAAGGGAAGTTGTTCATTCTCTCTAAGAGCCCCACCTCCTGCATCACGGTCCGCGCGTCCAGAGGATTGCGGCAGATCTGGGAGGCCAGTTCCACGTTCTCGAGGGCCGTCAGATTCTGAACCAGGTTATAGAACTGAAAGACAAATCCGATATCATATCTTCTGTACTCTGTCAGCTGCCTTGAACTGCTTTTACTCACTTCCCGGTCATCGACGATGATCCTTCCGCTTGTACAGCTGTCCATTCCGCCAAGCATATTCAGGATCGTAGTCTTTCCTGCCCCGCTTGGTCCAACGATCACCGTAAACTCTCCTTTGTCAATTGTAAAGTCAGCGCCGTTTACAGCCCTTATCTCCACTTCGCCCATGCGATAGATCTTCTCGACATCCTCAAACAGGATAAAAGGTTTACTCATAAATGAAAGCCCCGGTATCTAAACAAGAATCAACAGTATCCTCATGTTATCATTTAATTATAGCAGAAACACTGTCTAAAATCTTCCACCAAGATAGAAAACGCTCCGGACTCTTAGTCCGGAGCGTTTGTATGAAGCACCAATTTTTATACTGAGATCAGCAGTCATCCCTGAGGCTGTTCCGGAGCATCGGGAGTGTTCTGGGCTGTAGGTTCACCTGTTCCTTCTGAGCCGCCTTCATTTCCGCCTGCTTCGTTTCCGCCTCCTGTATTATCACCGCCGGTATTATCGCCGCCGGTATTGTCGCCTCCTGTATTGTCGCCGCCGGTATTGTCGCCGCCGGTGGGCGTACCGCCGGTATTGTCGCCTCCGGTGGGTGTACCGCCGGTATTGTCGCCTCCGGTGTTGTCGCCGCCGGTGGGCGTTACATCTCCGGTAGTATCGGCACCTTCGGATGTTCCGCTTCCGCCTGTGCTGCTTCCCGATCCGGAATTGCCGCCGGTATTTCCACTATTATCATTGGTATTCTGCGGAGCGGGCTCGGGATTTGAGGTCTTCGTAGTTGTGGCAGCAGGTGTAGTCTCCTTCTTGGTCTCGGTCTTTTTCGTCGCAGCGTTCTCCGGCCTGTCATCGTACCAGTCATCGTCATGGGATTCCTGGTCCTTCAGCGCCCTGTCCTCTTTTGCGTGGTCATAATCCTTAAAGTCCACGGGTTCAAGGCCTTCATGGATCAGATTCATATAATTCTTCCAGATCCTGCCGGGCCATGTGGCACCCTGAAGATTTCTCACGCTCTCGGGAGTATCGCATCCAACCCATACCGAAGTTGTATAATAATGAGTGAATCCGCAGAACCAGCCGTCTTTGGCCTCATCCGTCGTACCTGTCTTTCCGGCGCAGGGCATCCGGTTGTTCAGCGCCAGTCCCCGGCCTGTTCCCCAGCCTTCTTCAAAAACGCCTTTAAGCACACTGACCATTTCTCTGGCGGCGTTAATGTCATAAACCTTGGAGGACGTGCCGTCGTAGGTATAGATCGTATTTCCTTTGTAGTCGTCAATCCTGCTGATGCAGGTAGGAATACGGAATTTGCCGTCATTAAAAATCGTACAGTATCCTGAAGCCATTTCTACAGGCTTAACGCCGTATGTAAAGCCGCCGAGCGCCGTTGCGAGCACATTGTCGGAATCGACGATAGTCGAAAAGTGCATTGCCTTCAGTTTGGAGAGTCCGTATTTGGGAGTTACATCCTGGTAAACCTGCCATGCGACCGTATTGAGGGATCTTTGGACCGCTTCGCTAAGTTCCAGTTCGCCCATATAAGAGCCGCCGGCATTCTTGGGACCGTCCTCAATCTCCTCGTCTTCCACATATGTTCCGGGATAATAGTCCTTCTCGAAAGCGGGCGTATAGACCACCAGCGGTTTGATCGAACTTCCTGGCTGTCTGTTGCTCTGGAAAGCACGGTTTAATGTCAGAGCGGAGTCGATCTCCTGAGATCTTCCGCCGACCATTGCGATGACCTGCCCGGTGCTGTTATCAATACATACAGCAGCTCCCTGCATCTTATACTTCCCGTCATCTGCCGTATCCTCAAAACCGGCGAGTTCCTCGTCCACACAGTCCTGAAGCATCTGCTGTTTTTCCAGGTCAAAGGTTGTGTATACCTTGTAGCCGCCCTTGAACAGTTTCGCCAGGCATGAATCATAGAGCTCGTTGTATATTTTGTCATAAGCCGCGCGTTCCTGGTCGCTGGCAAAGTCATAGCGGAATGAAAAATCGGGGTCCTCGATCTGCATCAGGACTTCCGTAGCGCACTTATAAGTATAAGTAAGCACATATGTGTTCTCGTTGCGGATCGACTCGTCCTGCGCTGACAGATCCAGCACGATCTCCTCACTGACAGCCTGGTCGTACTCTCCCTGAGAGATCACCCCGTCGTCAAGCATATTCCTGATGATGAGATTCCTTCTTTCGATCGTGTGATCGGTGTGTGTGAGCGGATCATAGTAAGTAGGGCTGTTGGGAATCGCGCACAAAAAGGCAACCTGAGACAGGTCAAGCTGGTCAGGAGTCTTGTTGAAATATCCCTCGCATGCGGACGCTATGCCGTAATAGCCGTTCATAAAATACACATTGTTGAGATAGAATTCAAGGAGCTGGTCCTTGCTGTACTTCTTCTCAAGGTCCCAGGCAATGAAGATCTCCTCGACCTTTCTCTCCCAGGATCTGCCGTTGTTGAGGAATATTCCTCTGGCAAGCTGCATCGTGATCGTGCTGCCGCCCTGGGTGATCTGCCTGTTCACCGCGAATTCCTTCGCCGCGCGGACGATCGCTTTATAATCCACGCCGCCGTGCTTGTAGAAATTCTTATCCTCAATGCTGATCATTGCCTTTCTGAAAAGATCAGGGATCTCAGCAGATGTCAGATAATTGGAATCCTTCTCGGGGTGCGTCTCGGAGATCAGATTTCCTTCAGAATCATAGATCTCTCCGGTCTGCGTGGGCACGAAGGTCTCCTTTGTGGATTCACTGACAAAGGCGTCAGCTTCCTCCTTCATCGCTCTCACTTTGCTGTAATAACCGCCAAAATAGAAAATGCCCAGGACTGCCAGAATGCATACGAGCATAAGCAGTAAGATGGTTTTCAGAACGATGGCGACAATACTTGTCTTCTTCTTTTTTCGTTTCCGCGTTGCCATTACTTCCTCCGGAATTAATAATTATTACAAAAATATAGTATCACTCTTTACAATAGTATTTCAATGTAAAACACGGAAGAAACGGCTTAAACTTAATGATCATTTCTCTTTTCCGTTTTCTTTGTCATCTTTTTTGGGAATGCGCCCGTAAAGCTTGGCAAGTTTGTAAATACTCTCACTCAGTTCCCTGGAAAGGAAATTGGGCTGCAGTCTCCACTGCCAGTTTTCTCCAAGAGTTCCCGGATGATTGATCCTTGCTTCTTTCCCTTTGACCAGATAGTCCTGCATCGGAATAATGCATAGATCTGCTACGCTGCGATAGGCTTCCCTGATCATATCCCAGACGAAAGTGCCGTAATCAGTATTCTCGGAGTGGATATATCTTCTTGCGAGGTCCCTGTCATGATCGCTGATCTCCTCGATCCAGGCCCTGGTTGTCGTATTGTCATGGGTTCCTGTGTAGACAACGCAGTTCTTAATGTGATTGTAAGGGAGATAATAGCTGTACTCGGTCCAGTCAAAAGCGTACTGCAGGACCTTCATACCGGGATATCCCGCGTCTTCAAGCAGTTTCTCAGTCACAGGAGTAAGTGTTCCCAGATCCTCCGCAATGATCGGAACATCACCCAGCGCGTTTTTAAGGTTCTTGAAGAAATCCATTCCCGGTCCTTTGCAGACCTTTCCTTTCTCCGCTGTCTTATCTCCATAGGGTACTGCGTAGTACTCGGCAAATCCGTTGAAGTGATCAATGCGGAGAACATCATAGAATTCCATATTGCGGGCGATCCGGTTGATCCACCACTGATAGCCGTTCTTCTTAAGTGCTTTCCAGTCATAGAGCGGATTTCCCCACAGCTGTCCTGTCTTGGAGAAAGCATCCGGCGCGCATCCCGCGACATCGATAGGATTTCCCTCCTTATCCATGTGGAAGATCTCCTTGTGCGCCCATGAAGCCGCGCTGTCCATTGCCACATAGAAAGGAATGTCGCCTATGATGCTGATCCCCTGCTTTTTCGCGTATGCATGCAGTTTTTCCCAGTGCCTCTCAAACTCGTACTGCTGGAAAAAGTAGAATCCTATCTCATTCTCCAGTTCAATTCTGGCTTTTTTGAGGGCTTCCGGGTCTCTCATCTTAAGACCCTCTTCCCAATTCTGCCAGCTCTTACCCTGTTCTCTCTGCTTGATAGACATGTACAGTGCGTAATCTTCCAGCCAGTACGCCTCCTTTTTAAGGAACGCTCTGTATTCCTTCACCTGGGAGGAAGCGCCGTTATGCAGTCTTCCGCTGATACTCTCCTTAAACCTCTCGTAGGCCTTTCTGAGCAGAGGATAGCGGTTTTCATACATTGCGCCGTAATCAACTTTCTCCTGATCCGATCCGAACCACACGGACTCGCACTCCTTCCATGAGAGAAGGCCGTCGCCGATCAGCTGCTCAAGATCGATAAAATACGGGTTTCCCGCGAAGGAAGACACCGACTGGTAAGGGCTGTCGCCAAATCCGGTCTGGCAGAAAGGCAGAACCTGCCACATGCTCTGTCCTGAAGCCTTGAGAAAATCGATAAACGCATACGCCTCTCTGTCGAAGCATCCGATTCCGAAACGGGAGGGAAGTGAGAATACGGGCATTAAAATACCGCACTGTCTTTTCATAGATTTAGTTCCTTTCTAACAACAGTTATTTCCGGCCTGCCGGCTTTACGGCAATTAAGGCCTGATCCTGAAAAAGGGCTGTGAAATCACTTCACAGCCCTTTGGATCCACAATATGCAGTATACTTGCCATTTACGTTTTCGTCAATTGCACTCCATTATCACATCAGCCAAAATACTGAATCCTTTCCTTTCACCGTAAGGTGACAAGCGACTGTTCCCTGATCACGATAGGGATAAAGTATTCAAGCTGGTGTCTCCACCAGGGCCAGTCATGGCTGACATCCTCTCCCCAGTAATCGATCATGGCGCTGATCCTCTTTTTGTGCAATATTTTGTCAAGGTATCTGAGAGTCCTGTAACACTCGTCCTCCCATGCTCCTCTTCCGCAGAACAGCTCCGGTCTTCTGAAGAAGGTGATCGCGGCCTGTGTCGCGCCCAAATCGACGCCAATTACAAAAGGACGCATTCCTTGCGTATAAAACTTCTGAATAAAAGGAATGACCTCATCCACAATGAAGCGGTGATAGCTCTCCTGTCTCGCGCTTCTCCATGTATTAATGCCGTCCTTACAGCACCAGCTCTCCCCGTCAACCGTTTCTACGCAGAAAAGCTGCATCTGCCCTTCTTCAAAGTATGGCTCGAGGACGCGCGTTGCTCCAAAGTCCTCATAATTGGTACATGGGGCGCATTGTGTGGGAAATCCGATAATAGGCAGCCCTGAATGCCCATATTGAATGATATGCATATCTTTTTTAAGGTGGCTGCTGTAAATAACGTACTCGCGTCTCTCCATCTGCCCGCCTCCGTAAGCTATTTGCCTCATTCAGGTCAGCCGGAATTTATCTCCGGCCAGATGTGATTCTGTTTCAATTGATAAGGAGGATCATCCTTGCGAACAATCCCCCGTCATTGCGATATACGCTGTGCGTCATCCCTGCCGGTGACGCATCAGTGCATCCATTAGTCTCAATAGTTATCAGCGCGCAGTTCAAAATACGCCTGAGGATGGTCACATACAGGACATACGTCAGGAGCTGCCGGACCGATCACAATGTGTCCGCAGTTGCCGCATTCCCATACACGGTCTCCGTCTCTGGAGAATACAAGTCCGCCTTCAATGTTCGCGATCAGTTTGCGATATCTCGCTTCATGCTCTTTCTCGATAGCCGCAACCATCTCGAAAAGATTCGCGATATCCGCAAATCCCTCTTCTCTCGCTGTCTTGGCAAATTCGGGATACATCTCCTGCCACTCGTACTGCTCACCTTCTGCAGCGATCTCAAGATTATCTTTGGTGCTGTGTACGCCTTCAAGGATCTTATACCAGATCTTGGCGTGTTCCTTCTCATTTGCTGCTGTCTCTTCAAAGATCTTGGCAATCTGAACGTATCCGTCTTTCCTTGCCTTGGAAGCAAAATAAGTGTACTTATTGCGCGCCTTGGACTCGCCGGCGAACGCTTCCATCAGATTGTCAAATGTCTTGGTCCCGATCAGGTTCTTACCCATGTTTGCATAAATATCTGCCATATCACTACCTCCTGTTTTTTTTGGCAAATTACCATTTACTTGGTAATATTTTACCACAAACAGGCTTGATGCAACATGATTTTTTGTGAAATGTGCAAATGTTTCCCATATATGCATTTTGGGGGATCATTTTGTACGCCATAGTCTTGCAAGCGTGCATCCCAGTATTGCCCCGATCAGACAACCCAGCGTGTTGTTTATGATATCATCCAGTTGAAAATATCCAAGTCCGTAGTTTAACTGTGCGTACTCTGTCGCGACGCTGCATATAAAGCCCGCGGCGGTGCATGCAATAATGCTGTATCTCATCGGCTTTATTATAAAAGGCAGAAGATACCCCATGGGGATATAGAGAAGAATATTAAGAAACACTTCTCTTGCCGCATTGCGGCTCCCGATGTGAACATACTGCAAAGTTTCTCCGAGTCCCTCCGGCAGCATCCTGAATGTTTCCTTGAGGCCGAGGTCCAGGTTAAAGGCCTGTCTGTAGTTGCCGAAAGCCGGCAGTGTCGTTGATCCGCGGCCTTCCCGGCCAAGCAGAGTGAAACTCAGATTGCCAAGGACATAAACAGCAAAAATAATGAGCGCGGTGCCCCTGACCAGCGGTTTGCGTCTTAAAAAGCACAAAAGCACGGGCAGAATGACGATCATTGTCATCACTATAAGGAATATGAGCCTGTCCTCTTCCGAAAAGAGTTCAGGGGCAAAATAGCGTATCTTTTCAATCCATTCATTGATCATAATCTTTCCTCCATACCGTTATTTTCCGGTACTTCCCCCTACACTCTCCATGTTTTACATTATAAAGACCTTCAAGTCAAACAGACCTGAAGGTTTTTTTCTTAATATTGTATTAAATCTTTCTATCATTTTTATATTACTCTTTACTCTGTTCAAACCGCATCCAGATAAACAGCGCGATCACAGCCATAAGAAGCATCCCTCCCCAAAGAAGCGTATTAGAAGAATCCGCAGTCTTTGCGGAGTGAGTTTTTTTGATCGTAGTGCTTGTCCTCGCAGGCATGGACCTGGAGACTTTCGTTGTCAGAACTGTAGCGACGATTTTCCCCTCTTCGATGGTTCCCCGGCTTCTTTGTGAAATTTCTTCTTCGCCGCTTCTTCCTTCCGGCAGAGGTTCGTGACTGTTGGTGATCGTATAGCCGTCCAGATCGGAGCCGCTGATCAGCCCTGTATATCCTTCAAGCCTCTCTTCCACGACTGAATAGGACTGTCTGACACAGTCCGAATAGACTGCCAGTTCCTCAAATGTTCCGCTCCAGTCGTTCTCTTCACTGAGTGTGATCGTCCTGCCGGTTTCTTTTCCGTTCGCGTACAGAGTGACATTTACGCTTTCGGGCCTTGTGCCGTCATTATCATCATCGTCTTCCCATAAACCTGTTACGTCGATATCAATCGCAGGGTTTTGGGAAAGCGGCGTCAGATAAAGAGTTTCCTCAGTGTAATCTGTCGTTCCCCTGAATAATACCGCGTCCTCATCGGTCTCTTCAGAGTCCTCCTTAGAACCCGCGAAAATACGGCCGCCCTGTTCTATCATATATTCACAATTTGCGTCTGTTTTTACGGCAAATCCTCTGTACCCTTCCGGCATGCTGAAACTGATCTCTCTGTTTCCCTGAGTATCCCGTATTCTAATATCAGAATAATCTGTCAGGTTCTCTTCCCCGGATCCGGCAAATACCGCAGTCAGGATCGACGCGGGCGCAAATCCCTCCGAAAACGTGTCTGCCTTCTCCCCGTCTCCATTTGGCATCGCATCTGAGATCGCGTGACCGGTTCCGTCGCAGAGAGCCAGCAGTGAAATTGTCTTATCAGAGATTAACGGAGCTCTGGCGGGAAGCGCATTGCTCTCCGCGCCGCATCCTATCGCGTCAGCGTTTTTCCCGGCGATAGCGGTGATATTCCCTTCTTCTATTGAAATAAGACCGCAGGCATACTGCCCCCGGCTTGCTCCTATTGCCGCGGCTCCGTCTCCTCCGATCGCCGCTAGATATCCTTTTCCTTTTATGCGAAGATTTGCTTCCAGCAGGTGTCCTTCCTCCCCTCCGGGAAGAGTACCCGCTTCGATACCCGCATATCCTTCCGCGCCCTGGAGGAAATTCTCCATGACCGGCGCATCGCCTTCTTCAGTCTTTTCTACCTCTGCAAGACGTATTTCTGCGTCTGCTCCCGGGATCACCCTGAGAGCAGGTCCGTTTTCCGCTATGATCCTCACTCCGTTAAGCACAAGAGTCGCGTATCCGGAGACTTCTATTTTGTCCCTGGAGTAATCGACGGCAGGATTTAGCTTTATACAGACTGTTCCCCCGTAAATGTAAAGTTTTCCTTCCTCTTCCTCATATCTGAAGCTGCCGGCGGATTCCGCCTCTACGAGCAGAGAGCCCGCTTCCATCTGTGTTGTCTGCGGTACCTTATCTGCCGCTTCTGCCGCGTGAGCCCCCCGCCCCGCTGACGATACAAGGATCAGAATAACAGAGGAAATCCATATGATCCTTTTTATTGTATTCATTTTCCGAATCCCTTTATAAACAAAAGAATATGTTTTTGAGAATGCAATAGTCCTTTTATACTTAATTATTTTACTATTTTGTAATACTTTTGTAAATATTATTTCCTCATTATGTCATTGATTTAATTAAATTTTTACAAATATTAACCAAATTAGTAGTGGAAATTCTTTTGTCATTCAATTACAATTTATGAGATTAAGGGTTTAGCAAAACTAAAGAAAGAGAGGACTTATGGCACAACGCACTGATATTCATAAAATTTTGATCATCGGTTCAGGTCCCATCGTCATCGGGCAGGCGTGTGAATTTGACTATTCCGGCACTCAGGCCTGTAAAGCACTCCGAAGCCTCGGATATGAGATCGTACTCGTCAACTCCAATCCGGCTACTATCATGACAGATCCGGAGATGGCTGATATTACTTATATCGAACCTCTTAACGTCAGACGTATGGAGCAGATCATTGCGAAAGAACGTCCCGACGCTCTTCTTCCCAATCTCGGAGGTCAGTCCGGCCTCAATTTATGTTCAGAGCTTTATAAAGAAGGAATTCTTGACAAATATGGCGTTAAAGTCATCGGCGTTCAGGTCGATGCTATTGAGCGCGGTGAAGACAGGATCGAGTTTAAAGAGACGATGAACAGTCTCGGGATTGAAATGGCCAGAAGCGAAGTCGCTTACTCAGTGGAGGAAGCGCTTGGGATTGCCGATGAGCTGGGTTATCCTGTAGTCCTTCGCCCCGCGTATACGATGGGAGGCGCCGGCGGCGGCCTTGTATATAATAAAGATGAACTTCGGACAGTGTGCGCCCGCGGCCTTCAGGCCAGTCTGATCCACCAGGTTCTCGTCGAGGAGTCTATCCTTGGCTGGGAAGAGCTTGAGTTGGAAGTCGTCCGCGACAAGGACAACAACATGATCACCGTATGCTTTATCGAGAATGTCGACCCGGTCGGCGTTCACACCGGTGACTCTTTCTGCACTGCTCCCATGCTCACGATCGATGAGGATCTGCAGAAAAAGCTTCAGGAGCAGTCCTACAAGATCGTAGAACACATCGGCGTCATCGGAGGTACAAATGTTCAGTTTGCCCACGACCCCAAGACGGGCCGCGTCGTCGTTATTGAGATCAACCCCAGGACATCCCGCTCTTCCGCTCTCGCTTCCAAAGCGACCGGCTTTCCGATCGCCCTGGTCTCCGCTAAGCTCGCGACAGGTCTTACTCTCAGCGAACTTCCCTGCGGTAAGTACGGTACCCTGGATAAATATGTTCCCGACGGAGACTATGTCGTAGTTAAATTCGCGCGCTGGGCATTTGAAAAGTTCAAGGGCGTCAACGACCATCTCGGAACACAGATGCGTGCTGTCGGCGAAGTCATGAGTATTGGCAAAAACTACAAGGAGGCCTTCCAGAAGGCGATCCGTTCTCTCGAGAAAGACCGCTACGGCCTGGGCTTTGTCAAAAACTACAATGAACTCAGCAAAGAGAAGCTCCTGAAACTCCTCGTTATCCCTAACAGCGAACGCTATTTTATCATGTATGAAGCTCTGCGCAAGGGCGCCACTGCCGATGAGATCTTCGCCCTGACAAGTGTCAAGCACTACTTCGTCAATCAGATGAAAGAGCTCGTGGAAGAAGAGGAAGCGCTGCTTCACTCACCTCTCACCGCAGAAGCTCTCATACAGGCCAAGAAGAACGGTTTCTCAGACAAATACCTCAGCCAGATCCTCGGAATCTCCGAAGAAGAGATCCGCACGAAGCGAGAGGAGCTCGGAGTCGTCGAGACCTGGGATGCCGTTCACGTCAGCGGCACCGAGGACAGCGCTTACTACTACTCTACTTATAATGCGCCGGACAATGATCCGGTCTCTACCGACCGTCCGAAGATCATGATCCTCGGCGGAGGCCCCAACAGGATCGGCCAGGGTATCGAATTCGATTACTGCTGCGTACATGCGGCCAAGTCGCTTCACAGCCTCGGATTCGAGACGATCATCGTCAACTGCAATCCCGAGACCGTCTCGACGGATTACGATACATCGGACAAACTCTATTTTGAGCCCCTGACCCTCGAAGACGTTCTCTCGATCTACAATAAAGAGAAGCCTGTCGGCGTCATCGCCCAGTTCGGCGGCCAGACACCTCTGAACCTTGCGGCAGACCTCAAGGCCAACGGCGTCCGTATTCTCGGCACACAGCCCGAAGTTATCGACCTCGCGGAGGACCGCGATCACTTCCGCGCGATGATGGACAAACTCGGCATTCCCATGCCTGAGTCAGGAATGGCCACAACAGTTGAAGAAGCAACAGAAATTGCCAATTCGATCGGCTATCCCGTAATGGTCCGTCCTTCTTACGTCCTCGGCGGACGCGGCATGGAAGTCGTCTATGATGACGATTCCATGAAAGACTATATGCTTGCGGCTGTCGGCGTTACACCGGACCGTCCGATCCTGATCGACAGATTCCTCAACCACGCTATGGAGTGCGAGGCAGACGCGATCAGCGACGGTGAGCACGCCTATGTTCCCGCCGTCATGGAGCACATTGAGCTCGCAGGCATTCACTCCGGCGACTCCGCATGCATCATTCCTTCCAGACATATCCCGCAGGACAATCTGGAGACCATTAAAGAGTACACCCGCAAGATCGCGGAGGAAATGCATGTCGTCGGCCTCATGAACATGCAGTATGCTATTGAAAACGGAAAGGTATACGTTCTGGAAGCCAATCCCAGAGCATCCCGAACCGTTCCGCTGGTATCCAAGGTCTGCGGAATCCGTATGGTTCCTCTTGCAACCGAGATCATTACCTCCGAGATCACCGGCAGACCCTCTCCCGTGCGCGCACTCGGAGAACGTACAATCCCTTACTACGGCGTTAAGGAAGCAGTCTTCCCCTTCAATATGTTCCAGGAAGTCGATCCGGTACTCGGACCCGAGATGCGCTCTACAGGCGAAGTTCTTGGCATTGCGGACAAGACAGGTGAAGCTTACTTCAAAGCACAGGAGGCTGCCAATGCGACGCTTCCTACTGAGGGAACGGTCCTGATCTCCGTCAACAAAAAGGATAAGCCTGAAGTGGCGGAAGTTGCTTCGATCTTCAGTGAATGCGGCTTCAAGATCCTGGCTACGGGAGGCACATGCGATCTGATCCAGGAAGCAGGCATCCCCGCTGAGCGGGTCAAGAAGCTCTACGAGGGACGTCCCAATATCCTTGACCTGATCACTAACGGAAAGATCCAGCTCATCGTCAACTCTCCTGTCGGCAAAGACAGCATTCACGACGACAGCTATCTTAGAAAGAACGCCATCAAGGCCCGCGTTCCTTACATCACCACGATCGATGCGGCCCGCGCAGCAGCTGAGGGAATCCGCTATGTCAAGAAGCACGGCGACAGCGAGATCCGCTCACTGCAGGAGTGGCACTCCCTGATCAAATGATCGCATAAAAGCAAAAAAAGAGATCGGACATCCGTCCGATCTCTTTTCATTTTATACACCGGTTAATGCTTTGCACTGTTGATCCTGACCAGCGCTCTGTACAGCTTGGCTTCCGCTTTGACTCTGGAAATCTCATCCAGGTTATCATGCGCAAGTTTCTCTTCCGCTCTCTTCTTAGCTTCCATTGCTCTCGCGACATCAATATCTTCGCCCCATTCCCAGGTCGTGGGAATGATACGGCAATGATTGTTCATCATCGAAAGCATTCCGCCGATACAAGCGGCTTTTCGCTCGGTTCCATCTTCCATCACTACCGTCGCAGTGCCCATTCCGATGGCAGTCACATAATTCATATGCCTGGCGAGAATGGCAAGATCACCGTGTATGGTGCGCAGTTTGACCCGCTGCACCTCTCCGTCATATTCAAGGCCATCCATGGAGACGACCTGTAACCGGAAGGTTGCCATAGCGTCTTCCTCCCTTCATTTGCGATTGTAATCTTTATTTGGCCTTCTCAAATACATCGTCGATGGTACCTGCGAACAGGAAAGCACTCTCAGGCAGATCATCGCACTCGCCGTTAAGGATCATGCGGAAGCCGCGAAGTGTCTCCTTAAGCGGTACGTATTTGCCGGGCATACCGGTAAACTGTTCAGCGACGGAAAAACTCTGAGACAGGAAGTTCTGAATCTTTCTTGCTCTGTAGACGCTGAGCTTATCCTGGTCAGACAGTTCGTCCATACCCATGATGGCGATGATATCCTGCAGTTCTTTGTAGCGCTGAAGAACCTGCTGTACGCCTCTCGCGACTTCATAGTGCTCCTGCCCTACAACTTCGGGTGAAAGGATACGGCTGGTGGAATCAAGGGGATCCACCGCGGGATAAATACCCTGGGATGCAATGTCACGGGAAAGAACCGTGGTGGCATCCAGGTGTGTGAAGGTTGTCGCAGGTGCGGGGTCTGTCAGGTCGTCCGCAGGGACGTATACAGCCTGAACAGATGTAATGGAGCCGCGCTTGGTGGATGTGATCCTTTCCTGCAGTGCACCCATTTCCGTTGCCAGCGTAGGCTGATAACCTACTGCTGAAGGCATACGGCCAAGCAGCGCCGAAACCTCGGAACCGGCCTGGGTAAAACGGAAAATATTGTCGATGAACAGCAGCACGTCCTGATTTTTGACATCACGGAAGTATTCCGCCATGGTCAAACCGGAAAGTCCTACTCTCATTCTTGCTCCCGGAGGTTCATTCATCTGTCCATAGACCAGTGCGGTCTTGCCAAGAACTCCGCTCTCTTTCATTTCTCCGTAAAGGTCATTTCCTTCACGGGTTCTCTCTCCTACGCCCGTAAAGACGGAAATACCGCCGTGGGCTTTTGCAACGTTGTTGATCAGCTCCATGATCAGAACTGTCTTGCCTACGCCTGCACCGCCGAAAAGACCGATCTTACCGCCCTTTGCATAGGGGCAGATCAGATCTACAACTTTAATACCGGTCTCAAAGATCTCCGTTGCAGGTGTCTGTTCCTCAAAAGTAGGCGCGGGACGGTGGATCGGCCAGCGCTCCTTGACAACCGGAGCGGGCTGATTGTCTACCGGCTCTCCAAGCAGGTTGAAAATTCGTCCGAGGCACTCCTCGCCGACCGGAACAGTGATGGGGCCGCCAAGATCAACAGCATCTGTTCCGCGGACCAGTCCGTCAGTGGAACTCATGGCAACGCATCTGACGACGTCATCACCGATCTGCTGAGCAACTTCGGCGATCAGCTTGCGGCCACCCACTGATATCTCGATCGCGTTGAGCAGTTCGGGCAGTTCGCCCTCCCCGAATCGAATATCAAGAACCGGGCCTGTGACCTGTATGATCTTTCCCGTATGTTTCTCACTCATGTATATCTACTCCTTTAGTATCAATTCCCTTCTGCGCCAGCAACGATCTCCGTGATCTCCTGCGTGATGCTCGCCTGTCTCGCTCTGTTGTAGTACAGGCTGAGTTTCTCGATCATCTCACCGGCATTGTCCGTTGCCGCTTCCATCGCGGTACGTCTCGCAGCCAGCTCACTTGCCACCGATACATTAATACTGGTGTACAAAAGACCAGCAAGATATTCAGGTACGATCGCGTTAAAGACAGTTTCACTGTCCGGTTCATAAAGAATCAGATCGCGCACCGGCTCCTTTTTCTTCTGGTCGTCAGCTGCCTCTTCTTCGAAATCAGAGAGCGGCAGGAGCGACGTCGATCTGGGAGTCTGCGTCATCATGGAAACGAAGTCCGTATAGCACAGAAGAACGTGTCCGAATTTTCCTTTGGAATAAGCGTCACAGATTAGTTTGGCGATACCGAAGCAGTCGGAAACACTGATCTTTGCGACTTCTGAGTATGCCTCGGTGAAAAGTTCCACGCCGTGATGGCGGAAATACTCGACAGATTTTTTACCTATGGGCAGGACCATATAGTCCCGGCCCTTCGTTTCGCTCTCCATAAACTTGAAAAGATTGGAGTTGTAGCCGCCTGCAAGTCCTCTGTCACCCGCGATCACGATATACAGCCATTTGTCATTGGCCACCTGCTTCGTATAAGGAGACTGGAAATCTGTATTTCCGCAGGCAATATCAGTGAGCGTTTCCCTCATAATAGAGAAATAAGGTTTACTCTGATCTGCCTTGTCCTTTGCTTTGCGAAGCTTGGATGCCGCCACCAGCTGCATAGCCTTGGTGATCTGCATAGTGTTCTGAACGCTTTTGATCCGGAGTTTTACAGCTTTCATATTAGTAGCTGCCATATTTAAATCCCTCCGTTATCTGTTTCTTTTTATCTGTTTCTCTTCTTTATGAACTCCTGCGTATAAGCAGTCAGGGCTGCCTTCAGTGCTGTTTCAGCTTCTTCGTCCAGTGCTCCGGTCTCACGGATCCTTCTCATAGCTGCCACTCCGTCCGGATCTTCATCCAGGCGTCTGTACATGCCTTTCTCATATTCCGCGATCTCATCGACCTCTACATCCGTGAGGATTCCTCTTACGACCGCGTAAAGGATCGCGACCTGCTTCTCTACGGGAACAGGCTGAGATTTATCCTGCTTGAGAACTTCCACGATTCTTTCGCCTTGTGCAAGACGAGCCTTGGTGTCGGCATCCAGATCCGATCCGAACTGAGCAAAGCTCTGCAGTTCACGGTACTGCGAATAGATCAGCTTCAGTGTACCGGCAACTTTCTTCATGGCCTTGATCTGAGCATTGCCGCCGACTCGGGATACAGAGATACCGGGGTTGACAGCAGGCATGATGCCGGAGTGGAAAAGCTCCGTCTCAAGGAAGATCTGGCCATCTGTGATAGAGATGACGTTGGTAGGAATATAAGCGGATACGTCACCTGCCTGCGTCTCGATGATCGGAAGCGCAGTAAGGGAACCGCCGCCCAGATCTTCAGAGAGTTTCGCCGCTCTCTCAAGAAGTCTTGAGTGCAGATAGAATACGTCTCCGGGATAAGCCTCACGTCCCGGGGGACGGCGGATCAGCAGGGACAGGGCACGGTATGCCACCGCGTGCTTGGAAAGATCATCATAAATGATCAGCACATGTTTGCCCTTGTTCATGAAATATTCGCCCATTGCGCATCCTGAATAAGGCGCAATGTACTGAAGCGGTGAGGGCTCGGAAGCAGTAGCCGCAACGACGATGGAGTAATCCATTGCGCCGCCTTCCTGCAGCTCGTTCACGATGCCTGTGACCGTGGAGCGTTTCTGACCGATCGCGACATAAATACAGATAACGTCCTTTCCCTTCTGGTTCAGGATCGTATCGATGGCGATCGTGGTCTTGCCTGTCTGACGGTCACCGATGATCAGCTCACGCTGTCCTCTTCCGATCGGGATCATGGAGTCAATAGCCTTGATTCCTGTCTGAAGGGGCTCTTTAACGGGCTGTCTTTCAATAATGCCGTGTGCAGGGGATTCCACAGGACGAAACTCTGTGGTATCAATAGGGCCTGCACCGTCGATCGGCTGTCCGATTGCGTTTACTACACGGCCGATCATTGCTTCTCCTACGGGAACGGAAACGACGCGGCCGGTTCTCTTTACTGTCTGGCCTTCGTTAATACCCTTGTCTTCGCCGAAAAGGACGACAGAGACACTTGTTTCCTCAAGGTTCTGCGCCATGCCGAAGGTTCCGTTCTCGAACTCAAGAAGCTCACCCGCCATGCAGTTCACCAGGCCGCTTACCCTGGAGATACCGTCGCCGACGGTAAGGACCGTTCCGGTCTCATTCTGTATGATCGCATTCTGATAATTCTTAATCTGACTGCGGATCACCTGGGATATCTTCTCTGGTTTTAATTCCATTAGTTTATTCCTTTACAATACTGTTTCACTGACCTTTTTGCGAAGGTCGGTTTGCGAAGGTCGGCAAGCCTGCCCATGACGGTGCCGTCCAGCAATCTGCCTCCGATCTCAACTTTGAGACCGCCGAGGACACTGCCGTCGACTTTCTGCCTGAGAATAACTTTCTTTCCGCTGATCTGTTCCAATTTGGCTCTTAGTGAATCGACCTGCGCGTCTGTCAGTTCTACCGCGCTGGTCACTGTCGCCTCTTCAATACCGTGATCCTTGTTGTAAGATTCCCGGAATGTGCGGCAGCATAAGCCGAATCCTCTGAGCAGATTGTTCTCAAGCAGGATCATCAAGAAATTCTGCAGATACGGATGCAGCTGATCCCTGAACGCTTCTTCGAGAAGACCCAGACGTTCTCTTCTGGGGATCGAGGGTTCAAGGAGAAGCGTGATATAATCGGGGTTCTCCTTAAATATCACATTCACAGCTTCCATCTGCTTCAAAATCTCTTCGGAGAGACCTTCCTCCGCAGCAAGGTCGTACAGGCTCTGCCCGTACAGACTCGTCGCTGTCGTCATGATGCCTCTCCTACATTTTTAATGAACTCATCAATAAGCTTCTTGTGATCGGCTTCGTTGATCTCTTTTTCAACGACTTTACCCGCGATATCCATCGCGAGTCCGCCGATCTCATCCTTGACTTCATTGATCGCTTTCTTCTTCTCCTGTGCGATATCCGCCTCAGCTTTTCTGCGGATTCCTGCTGCGTGCTCCTGGGCCTGCTTCAGGGTCTCATCCGCTTTGATCTGAGCTTCCTTCTGGGCGCTCTGCACGATCTGTGCAGCTTCCGCTCTCGCACCGGCCAGCCCCTCTTCGTACTGTACTTTAAGACTGTCCGCAGCTTCCTTAGCTTCTCTTGCCTCTTTGATCTCCTGATCAGCCATTTGTCTTCTCTTTTCAAGGACCTCATTAATGGGTTTGAAAAGGAAACGCTTGATCAGGTACACCTGAATGAACAGGTTGAGGATCTGTGCGATGAAGGTCCACGGGATGATCGTCACAAGTTCCTGTGTACCACTACTCATTTATGCCTCCTTGTGGCTGCAGCGTCCCATCAGGGACGGTAGTTGCTTCAGTAACAGCCAGGATTTATCCCAGATAGCCCATGAACATGCCGGGCGCAACGAAGATCAGCAGAAGGCCTGTAACGAAACCGTAAATACCGGTTGTCTCAGCGATCGCGCAGCCAAGCAGCATTGTACTGGTAACATCGCCCTTGCACTCAGGCTGGCGTCCGATAGCTTCAAGAGCCTTTGCAACAGCGTTGCCTTCACCGATACCAGGGCCGATACCGGCGATCAGAGCACATCCTGCACCGATTGCGCATCCTGCAAGTGCAATACCTTTAGCGAGAATTGTATAATCCATGATTTCCCTCCTGTAAATGGTTGGTATATTCTCTGACGCGCCTCATTGCGCGTTGAGTTCGAATAATAAAGATCCGGGGAGATCAGATCACTGACACCCCTTGTGCGCCATTATCCTTCCGCTGCGTTAGCGATGTACATGATCGTCAGCATTGTAAAGATAAATGCCTGCATTACGCCCGAGAACCAGTCAAAATAGAATGACAGGATCGCGGGAATACCTACGCTAAGAATAGGTATATGACTCAGAAAATCGCCTACAGCACCGGGAATAAGTCCCAGCAGTGCAGCTGACGCCACAGCCAGCGCCGCGTAGATCAGCCCGTTGATGACCACACCGGACAGAATATTGCCGAAATGACGGCATGCCATACTGACAGGCGTAGCCAGTTCTGAAAGGATGTTGAAAGGGGTCATAACCGCGATCGGTTCCGTAAATCCCTTCATGTAACCCAAGATGCCGCCGGCCTTTATCTTTTCCATCGTGATCATGATGAAAACGACTACCGCCCAGCCTGCTTCCGTTGAAAGATCTGCTGTCGGGCTTCTGAAAATTCCGGTCAGGCTGATCAGATTAGATACGACACTTGTGGCAAACAGTGCTGACACAAAAGGTATAAGCCTGTCAAATTTTGTTCCGCCTGTGTTGTTTCTGACAAGATTATTTGCCGAATCCACAATCATCTCCGCAATCGCCTGACGCTTTGAGATCTTTTCAACTTTAAGGTCTCTCGTCAGATAAATACATAAACCGGTGATGATCGCCATTACGATCCAGCTGACTACCCATGTCTCCGTGATAAGAATGTCACCGAGAACAGGGATCCCCGTTGGAATTCGAAAGAATATCCTAGCTCCGGAAATATCAAATTCCATCTCTACACATCCACCTCCTTCCTTTAGTTCTTAACCCCATTGATGATCCCTTTGCCTTTGATCAGGAGGCTCGGCCAGAGAAGGGGCAGGATCCCGGCCACAGGATTTATGAATTTAAGAACCATACAGAGGACGCACCAGATGAGCTGCAGAAATGTTCTGTATCTGTAACTCACTTGCATTGATCGATATGCCTGGTCATAGTTCTCAATTCCGGCTACTTTCTGCACAGTCAGCGCCATCAGGAAGAAATTCCCGACCGCGACCGCGCAGCCTCCGGCCGCTCCCAGAATGACCGGAATTCCCATGGGGACCTGCTCCGGAAACACTCTGTTCAGGCCAAAAAATGCACACACCATTAATACGCTGAGGATCAGTGATCCCAGCGCAACAAATATACTAATCGCCGACCATCGCCAGGGCGGCTCCGGATTCCTAAGCCGCCTATGGAAGATCAGTTGTGGCTGTTAAAAGCAGGAGGTTCCTCCTCGCCTTTCTTCCGCTCTCTCTCGATGACTCTGATCCATAGTTTGTAAGCCGTCATAAAAGAGGCGCCAAGGCCAAAAACTAAGCCCGGAAAATAGATCCAAAGTCCGAGCCCAACTCTTGAAGTAAGAAGGTAACAGGCGCCCATACAGATCAGCACAGGCATCACAAGAGATAGTCCGAGCTGTCCAAGCATGATCAGTCTCTGTGAAATGTTTACCCAGTCCTTCATTACTTTCCTCCCTGATTTACAGTTTAATCATACACTTTTTCAAACCATGTGACAATTGGATTTTGGCACTTTGACGAAGGTTTGTTAATTTATACACAAAATATACAATTATTCACAATCGCACTTTTTTCGTCACTGATGACAGAAAATGTCACAATGCTTTTTCCTTCATAGTTTTCCAAAGACAGAATATCAAAATTAGTGAATAATAATTTAGATGTTCTTTATCCGTATGAATCATTCGTGAATAATACAGATCACCAAGATCTGGCATCTTCTCAGCGGCAGAATGCGGATTTTGTGCGAACACTCTTCCTTAGGCCTTTCTGCGGGGGTGGAAGCGCTTAGACAGTGTTTCCGTCATGAAATATCTTGAGCTCGATGAGTGCTATATCGGGATCGAAGATAATAAGCAGGACGCCATCGACAATTTCAACAAACTGTTTGCCGGACAGGGAATCGCGAACATGCGCACCTTCCCTCTGAAGGCGAGCTACCCTAAAGGTGCGGAACGTGTCCTGATCTACGAAGTGACAGGCAAGACCTGCAATGCGGGCGTACTTCCCGCAGATCTTGGATGCATCGTATCCAACGTGACTTCTATCGCTTTTTTGGGGCAATATCTAAAGGATGGCGTTCCGCTTATCAAAAAGCGCATGACGGTCGACGGCGACGCCGTTAACCGGCCCAAGTATCGATCATGAAAAGTGTAAGAGATGCGGTATGTGCGTAGTGAAGTGTCCTACAGGCGCTATTCAGGACTTGATCCATACGCCCGAGCAGCTCTAGAGGATCAAAAAGAGCGTTGCCGGAATGGAGGCAAAGGAAGCTGAGAAGAGAAAACAGGCTGCTCTTGAGGCAGCTGCTGAGAAAGCATGACTTTTCTGTATTAAATCTAAAACCTGAAAAAAGGCTGCCGGCGAGGCAGCCTTTTTTGTTCTACATAAACAGTTTGGCAGGCAGCCTTTGGATGAGAATGTACGCTCCTATCCCAACAATAATCCCGGCAGCCATTCCCGAGAGGATGAGGACAGGCATATAATGGATGAGCTGCGGCCCGGAGATCGCAAAAATAGCCACGCAGAGCTGTCCCAGATTGTGAAAGACGCCCCCGGCCATACTTACTCCCAGGATTGAGAATTTGTCTGTCTTTTTCAAAAGAAGCATGATGATAAAACTGACGCAGCTTCCTGCAAGCGAATAGAGCGCTGCGAACAGGCCGCTGAAAAGAAGGCCTGCAAGCGCCACGCGGATCAGGTTTACGGCAAACGCGTACCGCTCATCCATGCGATACAGCAGGACCAGCGGGACAAGATTCGCAAGCCCGAGTTTGACGCCCGGAACGCCTGCGTTAAAGGGAAAAAGCACTTCCACATATGAAAAGATAAGTGCGAGGGCTGCAAGAAGCCCTGTCAGAGCCACTCTTCTCGTGACAGATTGCTGTCTACCGGATTGTTCATTTGGCGATGGCGTCGACGACTTCATTCTCTCCACCTCCTTCCCCGTTGCCAATGATCTCTACGATCACATAGTTTGGCAGACAGACAATAATCTCTCCTGCCCTGGAAATCTTCCCGGTATTGACGCAGATCTGATTTTTGCAGTCTGAATACTTCATGTAAACTGATTTGTTCTGTATGGATATGATATTTAAGTGTCCGTCACGTTCGACCTCAATATCAATATCTTTTTCGAGCGGATAAATACCGACCACTTCTTCCCGATAAATGACCCTCACTTTCTGTCCGTCGCCGGAGGGCCTCACCAGAGGCGCGGCTGCGATCAGTGCCGCAATTGCCAAAAAAGAGAAAAAGAGCAGAAAATCCGCTTTTCGTAAAGATGCAATCATATAGTGGCCTCAAGTCTTTTGTCAGGCAGTATCTGCAGCATATAACTGCCGAGTATTTTGCCTGTAGTCCTATCGTCAAAAAACAGGGGGGATATGTTCCCCCCTGGATTTCATTACTACTGTGAAGATCCGGCATCTGCCGGAAACATGCACTGTCGGGTTATTGAACCTGAAGCTGATCCTTTACATTAGGATCAGGCAGCATCAGGCACAGTTTCCTCCTCTGCAGGGGCTTCCTCCTCTGCAGGTTCCTCAGCTGCTTCCTTCTCCGGTGCAGCTTCCGTGCCGGACAATCCGTTGCACCATTCGACGGCGCTTGCGCTTGAGATTCTTCCAAAGACTACGATATCCGCTACCGCGTTGCCGCCCAGACGGTTGCCGCCGCGGACACTCTCCGTGATCAGCATGCTGGTCTTCTGCTCTACAGTCGGATGAAGCTGGATCTGATCGACATCGACGAGGTCAGCACCGACTGCCTGAGCCATAACGATGCCGTCACCCATGATTCTTGGCGCGCTGGTAGTAACCGTTCCCTCAAGGTCTTCGCGGTATCTGACGATCATTTCCTGATTGTTGCCGAAGCCGCCAGTAGCAAGGATCACTGCCTTTGAGTGGATCGTGTAATATGTATCATCGCTCTCCGCCAGGATACCGTTTACTGTACCTTCAAGAGACAAAAGATCCGTAGCTTTGGTATTATAGGCCGGAGGTATGCAGCACCAAAAATTCCGGCAGTTTTACGTGTTCCGGAAACTGCACGGATGCGGGGGGTATTTGGCGCATCTACACAAAATACTATCACAAACTGCAAATGCCATGTCAAGACTTGCTAAAAAGTACTATAGTTTCGACGTTCGCAGTCCAGGGAAACTGATCGACGCAGATCCCGCGCACCGGTCTGTATCCGGCTTCAGTAAAGGAGGGGAAATCCCTTGCAAGGCTTGTGGGTTTACATGATATGTATAGTATCTGTTCCACGCCATATCCCAGGATCTTGGGAAGCGCTTTCGGGTGCACCCCGTCTCTAGGCGGGTCGAGAATGATCAGATCCGGCTTTACTTCGATCTCATCCAGGACCTTAAGCACATCTCCGGCAATAAATTCGCAGTTGCCTATTCCGTTCCTTTTCGCGTTCTCCGCAGCTGCCTCCACAGCTTCTTCTACGATCTCCACGCCGATCACCTTTTCCGAAACAGGCGCCATGAGCTGGGAGATCGTCCCGGTTCCGCAGTACAGATCGTACACTACGCCTTTCTTCATGCCGGCTTCTGTCAGGAATTTTCTGGCGGTGTCATAGAGGACCTCCGCGCCCCGGCTGTTTGTCTGGAAAAACGAGAAAGGAGTGACTTTAAACTCCAGCCCCAGAAGTGTCTCTGTGAAATAATCCCTTCCGTAAAGGATTTCAGTTCCGTCATCTTTGATCACATCCGCAACTGCATCGTTAACTGTATGCAGAATTCCGACAATGGAGCCTTCCATTTCCAGTTCCATAAGCATCGAGGCAAAATCCTGAAGATCATATTGTTCTTGCGAAGTCGTCACAAGATCGATCAGAATTTCTCCCGTATTGACCGCTTTGCGCACCAGAAGATGTCTCAGGTACCCCGTGTGACGGAGCCTGTGGAAGAAAGAAGCTCCCTTCTCTTCCCAGTATGTCCTTACTGCTGCCATTATTTTTCTGTAGTCCGCATCCACGATCACGCAGGGATCCGCATTTACAATATCGTAGAAGCTTCCCCGCTTGTGCATTCCAAGCGCCAGGGGACCTTCCTTAAAAGAGTCACCGAAGGAAAACTCCATTTTGTTGCGGTAGCCGTATACGTCCGGGCTCCCCAGGATTCCGTGAAACCAGTCCATGGAACATCCTTCAGGCATAGCTTCCTTAAGAAGTTCACGAACCTGCCCTTCCTTGATCCTGCACTGTTCTTCATATGGAAGACACAAATAAGTGCATCCTCCGCATACGCCGAATACCGGGCAGGGAATCTCACGTTCAAGAGGCGATCTCTCGAGGACGGAGATCAGCGCCGCTTCAGCTTTTCCTTTTCTCTTTTTATTGATCCGGGCCTGTACTTTCTGGCCTGTTATCGCGTTTTTGACAACGCAGATACCCTCCCCGGTCTCAACGATACCTTTATTGGGAAATTTCACTTCCCGGACAACGCCTTCGATCAGGTCTCCTTTTTTCAAAGCCTCTCTCCTTCCCGAATAAACCGGCTCTCAACTCTCCGGCATAAATAATAAACGGCAGTCCGGCAGAATGCCGGGCTGCCCTTAATATCAGCCTGTTTAAGACTAACGATCGATCATTATACTGCGCCTTAAATCCGCTTACGCTTCAGCGGCCGCAGCTTCCTCATCCTCAAAATCGTCGTCGAAATCATCGTCAAAATCGTCATCGTCGAAATCATCGTCGTCGTCATAATCGTCAAAATAGTCCGGCGTGAGAAAACGATAGATGCCGTAAGCAATGAGCGCAAGAGCTGCGATCGCTCCGATCACCGCAAGAATTGTAACGACAGGGATCTTCTTTTCCTCAGCTCTTACCGCGTCAATCAGTTCCTGTAACTTATCTCTTGTCATTTGTTGTGTTCCTCCCAGTGCTTTATAAAAACAATACAGATAGTTTTTGCTGCTATCAATAATATACCACTAACATCCGTGCATTTCCACCGTTTCCGTTTCGTTCACATAAGTTTCAAAATCATTCCGAAACGCAGAGTGAGCACTCAGCACTTTACAAGTCTGGCAAAAGCAGCCATCATGACCTTCTGTCCGTAATCATCAAACACAACCGTCACCTTATAATCCCTCGGTCCCTCTTCGATCGCCTTAACAGTGCCCTCGCCATATTTGACATGGCGGACTCTGTCGCCTTCCCGGTAGTCCGGTCTTGAGGCCTTGGCAGGCATACCTTTCTGCAGGGATGAAAGGCCGCTCCCCGAGCCCGACATTCTAGCAATATATGGCTTCTTTGACTCATCTGTGGACGGCTTTTTATAGACTGCTTTCAGTCTGGGGCGTGAGCTCCTTGTGCCCGTATTCACTCCCGGGCTGCCCTTTTCGCCTGTCGCGCTGCTGCCTGAATACCTGTCAGGGAATCGGCTCCCGCCAAAAGATTCCTCTCTGAACAGGTTCCCGCCAAAAGATTCCTCTCTGAACGGATTTCTCGAAAACGAGCTTGTTCCGAAGGGACTTAAGGCCTCTGTCCCGTCGATCAGTTCTTCCGGGATCTCTGTCAAAAATCTGCTGGCGGGGTTGTAGTGTACTTCGCCTCGCAGCATGCGCGTTCTGCAATATGTCAGTGTCAGATCGTCCTTTGCCCTCGTTATTCCAACATATGCAAGCCGCCGCTCCTCTTCCTCGGCTTCATCATCGATACTGTTAAGCGCCATCGAACTGGGAAAGACGCCGTCCTCCATACCGGTGAGATAGACATGGGGAAATTCAAGTCCCTTGGCGCTGTGCAGAGTCATCAGAAGGACGCGGTCCTTATCATCCCCCGTCTCGTCGATGGCTGACACCAGAGCGACCTCCTCCAGAAAACCGGCAAGGGTAGGTTCCTCTGCGTTTTCCTCATAGTCCGTGATCTTACTTACAAGTTCATCTACATTGGAAATCCTGTCCTCTCCGTCCTCGTCGTCCGAATCCCTCAGATATGCATCATACTCTGTCTTAACGATGATATGGCGCAGAAGTTCCGAGAGTCTGTTATTTCCGGCAAATTCCCTAAATTCCCGGATGAGGCTGACAAAACTCTCTATTTTGCCAGTGCTCCTTCCGATTGAAGTGATGTTCCTGCATCTCTCCATCGCTTCGAAAAAAGTGATGTCACGGCTCACGGCGTAATCGGCGATCCGGCTGATCGTTGTCTGACCGATACCACGTCTGGGGACATTGAGGATCCGGCGCACCGCGATCTCGTCCTGACCGTTTTCCACAGTCTTTAAATAGGCGATCATGTCACGGATCTCTCTGCGGTCGTAGAAATTCGTGCCGCCGACCACATTGTAGGGAACAGAAGCGAGTACGAACCTCTCCTCCAGCGCTCTTGCCTGCGCGTTAGTCCTGTACAGTACCGCGAAATCTCCGTAATGCAGGTCTCTTTCTCTTCTGCATTTTTCTTCAATATCCTCCGCCACGAAAGCCGCCTCGTCTCTCGCGGTATCAAATACACGCACATGAATCTTTTCTCCCGCGCCCTTGTCCGTCCACAGAGATTTGTCTTTGCGGCCGGTATTGTTGCGGATCACGGCGTTCGCGGCGTCAAGAACATTCTGCGTGGACCTGTAATTCTGTTCCAGCTTTACAACAAAAGCGTCGGGATAGACCTTTTCAAAATCCAGAATGTTGCGGATATTAGCTCCCCGGAATCTGTAGATGGACTGATCGTCGTCGCCGACGACGCACAGATTTCTGTATTTGCCGGCAAGGAGCCTTACAAGTTCAAACTGCGCGTTATTGGTGTCCTGATACTCGTCCACCATGATATAGCGGAAACGGTTCTGATAGATTCCCAAAACTTCATCATGGGAGTGGAACAGTTCAACAGTCAGCATGAGAAGATCGTCAAAGTCAACTGCGTTGTTTTTGCGGAGCCTCTTCTGATATTCGTCATACGCGTCCGCGATCCTCTTGCTGCGAAAGCTCACGCCGGTATTTTCTTCTCTGTACTGAAGGGGCGTGATCAACTCATTCTTGGCTGAGGAGATCTCCGAGAGTATCTCCCTCTCCCTGAGATCCTTGGTATCGATCTTAAGATATTTGCAGACTTCCTTCATCAGGGTCTTCTGGTCATCGGTGTCGTAGATCGTAAACGAAGACTCGTATCCCAGAAGGTCGATGTGACGGCGCAGGATCCGGACACACATGGAATGGAACGTGGAGATCCAGACGCTCTCGGCACCAAAGCCTATCAGGTTATCAACTCTCTCGCGCATCTCTCCCGCGGCCTTGTTGGTAAAAGTGATCGCAAGAATATTCCAGGGGTTCACGCCGCACTCATCCATAAGATAAGCGATCCTGTGGGTGATCACCCTGGTCTTTCCGCTGCCGGCGCCGGCCAGGATCAGGACCGGTCCCTCAGTCCTTTTTACGGCCTCCGCCTGCTCTTTATTTAAATTGTCATAAATGGACATAAACAGTAATCCTTATCAGTCTATTTGATCGTAAACAGTTTCATGTCTTTGTTCTGCTATTCCTTCCGGAATCGGTAACTCCCGGCGTCTCATCCAGAAGTTTTTCGATCAGGAGCTTTCTCAGGTATATATCCGCGCTGAGCTGGCAGATCACATTGAATCTTCGGAGCATTTCGCGGTCTTCCTCCGGCGCGCTCATAAACGCGTTGTCCGTCTCATCAAGGATCTTTTCAACTTCCTCCGGAAAGCGCTCCACATTCCTGCTGACATATCCGAACAATTCCGTATAGACGTCAGACATTGAATAGCGGTGCCTTTTGGCCGCCTGCTGTTCCGCCGATATAGTCGTAGGCTGTGCGTATTTGTCAGATACAGGTCCCACAATGCTGCGGATATCATCGATGGAGAGAAAGCTCTTCATGTAGTAAATGACCATCAGAAGGAGGATGTGGTCCCTGCCGTATTTCTTTTTCACCGGAGGGATCATAACCTTATTCTTGACGTAATTATTGACCATCGTTTTCGTCAGAATTTTATCTGCGTCCGATTTGCGGGCAGTCCTTCTCAGGCGCTCTCCGAGAAATGTCAGCACCTGGTCCATATAGAGGTCGATCGCGGGGATCTCATCCACGCGCGTGACCTTAAACCCCGCCAGGATCTTATTGACAATAAACTCCACGTCGCTTCGGGTACTCATCATTACTTCCCTTTCCCGCCATGTGCCATTTTTTTCATTTCCCGCGCGTTCAAAAGCGCTGCTTCCGTTAAATGGTCCGCGCCGAGAAGCCTCGCGATCTCACGATCGCTCTCTTCGTCGCTGAGCCTGTTTATATGAGTCATGGTGCGTCCGTCCGTACTCTGTTTGGCAATACAGTAATGGCTGTCCTGCATTGAAGCGATCTGAGGCAGATGCGTGATGCACAGGATCTGATGATCCTCCGCTAAGCGCCCCATTTTCTCAGCGACTTTCCATGCGGTCTTGCCGCTGATCCCGGTGTCGATCTCATCGAAGATAAAAGTATGGATCTCATCCTTGCCTGCGAACACTGTTTTCATGCCGAGCATGATCCTCGAGAGTTCTCCGCCGCTCGCGATCTGATCCAGAGGCCTCATGCTCTCACCCGGATTCATGGAGATGTAGAACACAAGTCTGTCATAACCTCCGGCCGACACGTACTCTTCTCCGGATTCGATCCTGCTCTCAAATTCCACTTGTGGAAAATTGAGATCCATCAGGGCCGCGCTGAGTTTTTCGCCGAAAATATCCGCGGCTTCCCTGCGCACTTTGCTTAGCTCTTTACAGAACTCCAGAAGTTTTTTGTACTCTGCATCGATCTCTCTGCGGAGTCTTTCCCTTCCGTTCTCATAGTCCTCAAGAAAAGCAAGTCTCTTCTGCTTCTCATTCAGGGCATTTTGTATATCCTCTATGTTCCTTCCGTATTTGTCCTTGAGATGGTTGATCAGGTTGAGCCTGTCCCGGATCTCTTCAAATTCAGAGGGATCAAAAGTCAGATTCCTGACATAGTCGTTGAGAGATCTGTTGAAATCCGACAGAAGATTTTCGATCTCGGAAAGCTCATCCGCCAGCCTGTCGAGTTCAGGATCTATCCCGCCGACTGAAGCGAGTTCTCTGGCGGCTCGGTCCACAGCTTCCTCAGCGCTGTGTTCAGATCCTCCTGTCCACATGCCGGTCTGCCCCGCCGCCTCGCTGATCCTGCGAAAATTCTCCATCAATCTGTAGCGGTTCTCCAGCTCCTCATCTTCGCCTTCCCGAACAGCAGCTTCCTCAATCTCCCTGCACTCATATGCAAGAAGATCCGCCTCGCGCTTTCTCGCTGCGTCGTCCAGGTCATCCTTGTCCCATTCCGCTTTCAGAGATTTCCACTTGCTGTAACTGTCCGCCGTTTTTTCTTTGAGCCTCAGAGCCTTATCTCCGGCAAATTCGTCGACAGTCTGAAGCTGCGCTTCTCTCCGCAGAAGTTTCTGGTTCTCCCGCTGTCCGTATATATCGATCATCAGTTCCGCGATCTCCCGAAGCTGCCGGAGCGTCACCGACTCGCCGCAAACACTGCATACACTTCTTCCAGGCAGTATTTTGCGTTTGATCAGAATTGTACCGTCCTCCGGGGCAGGAAGATCCATCTCTTCAAGCTTTCTCAGCTGCAGGTCGTTGTCCGTCTGAAAGACCATCTCGATCAGGGCGTACTCAGCCCCGGTCCTGATGATCGCCTTATCCGCTTTGCCTCCCAGCGCCAGATTTACGGAGCCGATTATGATCGATTTTCCTGCCCCCGTCTCCCCGGTCAAAATATTGAGGCCATCCGTAAAGGTGACCTCTTCCTCCTCAATAAGAGCCAGATTCTTAACATGTAAACTAAGAAGCATCCACCTTCCCCCTTCAAAGGATCCTCATTCTTCTTCAAGCATTCGGCTTATCTTTTCCATCAGATAAACAGTTTCGTCCGCAGTCCTTACCGCGGCCATGATCGTATCGTCACCGGCAATGGAACCGACGACCTCAGGAAGCTTTAAGTTGTCAAGAGCCGCAGCAGCGGCCATTGCCATTCCGGATCCTGTCTTGATCACCAGAATGTTCTGCGCCGTATCCACGCTCTGAACACTGTCCCTGAGCACTCGGATATAGCGGCGCTGCTCTTCATTGACGGGACTGCCTGCCTCATACTTCTGGCCCCCTTTTGACGCGGGGGTCTTTATGAGTCCCAGCTCCTTAATGTCCCGTGAAACCGTTGCCTGTGTCACATTATATCCGCTGTTCCTGAGTCTTTCCGCAAGCTCAGCCTGCGTCTCGATCTCATTATTTCTTATGATCTCCAGGATCTTGTCAAGGCGTTTTTTCTTCATGGTTCCCTCAATCGATTCCGGTCATTTTTATGATGACAATTTCTTATGAAGCGTACTTAAAAAGCTTCTTCTGCTTAGTTTTACAAGATTGGTCACTTCTTCCGACCGCCTGATCTCAATGCGGTCCCCGTACTGAAGCGGGAAACTGCTCCCTCCGTCAAATACAGCTTCTGCCTTGATCGCTTCGTTCCTGGTGGTCTTCACCATTTCGATCACAATGGCGTCTTCCGCCGACAGAACTACGCTTCTTGTGTTGAGCGTGTGCGCGCAGACGGGCGTGAGCAGCATCAGCTGCGCTTTGGGTTCCACCAAGGGTCCGCCGGCTGACAGATTATAAGCCGTAGAACCGGTTGCCGTCGCGACGATTATACCGTCCGCGTTGAGATTGTTCAGCAGATGACCGTCCACATACACGTTGAAATTCAGGGCGCGGAACGCGCTGTTTCTGACGATCACCGCTTCATTGAGCGCGTGCAGGACTTTACCGCCTTCCACAGTGACGCCGTTTCTCTCTGTCATGCGCCCTTCCAGCATCATCCTGGGCTCGATCTCATAAGCGCCGTCCAGAAGAAGACTGACCATTTCCTGCCAGTTGCCTTTCTCGACTTCAGCCAGATACCCCAAGGTTCCGAGATTGATCCCGAGGATCGGAACGCCGCTTCCCAGCACAAGGTGCGCCGCCCTGATCACAGATCCGTCTCCTCCGATCACGATAACGCAGTCCGTTTCCGGATCGAGGTCGATATCCAGTCTCTTTCTGTTCTCATAGGCTTCGGGAGGGATCTGAATGCACTTTTTCCCATTGAGAAGAAGAAATCCCTTGAGCATGTTGGTAAACCGGTATTCAGGGTCTTTTTTTGTATTTGTGATGATGTAAAAGCGGTTCATATCAAAACTCCCGCTTCCCATTTTATGTTTCAGCAATTTCTCCATAGCTTAATTTGTATCCAGCCGGCTGTGTGAAGCCTCGACCAATTCCTTTATCTTCTCTTCCGTTACAATGCTTTCAGAACGCTCTCCGCTTTCAGAAGGCTTTCTCAGATGCATGAGATACTCAATGTTGCCCTCGGGACCCCTGATCGGGGAATAATCGAGGCCCAGCACCTCAAAGCCGAGCCCTGCTGCCATGGCAGTGACATCTCTTACCACATCCTCATGGACCTTGCGGTCTCTTACGACCCCTTTTTTTCCGACCTTATCTCTTCCAGCCTCGAACTGCGGCTTGATCAGGCATACCATCTCAGCTCCGGGCGTAAGGATCTGAAGCGCGGCCGGCAGTATTTTGTCAAGGCCTATGAAAGACACATCTACTGAGGCAAAAGACGGCATCGGGCCCTCTCCGAGATCCTCCGGCTTAACATAGCGGAAGTTCGTCTTTTCCATGCACACTACCCGCGGGTCGCTTCTGAGTTTCCAGTCCAGCTGGCCGTATCCAACGTCGATGGAATAGACTTTCGCCGCGCCGTTCTGCAGCATGCAGTCCGTAAATCCCCCTGTGGAAGCGCCGATGTCCATGCACACGCGGTCTGTCAGATCGATTGGAAACACTTTCAGGGCCTTCTCAAGTTTGAGCCCGCCTCTGCTCACATAAGGAAGCGCCGCCCCTCTCACCTCGATCTGTACCTCTTCCGGGTCAAAAGACGCACCGGCCTTATCTTCTTTGTTTTGATTGACGTAAACAATGCCCGCCATGATAAGGGCCTTAGCCTTCTCTCTCGAAGAAGCGAGTCCCTTTTCAACAAGCAGCACGTCCAGTCTCTTTTTTTCTTTCTTCATATCACTTCGTCCTGGTGATCAGGCCCACGATCAGTTCACGCAGAAAATCATTAGATACTGTCAGCGAATCGTACAGTTCAAGCGCTTCCTCAGACATTCTCCGCACGTCCTCAGCGGATTTCTCCAGTCCGTGCATAGTCACATAGGTGACTTTGCCATCCTTTTCATCGCTGCCTGTCAGCTTTCCGAGTTCCTCGCTGTCTCCGATTACGTCGAGGATATCGTCCTGGATCTGAAACGCGATCCCGATGTTCTCCGCGATCTTTCCCAGTTTATCCACATCGCTCCCGGGCGCGCCGGCAAGAATCGCCCCGATCTGGAATCCGCTCTCTATCATGCATGCAGTCTTATGCTTGTGGATATAAGTAAGCGCTTCTTCACTGGTCTGTGCCGGATTCTTCTCAGCTTCAAGGTCCGCGCACTGTCCGCCGACCATTCCATATACGCCTGCATTGCGCGCCAGAAGTTTCATAGCGCTCACACAGTTAGTTATCTCAGAAGCGTTCTCACAGTGGTCAAACGCCTTCAGAGCAGTTTCATAGGCATAGTTGAGAAGCGCGTCTCCGGTCAGTATCGCCATGCCCTCGCCGTAAACAAGCCACGTGGTCTTACGCCCGCGCCTGTATTCATCATTGTCCATTGCGGGCATGTCATCGTGAACAAGTGAATAGTTGTGGATCATCTCCAGCGCAGCCATAAAGGGAGCAGCCAGTTCTTCCCTGCCGCCGTACATCCTGCAGGTCTCATACAAAAACAGCGGGCGAAGTCTCTTTCCTCCCGCCATAACACTGTATTGCATCGCCCTGACTACTTCCTCAGCGAAGCGGTCGCTTCCCTCAAGTCTGTCCGCGTCGGGGAGCATCTCACAGAGAACTCTCTCGCAATGTTCGGTTTTTTCTTCCAGAATCTGTTCAAAACTCATCGGTATCCCCCTCTGCGCTCAGCACCTGTACTTTTTTCTCCACTGTGTCGATCGTCTCATTGCAGTAACGGATCAGTTTCATCCCCTGCTCATAACAGTTAAAGGACTCCTCCAGGGTTACGCCCGGCTCATCCATCTTCGCCAGGATCTTTCCGAGCATTTCGAAGGCTTCCTCAATACTGTTTACTTCCCCCGCGGGGGATCCGTTCACAGTTATACTGCCATTTTGATTATCCATACTCTGCCTCCCGTCACTTATGATCCGTCAGCACCCGCAGTGCCTCCGCCTCGATCTTACCGTCTTTAAGCTGTATGTTCAAAAGATCGCCGCGCTTTACCGATTCCGCACTCAGCACCGCTTTTCCTTCCCGGGTGCTGATATAACCATAGCCTGCGGACAGTCTCGCAAGCGGCGAGCGCTGCTCCAGTTTGGCGGCATAGACCCGCATGCTGTTCGCTGCTTCCGAAAGTTTCCTGTCCATCCTGCTCTGAAGGCGCTCCCTGCGGTCCGCTTTCTGTCTGCAGTCCCGGATCTTTCTCTCCATAGCTAGCGCCAGTTTCTCCTCGCACTGCGCCGTATACATCCTTCTGTCGCGGATCCTGGACGAAGGAGACAGATGCGCGAGTTCTCTCCTGAGACTCTCCGTATTTCTCCGAAGCGCCCTGATCTGATCTTCCATTGCCGCGGTGAGCCTGTCCGAATAGTGGCTCAGGTCTCTGACGAACTGTTCATAGGAGAACACAGCCAGTTCTGCCGCGGCCGATGGGGTAGGAGCCCTGAGGTCCGCCACATAGTCAGTGATCACAGTATCAGTCTCGTGACCCACAGCGGATATGATCGGTGTACTGCAGGCAAAAACAGCTTCTGCTACGGGCTCTTCGTTGAAAGCCCACAAGTCCTCCAGTGAGCCTCCGCCTCTGCCGATTATGATCACATCTACACCGTATTCATCGAGCCTGCGGATTCCTTCGCAAATACTCGCCGCAGCTTCCTGTCCCTGTACAATGGCAGGATACAATATGATCTGAAGATATGGATCGCGCCGCAGCGAGATATTGATGATGTCCTGTACCGCGGCTCCTGTCGGTGCCGTGACAACCCCGAGCGTCTTGATATAGCGGGGCACAGGCTTTTTGTACATCTCGTCAAACATTCCCGATTCCTCAAGTCTTCGCTTGAGTTCTTCGTACTTCGCGTTCAGTATTCCCGCGCCGTCCTGAATGATCCTGTTTGCATAGAGCTGATAGCTGCCGCTGCGCTCGTAAACGTCCACTTCGCCTGAAACAATGACCTGATCGCCTTCCTGCATGCGAAAAGAAAGGCCTCGTCTCCGCCCCGCGAACATTACGCAGGAAAGCGTGCCCGAGGCATCTTTCAAAGTGAAATAAATATGACCGGACGAATGATACTTGCAGTTGCTCACTTCTCCGCGGACAAGAACGCCGTGGAGAAGGTCATCCTGCTCAAACATCCTCTTTACATACCGGTTGATCTCCGATACAGAAAATATCTTTCTCATATTCTCCTTGTGATATAAGTCTCGCCCTTGCGCTCCGAGACGCTGCCGCCGGAAGCGGATCCGGGGCGGGAAGCCTTCTCCTCGCGGTCTGAGGAAGATCTTTTACTTCTCTCCTTGCCGGAAATACCGGCCAGAACGCCGTTGATGAACGCGCCCGACCCGTCTTCTCCGAATTTCTTCCCGAGTTCCACGGCTTCGTTAATAGCGACGCCTGTAGGAACCGAGTCGTCGTAAAGGATCTCGTATGTACCGAGGCGAAGGATCGCAAGTTCGACCTTGGGAAGACGGCTCACCGTCCACCCCTCCAGCTTATCGTCCAGCGTTCTGTCAATCTCCTCGATATTCTCGAGGATCCTGCTGCACTTGCCGGTAATATACTCCCTGTCCTTTTCGGTGACAGTCATATCCCCGCTGTCAAAGAAGAACTCCGCCTGTTCCTCCATCTCTGCAGGATCATTAAATTCTGTTCTGAAAAGCAGCTTAAAGATCTGCTCTCTCAAACTCTTCCTGTTCATATAACCCGTCTTTCAATCATTAGTCGTTCATCTTGATACCGGACACACGAATATTGACGTCCTTGACCTCGAGGCCGGTCATATTCTCGATGGAGGTCTTTACTCTGTCCTGTACCTTGCTGCATGTCTCGGGAATGCTGTATCCGTAGACAAGATCTACAGCCAGATCTGCCTGCACGCCTTCCTTGCTTACTTCCACCCTGACGGTCTTGCCGAGTCTCTTCATACCGCCTTTACTAACCGTATCCATATCCAGACCTCCGGCCATTCCGGAGACGCCCTCTACTTCCATAGCCGCAAATGCAGCTATAAGAGCGACCACGTCGTCAGCGATCTTTACGGTGCCGATATCCAATGCGTCATTATATCTCTCACCCGTATTCTTTTCCTGTGCCATAAGAGCCTCCCGTTTAATATCTAAGCCTTACCTGTATATTTTGCATATACATCATAATATTTTATCAGATTATGCAATCTTTGCCTATAGTCAGCCCCGGGAAAATTCTGACAGCTCCAGTCCCTCGTTTCTGTCCAGGACCATCTGAACCGACCAGGGATTGATAAAGAGAAGCAAAGGATTTCCCTTGAGGTCTTCTACTCTCTTCATGTCCGTCGTGCCGGTGATCCGCATGATATCCGTGTCGCACTTAGTGACCCAGCGTATATGCTCATACGGCAGCTGCTCAAGGATGATATCTACATTGTATTCGCTCTTAAGCCTGAACTGCAGAACATCAAACTGCAGCATACCCACAACTCCGCAGATGATCTCCTCCATGCCAGTATGAAGCTCTCTGAAAATCTGGATCGCGCCTTCCTGGGCGATCTGCTTGATCCCCTTGACGAACTGGTCTCTCTTCATGGTATCCACCTGGCGCACCCTCGCGAAGTGCTCAGGCGCGAATGTGGGGATGCCCTCATATCTGAATCCCGCTTTGGGCATGCAGAATGTATCGCCGATGGAATACAGGCCGGGATCAAAGATACCGATGATATCTCCTGCATAGGCCTCGCTCAGGATCTTTCTGTCGTCTGCCATGAGCTGCTGGGGCTGGGAAAGCCTCTGTACTCTTCCACTCTGCACATGTTTGACATCCATGCCGATATCGTATCTTCCGGAGCATATGCGGATGAATGCGATCCTGTCTCTATGGGCTTTATTCATATTGGCCTGGATCTTGAATACAAAAGCCGAGAAGGCGTCCTCTACCGGATCCACCGGTCCCTGGTCCGTCATTCTCGCTGAAGGAGCCGGAGCCATCTCAAGGAAATGCCTGAGGAAGATCTCAACACCGAAATTGTTGAGAGCGGAGCCAAAAAATACCGGCGTCAGTTTTCCCGCCCTGACTTCTTCAAGATCAAAGCCTGCGCTTGCCCCGTCAAGAAGTTCCACTTCCTCGCGCAGCTGCTCCGCTGCGTCCTCACCCAGTTCGTCGAGGATCCTGTCCTCATCTGACATGGGGATCCTTGTCTGTGTCCCCTCTCTGGTACCCTTCTGGGTATCCGCATAGGTGATCACTTCTTCCTTTTCCCTGTCGAAAACGCCCTTGAAAGCTTTACCGGAACCGATCGGCCAGTTCATTGGACAAGTGTCTATGCCCAGATTCTTCTCGATATCGTCAAGAAGATCAAATGTATCCAGGGCGTCGCGGTCCATCTTATTGATAAATGTAAAGATCGGGATATGACGCATGGTACAGACCTTGAAAAGTTTCTTGGTCTGGGGCTCAACGCCTTTTGCTCCGTCAATGACCATCACCGCTGAATCCGCTGCCATAAGCGTGCGGTATGTATCCTCGGAGAAGTCCTGGTGACCCGGTGTATCCAGAATGTTGATGCAGCATCCGTCATATTCGAACTGCAGCACCGAACTGGTCACAGAGATTCCTCTCTGCTTCTCGATCTCCATCCAGTCCGACACCGCGTGTCTGGCTGTCGCCTTTCCCTTGACACTTCCCGCGAGATTGATCGCTCCTCCGTACAGAAGGAACTTCTCCGTCAGCGTTGTTTTACCCGCATCGGGATGGGAAATGATCGCAAATGTCCGTCTGCGTGCGATTTCCTGCGCTGTTGTTGACATATTCTATTCTCCTGCTTCAAATAACTGATTCGTATAACTGCATAATGAACCCGGCAAAGCCAGCGCATTTTTTACAAATGCCCTGGCCTGCCGGGTTTTAATGAGTCCTATTACTTATTCTTTTTCTGCTTGTTTACGTCCTTCATGGAGAAGCTCAGTCTTCCCATTCTGTCCTTGCCGAGGCAGACTACGGTGACCTTATCGCCCAGAGTCAGCACATCTTCGACATGCTCGATGCGGCGGTTCGCGATCTTGGAGATGTGAACCATGCCTTCCTTTCCGGGAGCAAACTCGACGAACGCGCCGAATTCCTTGATGCTGACGACTGTGCCGTCAAGGACCTGGCCTTCCTCGAATTCAGAAACGATAGTATTGATATACTTCTTGGCAAGTTCCATGCCCTTGGCGTCATTGCCGCAGATGGAAACGCTGCCGTCATCCTCGATATCGATCTGTACGCCGGTGCGCTTGATGATCTCATTGATGGTCTTTCCGCGCTGGCCGACAACTTCACCGATCTTCTCAGGATCGATCTGCATATAGTCGATCTTGGGAGCGTACTCATTAACTGTCTCACGAGGCTCGGCGATAGCTTCTTTCATGACGCCGTTCATGATGAACTCGCGTGCCTCTTTGCATCTTGCGATGGCGCCTTCCACGATCGCTCTTGTGAGACCGTGGATCTTGATGTCCATCTGGATCGCAGTGATACCCTCGTGGGTACCTGTCACCTTGAAGTCCATATCGCCGAAGAAGTCCTCAAGCCCCTGGATGTCTGTAAGGAGTACGAAATCCTCGTCCTTGTCACCTGTCACAAGACCGCAGCTGATACCGGCCACCTGGGACTTGATAGGCACGCCTGCAGCCATAAGAGCCATGCAGGAAGCGCATGTTGAAGCCATAGATGTAGATCCATTGGATTCAAAGGTCTCAGATACAGAACGGATAGAGTAAGGGAACTTGTCAACTGTGGGGAGTACCGGGATCAGAGCTCTCTCTGCAAGAGCGCCGTGTCCGATCTCTCTGCGTCCGGGTCCTCTGGAAACTCTGGTCTCGCCTACGGAGTAAGCCGGGAAATTGTACTGGTGAACGTATCTCTTCTCAGTGATGTTGGGGTCAAGGCCCTCAACTCTCTGTGCCTCGGAGAGAGGCGCAAGAGTTACAACGTTGCAGATCTGTGTCTGTCCGCGGGTAAACATAGCGGAACCGTGCACTCTAGGGATCAGGTCGACTTCTGCGGCGAGAGGACGGATCTGGTTCAGTTCACGGCCGTCAGGGCGCTTGTGGTCCTTAAGGATCATCTTGCGGACTGTCTTCTTCTCATACTGATATACAGCCTCGTCCAGGATCGCGAGCCACTCCTCCTTGTCCGCGAAAGCTTCTCTGAGCTTCTCAGTAACAGCGGCGACGTTGCCCTCGCGGGTCTGCTTGTCATCTGTAAATACAGCCACTTCCATCTCTGCCGGAGGAACGATCTCGCGGATTGCAGCGAACATCTCTTCCGGGATCGCGCAGCTGACATATTCTCTCTTTGTCTTTCCGCACTCTGCAGCGATCTTACCAATCCACTCGATGATCTTCTTATTCTGCTCGTCAGCCATGTAAATATAGCGGATCATATCCTCTTCAGGGATCTCATTGGCGCCGGCTTCGATCATGATCACCTTATCAGCGGTAGAAGCGACGGTCAGGCACAGATCGCCGAAGTCCCACTGCTCCTGGCTGGGGTTGATGATCACTTCGCCGTCCACAAGGCCGATCTGGGTCGCTGCGCAGGGGCCGTCGAAAGGAATATCGGAAATTGTAGTTGCCAAAGACGCGCCGATCATAGCGACCATTTCGGGTCTGCACTGAGGGTCCACACTCATGACCATACACTCAAGAGTGACGTCGTTTCTCATATCCTTAGGGAAAAGAGGGCGCATGGGTCTATCGATAACGCGGCTTGTGAGGATCGCGTTCTCGCTGGGCTTGCCTTCTCTCTTGTTGAATCCGCCGGGCATCTTGCCGACCGCGTAATACTTCTCACTGTACTCAACGCTGAGCGGGAAGAAGTCAATTCCATCTCTGGGCGCCGCAGATGCAGTCGCGGTACATAAAAGTGTAGTATCTCCGTAGTGAATAAATGCGCATCCGCCAGCCTGCTTGCCGACTCTGCCGATATCGACACTGAGCGTCCTTCCGGCGAGTTCCATGGAATAAGTTTTGTACATACTCTCTCCTTTTTCTTCTTTACGTCTCTTTCTTCTCTTCGTCCTTCTCTCATCATTTACCATGACGAGAAAGAGACGGCAGCAACCGATCCTCGGTCTGAGCCGTCTCTCAATTCCCTATGAATTACTTTCTGATGCCAAGCTTCTTGATCAGTTCACGATAACCTTCAAGATCAGTTCTCTTGAGATAGTCAAGAAGAGCTCTGCGCTTACCTACCATCTTCTGAAGGCCTCTTGCGCTGTGGAAATCCTTCTTGTTCGCCTTCATGTGCTCAGTGAGCTCCTTGATCCTTGCGGTCAGGATAGCGATCTGAACTTCCGGTGAACCTGTATCGCCTTCGAATCTTGCGTACTCCTGGATAACAGCTGTCTTTTTCTCTTTGGTAATCATAGTATTTCTCCTTTTCTTAATGTGATCCGCCGTACACCGGGACCGCGCCGGAGAAGCTTCGGCCTAAGTGTCGGTAGTCGTTAAACAAATGGCATTTTACCACAAACTTCTCTTTATGTAAACACAATTTTCATTGTCGTATAAACTTAAAGAAGTCTTAATCGATCGGTCTTAGTCCGTGGTAGATCTCTCCCGCCCTGATATCCTTCTCCATCGTCTTTTTGAGTTCCGCGACGCCGGAAAAGCGCATCTCGGGTCTTCTGAAGGTCAGGAGGCTGACCTCGGCGGTCTCGCCATACAGATCCCCGGAAAAATCATAGAGGGAAGTCTCCACCGTCACCTTGTTTTCGTTTGTGACCGTAGGCTTGATCCCAATGTTCGTGATCCCCTTAAACACCTTGCCGTCGGTCTTTACTTCCGAATAATAGACTCCGAAGGGAGGAAGCAGTTTGTCTGAAGGAGGCGTCTGATTAAGGGTCGGTATACCGATCCTTCTGCCAAGCGCCTTGCCGTGCACTATTTTGCCCGTGATCTTATAAGGGGCCCCCAGACAGGCAGCGGCTTCTTCCATATTGCCCTCTTCCACGAGGCTTCTGATCAGAGTCGAACTGATGACTTTGCCGTTTCTCTCTATTTTGTCGATCTTGCACGCTTCAAATCCCAGGTGCCTGGCAAGGGAGGACAGAAGTGTAAAGTTCCCTTTTCCCATCGCGCCAAAAGACAGATCCGTTCCGGCTGCCACAAATTTAGCGTTCATTCTCTTTACGAGGATATCTATGACAAAGTCCTCCGGAGAGATCGCCGCAGTATCTTTATTAAACGGAAATTCCACCAGTATATCGATCCCAATCTCCCTGAAGAGTTCCCTTTTTTCCTGATTCGTAGAGAGCTCTCTCGAAGGATTCATGCCGAAGAACACCTCCGGAGAGGGATCAAATGTAAATACCGCCGCCTTAAGTCCGTCTTCTTTCTGGCGAAGGATCTCAGACAGAAGTTTCCTGTGTCCAAGGTGAAGTCCGTCGAACTTCCCGATAGCCACCGCAGTTCCCTCAGGGATCATGAACTTAGTTGTACCGCTGATTATCCGCATTTAATGATCCTTTCCATTAACCGGTCATGACAGAAACATCCTGACGTTTCTGAGTTCATCCTTCACCGGATCATATCTGTAGAGCGCATAGAATTTCCCGCTCCTGTCGTACATCCTGACATCTTTCGCTTCCGCGCTGCGGGGAAGATCCGTAAACTCTCTCCTGAGTGTATTGCCGTTCAGAAGATACCTCATTCCCTCTTCCCGCACTTGCGCGCACAGCGCCTGTTCAAAGAAACTGTCCACCGGAAGAATATAGCCGTTTATTCTCTCCGGATCTTCGGACTTCATGATCGCTTCTGCTTCGTCAAGTTTTATGGAGTCTTCAAGTCTGAACTGTCCGACTCTGGTCCTGAGAAGATGCTCCATAGCCGCGCCTGTTCCAAGTTTATCACCAATATCCTGGCACAGGGTACGTATATAGGTACCTTTGGAACAGCGCACCCTCATGGTCACGAGAGGAAGCTCTATTGAAGTGATCTCCAGTTCGTGGATCCACACCTTTCTGGCGGCTCTCTCCACGGTCTGTCCCTGCCTTGCGTACTGATACAGCCTCTTGCCTCCGACTTTGACAGCGGAGTACATAGGAGGGATCTGGCTGATCTCGCCTGTAAACGCGGCGGCTGCCTCCCTGATCATTTCGCCGGTCACAGTCCGCGCCACCTCCTCATCGGAGACCTGCCTCAATATTTTGCCGCTCATATCCTGGGTGTCTGTCGTGACGCCCAGCCTCATGACAGCGTTGTATTCCTTATCCCGGTCCGCGATCAGTTCGCATAGTTTGGTCCCATTACCCAAACATACAGGAAGCACTCCCTCCGCGTCCGGATCGAGTGTTCCTGTATGACCGATCTTTTTCATATGCAGGATCCCCCGCAGCCGCGCGACCACGTCGCTGGAGGTATACCCCGCTTCTTTATAAATTGTCATCATTCCATGAAACATGGAGGATCTGTTCCTTTCCCGCCGGGATCATATAACTCCGGCGTTCCTGAGCTGTCCTTCAAACTCATCCCTGATGGCTTTCATAGCCTCTCCGATCCCTGAACTGATCGTGCATCCGGCCGCGTGTACATGTCCGCCCCCTCCGAAAAGGGACGCCGCCCTGGACACATCAGTGACCAGAACAGACCTCATGCTCGCCCGCCAGATACCGGGCTCGGACTCGTGAAAGAACACTGAGCAGTCCACCCCTTCTGTGAGCAGAAGCTGAGCGCTGATGCCATCGAGATCCTTTCTCTCCGCTCCGAGTTTCTCCATCATTTCTCTGTCAAAACAGCAAAAGATGTATTTTCCGCTCAGAGCCGTTTCTGCTCCTGAAAGAGCTGCTCCAAGGATCCTTGCCTGCAGGAAAGTCCTCTCGAAGAACACCTCCCTGATCACCGCGGAGTGATCAAATCCGTAACTCATCAGATGACCTGCCGCGCGCATCGTGGACTCCGCTGTATTTGAATACTGGAAGACTCCCGTATCAGTGACCATTCCTACATAGAGCGCTTTGGCGATGTCGACGTCAATCTGTTCCTTTTTAATCAGGTCATATACCAGTTCGCAAGCGCTGGACGCATGACCGTCTATATAGCACTGCGCTTCCAAAGATCCCGGATTTGTCATATGGTGGTCAATATTGATCTTTACAGCTGCTTCTCTGTAGAGTTTTTCCGGCTCGCCGATTCTCTCAGGTATGCTGTCAAGTACAATGAACGCATCATATTTCTCTTCATTTTCGTTCACATCATGGATGATCGTGTCGGAACCGGGAATATTCCTGCTCAGACATTCCTGCATCGGCTCCAGGTAAATATCTACCTGCGCATCCGGAAATACCTTTCTCAAATACAGGGCAGTTCCGCAGCAGGATCCGGCGCAGTCTCCATCGGGATTCTCATGTCCGCTGATCCCGATCCTCTTGCAGTTCTTTACTAAATCCGTTAAATTCATTATTTCTGTGTACTTTCGTCTGTCTCTTCGCCTCTGGCCAGCTCTGCTTCGCGGTCCGCAGCGGTCACTTCGTCAATGCGGTGTGACATGGCTACGCCGTAAGCAATTGAATCGTCCAGTACGAACGTGAGCTGCGGAGTATTTCGGAGATTGACTTTTCTGGCCAGCTCACTGCGTATGAATCCCGCAGCGCTTCTAAGGCCTTCCATAGTCTTCTCACCGGCTTTGTCATCGCCGTACACACTCACATACACTCTGCAGGTCTTGAGGTCCGGGGCCACTTCCGTACCTGTGACGCTGGTCAGCGGACTGATCCGCGGATCTTTGACTTCACGGACGATGCCCGCCAGCGCTCTTTGCACTTCGTCATTGATCCTGCGGTTCTTTACGCTGTTTTTTCTCATGTTCTGGGTACCTCTACCAAATCGTAGGCTTCGACAATGTCAAATACCTGCATCTTATCAAATCCGTCGAATACCAGTCCGCACTCGTAACCGGCCTTGACTTCCTTGACGTCATCTTTAAATCTCTTAAGGGATGCGAGATCGCCTTCGAAGATCTGCTCTCCGGCTCTCGTGATCCTGCACTTGCAGCCTCTGCGGATCACGCCGTCAAGCACATAGGAACCTGCGATATTTCCGACTGCGGAAGCCTTGAATATCTGTCTGACTTCCACATGTCCGATAACGCGCTCCTCATAGATCGGCGCGAGCATGCCCTTGAGGGCCGCTTCCACTGCGTCGATCGCCTGATAAATGACTTTGTAAAGTCTGATATCAACGCCTTCGTGCTCGGCCATCGCTTTGGCTGTCGCGTCAGGACGGACGTTAAATCCGATGATAACTGCGTTGGAAGCGGATGCAAGCGTCACGTCGGATTCGGTGATCGCGCCTACGCCGCCGTGGATGACCTTGACAACGACTTCCTCGTTGGAGAGCTTGAGAAGGCTCTGCTTGAGCGCTTCCACAGATCCCTGTACATCTGCCTTGATGATCAGGTTGAACTCCTTGAGATTGCCTTCCTTCATCTGGTTGAAGAGATCATCCAGATTCATACGCATCTTGGTATCCTCGATGAGTTCTTCCTTATGCTGGTTCTTGTATGTCTCCGCATAGGCCCTTGCTTCATCGTTGGTCTCATGGGCAATGATGACTTCGCCGGCGCCGGGAACGTCTGAGAGACCCAGGATCTCTACAGGCTGTGAAGGTGTAGCTTCCTTGATCCTTCTTCCCTTGTCGTCGATCATCGCGCGAACCTTACCTGAGCTCGCTCCTGCGGAAATGAAATCGCCGATATGCAGTGTTCCTTTCTGAACGAGCACATTCGCCACCGGGCCTCTTCCCTTATCAAGCTTGGCCTCAAGTACGAGACCTCTTGCCTTTCTGTTGGGATTAGCCTTGAGTTCAAGGATGTCTGCTGTGAGAAGGATCGTCTCAAGCAGGTCTTCGATGCCCTCGCCTGTCTTGGCGGATACGGGAACGAATTCCGTGCTTCCGCCCCAGTCTGTGGGAACCAGTTCATACTCAGTCATTTCCTGTTTTACACGCTCAACATTCGCGCCGGGCTTGTCGATCTTATTGACTGCGACAATGATCTCTACGCCGGCAGCTTTGGCGTGGTTGATCGCCTCAATTGTCTGCGGCATGACGCCGTCGTCCGCTGCTACTACAAGTACTGCAATGTCAGTGGAATTCGCGCCGCGCATACGCATTGCCGTAAACGCCTCGTGTCCGGGCGTATCGAGGAATGTGATGCTTCTTCCGTTCAGGGAGATCGTATATGCGCCGATCGCCTGAGTGATTCCGCCGGCTTCGCCTCTTGTCACGTTTGTCTCCCTGATCGCGTCGAGCAGGGAAGTCTTGCCGTGATCTACGTGACCCATGACGCAGATTACCGGAGGCCTTGTCACCATATCTTCCTCGGAGTCCTCTTCTTCGCGAAGCAGTTCTTCGATGACATCGACTTTCTGTTCTTTCTCGCAGAGAATGTCATAATCAAGCGCGATCTTCTCCGCCTCATCATACTCCACCTCACTGTTGGGAGTCATGATCTGACCTGCCAGGAAGAGCTTCTTGATGATCTCGGAAGGATTCATATGCATAGCTTCAGCCAGTTCTCTGATCGTGAGCTTCTCAGGAATAGTGATCGTCTTGATCTGCTCCTCGACAGCAGTTTCCACCTTTTTCTCGGGGCGGATAAACTTACCGGCCTTGTTGCCGCTTCTTCTGTGGTTTTCATCCTCATTATAGATGAAATCCTTCTTGGACCGCTTGTCGCGCTCCTGGTTCATCTTTCTCTTATTATCGTCTCTGTGCTTCTCAGCTTCTCTGCCGAAAGCCTCTCCTTCACCGGCTCGTCCGGCTGTTCTGCGGCGTCCGCCTTCCGCCATGCCGGGTCTTGTGCCCTGGCGTCCCGCTGCGGGAGCTCCTGTGCCGCGGGGACCCTGTCCGGGTCTTGCGCTGCGTCCGCCGAAGCCGCTCTGGTCGCCGCTTCGATTGTCTCTGCGGAAACCGCCCTGATCGCCGCTGCGATTTTCTCTTCTTGCGCCGCTCTGGTCGCCGCTGCGATTATCTCTGCGGAAGCCGCCCTGATCGCCGCTGCGATTGTCTCTGCGGAAACTGCCCTGATCGCCGCTGCGATTTTCTCTTCTTGCGCCGCTCTGGTCGCCGCCGCGGTTATCTCTGCGGGCGCCGCCCTGTCCCTGGGCATTTCTGTCTCTCGCGGGAGTTCCTCTGTTGTCGCGGTCGCGCTGACCTGATCTTTGTCTGTTATCCGTCTCTTCAGCGATTTTGCCCTGTGCGCTCCGGGCTGGAATTTCTTCTGTCTTCGCAGCCTTAGGAGCTTCTTCCGGCGCACTTTCAGAAACAGCCTTGCTTGCGGGCTGTTCTTTCTCGGTTTCGACCGGTTCTGCAGGCTGAACAGGCGTTTCCACATGCTCCGCCACGGGCTGCTTAACCTCTTCCGCCACTGTTTCAACAGGCTTCTGTTCAGGTTCGATCACAGCCGCGGTCTTTACAGGCTCCGCTTCCTGAACCGCCTGGACCGGTTCTAACGCCGCCTTGACCTCGCTTACTGCGGGAGCGGTCTCTTCCGTTCTCCTGGGCTGCCTTGTGACCTGTTCGGGTTTGTGATAATCCACTTCCATCTGTGTGGGCTTCACGCTCGGGCGGATGATCTTGTGAGGCACAGGCTTCGCTTCAGTTCTGGGCCTTCCTGCAGTCTGATCTCTGCGGGCGCCGGTCTGTCCGGCCGGTCTGGGCTTTCTTCCGCTTCCGGAAGTATAGGAACCTGTTCCTCCACTGGAGTAAGATCCGCTCGAATAGGCGCTCCGCTGTCCGGAACTCTGACGGCTCTTACTGCTGTTTCCCGTCACGATAATGATCTTTTTCTTTTTTACAGGAGTCTTGCCGTCAGCCGGTCTGGGCTTTCTGGCCGCCTCCCCTGCTTTTTTGTTCTCATTTGCACCTGTATTCTCTGTCGCCATTTACTCCTCTTTCTTCCCGCTGCTGAGCAGCTTATTAATGCTATCCGCAAGCCCCTGGTCCGTCACAGCAACGCAGGAGCGTTCCTCTTTGCCAATGGCGCGGCCAAGCGTCTCTTTGCTTCCGTAAAAGCCAAACGGTATATTATAAAAAGTACATTTATTACTGATCGTACTCACAGTATTCTTCTGTGCGTCTTCCGCCAGGATCACCAGTCTGGCCTGCTTAGCCTTGATCGACTTTTCACACAGGAAACCGCCGCTGACGACTTTTCCCGCTTTCTGGGCGATCCCGAGAAGTGACAGCAGTCTATCCATCTGAAGACACCTCCCATCTGCCGGCCAGTTCGTCAAAGATCTCATCCGGGATCGCAGTCCCAAGTGACCTCTGAAGAGACCGCTTTTTCTGCGCCATGCGCAGGCAGCCAGGATCATCACAGAGATAAGCGCCTCTGCCGTTTGTCTTTCCGGTCCTGTCCAGTTTGATCTCTCCCTCAGGCGTGCGCACGATCCGGATCAGACTTTTCTTCTCCTTCATCTCACCGCAGCCTGTACATCTGCGCATAGGAATCTTTCCCTGCATTTTACCTCCTGCCCCGGATCAGCGATCACTCTTCAGTCTCTATTTCCTCGGCGGTCTCATCTGCGCCGTCAGACTCATAAGCCATCTCTTCTTCGTCCGAATACTCTTCTTCAGAATACTCAGCATCCTCGGAGTACTCCCCGTCATCCTGATACTCTTCATCGTATTCGTCGTCTTCGTAGTATTCGTCCTCGTAATCCTCGTAGCGGAATCCGGGAGCATCCTTGGCCTGCGTCTCGCTCTTGATATCAATCTTATAGCCTGTAAGTTTGGCTGCAAGACGAGCGTTCTGTCCTTCGCGTCCGATAGCCAGGGACAACTGGTAATCAGGAACAACTACCTTTGCTGTCTTCTCCTCGGGATCCGCGAATACAGCGACGATCTTGGCAGGAGAGAGGGCGTTCTGGATCAGATTGCCGGGGTTCTCGTCCCAGTTGATGATGTCGATCTTTTCACCGCGAAGTTCATCGACGATATTGTTGACGCGGATACCGTTTACGCCAACGCAGGCGCCGACGGCGTCAACCTTGGGATCATTGGAGTATACGGCGATCTTGGTGCGGCTTCCCGCCTCCCTCGCAATGCTCTTGATCTCAACGACTTTGTCCTGAATCTCGGCAACTTCCTGCTCAAACAGTTTTTTGACAAGTTCGGGATGAGTGCGGCTGACAAGGATCCTGGGGCCGCGGTTTGTAGTGCGGACGTCAATGATATAGACCTTGATCCTGTCTGTGGGCTTTAAGTGTTCGCCGGGGACTGTCTCTTTTTCATTGAGAAGTCCTTCCGCTCTTCCGAGATTCACGCTGATATTGCCGCCGTTAATGCGCTGTACAATACCTGTCACAATATTCTTCTGCATCTTGATGTAATAATCGTAGATAGCGCTGCGCTCTTCTTCCCGGATCTTCTGAAGGATCACGTTCTTGGCGATCTGTGTGGCGATCCTGCCAAAGGACTGGCTGTTGATCTTCACTTCCACTTTGTCGCCGGTTCTTACCGCGGGGTTGATCTTTACCGCATCCTCCAGCGCGATCTGTGTGAGCTTGTCCTCGACATCATCCTTCGTTTCCACGACCTCTTTTTCTGCTGTGCAGTAATACTCAAATGTGTCGCGGTCTACCCACGCCTTTATGTTGTCCACTCTGCCGAAATTGCTCTTGCAGGCAGTTAAGAGCGCGTTTTCAATAGCCTCGAACAAAGTCTCGCGCATAATATTTTTTTCTTTTTCAAGCGCCTCAATTGCCTCTTTAAGTTCTGTGTTCATCTTGTCTCCTTTTCCGGAACCAGTCTTACTATTTTTCCTGAGTGCGCAGCCATCCCCGGTCTGCGGCTTTCATTCAGATATCCAGATATAGTCTGAGTACAGCGATATCTTTTCTCGGGATCACAACGGAGCGGGAACTGTTCTCCGGTCCGTTTTGTCCCTCTTTGCTTTTTTTCTTTCTCCCTGCGGAGTTTGGCACAGTTTCGATCGAGACAGTGATCGTTCCGGCGTCCCATGCGGTGAGCACGCCTTCAAATTCCTTTCCGCCGATATCCGGATCAGCTTTGAAAAGTTTTCCTTCCACTTTCTCTCCCAGACTGTTCTGAAGATGTCTGTCCTTCGTGAGAGTTCTCCCCAGCCCCGGGCTTGAAACAACAAGCGTATAGGCATCGCTGATCAGGTCAGCTTCATCCAGTTTGTCGGATAGCTCTCTGCTCACAGCTTCACAATCCAGTATGGAGACTCCCCCGTCCTTATCGATATAAATATTGAGATAATACTCGGGGCCTTCCTTAACATACTCCACATCATAGATACGAACGCCGTGCTTCAGAGCGATCGGCTCAGTCAGCTTCTCGGCTTCGTTTTCAATCCTGGCTCTGCCAGATATCCTGTTGGCCATAATCCTCCTTGACCGTGCTCCGGTCACCATAATTCTTCAGGGCATCAAAAAAGTGGACTTGCAAGCCCACTTTCAAACCGTACCATATTCAACATATGAAAATTATCACACTTTTCACAAAAATGCAAGTAATTTCCAAAAAACGTATATCTACGGGATTTTCCACAAAAAAAGCTGCCAGATCACTACTCTGACAGCCAGTAGCTCGTACGGGAATCGAACCCATGATTCCGCCGTGAGAGGGCGGCGTCTTGACCCCTTGACCAACGAGCCATATGTACTTGCTTGACGCATTTATTACTATATCAGAATCTATTTGCTCACGCAAGCACTTTTTTTATTTTTACGGTTTCAGGTCCCGGCAGGCTCCAAAGAGCCTGCCGTCCGGAATCGACCGATGTCCTGCACGGTTATTTACAGCAGGTCTTCCACAAATTTGTCCACTTTCTTCATATCTTCAGTAGGCTCAAATCTCGCGACAACATTGCCGTCTCTGTCTACCGCGAATTTTGTGAAGTTCCACTTGATGTCCGGATTATTCTTATAGTTCTTATCGATCTTTTTGAGCAGCGCGCTCATCGCGAGAGCTGCGGGGCCGAAGCCGAATCCCTTGAATCCCTGCTGGCTCTTAAGATAAGTGTAAAGCGGCAGTTCATTCTCTCCGTTCACTTCCGACTTCTTCATCTGCGGGAACTGTGTGTTGTATTTAAGTGTGCAGAACTGGTGGATCTCCTCGTCAGACTCAGGTGCCTGTCCAGCGAACTGATTGCATGGAATGTCGATGATCTCAAATCCCCTGTCGTGATATTTCTCGTACATCTTCTCCAGCGGCTCATAGTGAGGCGTGAATCCGCATCCGGTGGCAGTGTTGACGATCAGAAGCACCTTTCCTTTGTAATCGCTCATAGGCACATCTTCACCCTTGCCGTTTTTGATCACATAATCATAAATTCCCATATCATTTCTCCTCGTATGACGCTCTGAAAGGTCTTCTCAGCGAATTCCTCTTTCCTGTGCTATTTTTACAAGAGTATTGATATTGGCTTTTTCATACTCATTAAAGCGTTCATCTTGATTGGCGTCAAATTCCTCTGCCGGAATCCTGCCTTTATACCAGTCCTTGCTCTCGAAGTATCTTTTAAACTCCTCTCCGGTAAAGATCCTGCCCCTTCTCGCGTAAATCTCATTCAGCGCAAAGAGGACCTCTCTGTCAGTCAGGGAGTTCAGTTCTTCCTCGGAATAGTAACGGATATTGCTCTCGTCGAGGATAAAGTCGCGTGCCAGTACTTTCTGTTCTTCTTCGAGCGCTTTTTTTCGCGCCTCTTCCTCTTCCTTCTCTTCCGCTCTCTTCTTCGCTTCTTCCTCTGCCTTCCGGGCCGCTTCCTCTTCAGCCAGTCTCTCCGATTCTTCTTTTTCCGCTTTCCGCGCGGCTTCTTCCTCGGCTCTCGCAGCTTCCTCAGCTTCTTTCTTCTTCTGTTTGGCTTCTTCCTCGGCAATCCTCGCTTCTTCCTCTGCCGCCTTCTTTTCCTCCTGGGTCAGCTGGGGAGTTCCGTACACCGTCTGCGTGCCGCTGCCGGAGAGAATGCCGCTGTCAAGAAGGACAAAGATGAACGCGATCAGGGAAATGACAATAAGACCGCCGAGAAGGACGCTGAATGCGCTGCCTTTCTTCTGCTGTCTGATATCGGCTTTTTCCTCCCTGTCGATCTCATCATTCGGGATATAGTTTCTCTCGTTTCCCCTGTGGGGGTCCTTTGCACCTCGCATATTTACCTCCGTCAGTTCAAAATGTCAAACAGAGAGATCTGATTGCTCTCGGGCAGATCTCCCAGAAGTCCCATCGCGTTCATCTTCTCGACAACCGTTTTCGGGACCTTGGTCCTGTTCCAGAAATCGTCCCTGGAAATAAAGGGACCGTCCTTTGCGGCTTCCACTACCGCGTCCGCAGCTTTTTCTCCCATTCCGTCAATGCTTGTGAGGGCGGGCATGATCTTCCCGTCCACGATCTTGCAGTTTCTTGATCCCGCTGTAAAAATATCGATCGGCGTGAACTCAATGCCTCTCGCGTACATTTCTCTCACAACAAGACAGTCGTCCAGTGTAGCCGCTTCCTTAGGCGTGAGCGTGTCTTTCCTCTTAGTGTATTCCTCCATCACTTCCAAAAGATGAGCCTGCCCCTGGCACATGATCTCATAGGAAAAAGCCGAAGCTCTGATACTGTAATACGCGGCGTAATATGCCAGCGGATAGAACACTTTGCAATACGCGATCCTGAGCGCCATCATGACATAAGCCGCCGCATGCGCTCTGGGGAACATGTACTTGATCTTCAGACAGGATTCAATATACCAGTCAGGCACGCCTGCCGCTTCCATAGCCTCCTTCATCTGCGGAGTCAGCCCTTTACCTTTACGGACGGATTCCATAGTCTTAAATGACAGCGATTTGTCCATATTCATACCGATCAGATAGGACATGATGTCATCTCGGGTACAGATCGCCGTAGAAAGCGTAGCTTTGCCGCTTTGGATCAGTGACTGCGCGTTTCCGAGCCACACATCGGTTCCGTGGGACAATCCTGAAATGCGGACCAGTTCCGACATTGAAGTCGGTCTCGTATCATCCAGCATTCCAATAACGAACTTGGTTCCGAATTCAGGAATCCCGAGAGATCCGACGTCGATCCCGCCGTTCTGTTCAGGCGTGATCCCAAGAGCCTTTGTGGAACTGAAAAGACTCATGACCGTGGGATCGTCGAGCGGGATGTCAACAGGATTCAGTCCCGTGAGATCCTGCAGCATTCTGATCATAGTGGGATCATCGTGTCCGAGAATATCGAGTTTTAACAGGTTGTGATCGATGGAGTGATAATCAAAATGCGTCGTGATTATATCCGTCGTCATATCGTTGGCCGGATGCTGGACCGGCGTGAATGTATTGATATCTTCCCCGAGAGGCAGAACTACGATTCCTCCCGGATGCTGTCCGGTACTGCGCCGGATACCCGTACACCCCTGCAGCAGGCGTTCGATCTCGCAGTTTCTCTTTGCTGTTCCCTTGCGCTCAAAGAAGTTTTTTACGTAACCGTATGCAGTTTTTTCCGCAACCGTAGCGATGGTTCCGGCTTTAAATGTCTGCTCATGGCCGAAGATCACCTTCGTGTAGGCGTGTGCCTTACTCTGGTATTCTCCGGAGAAGTTAAGGTCGATATCAGGCTCTTTATCCCCCTTGAATCCGAGGAAAGTCTCGAAGGGAATATCAAAGCCGTCTTTTTTCATAGGTTTGCCGCATTTAGGGCAGATCCTGGGCGGCAGATCGATTCCGCAGCGCCCGGCATAAGCCTTAACTTCCGGTGAATCAAAGTCTGAAAAGTGACAGTTCGTGCAGTAATAATGCGGCGGAAGCGGATTGACCTCCGTAATTCCCGACATCGTGGCGACGAAAGACGATCCGACAGATCCCCTTGAACCGACGAGGTAGCCGTCTTCCACAGATTTCCATACCAGTTTCTGCGCGATGATGTACATCACAGAATAACCGTTCTTAATAATAGACCCCAGTTCTCTCTGAAGCCTCTCCTCAACGATGGGAGGAAGCGGATCTCCGTACATCGAATGCGCCTTATTGTAGCAGATCTCAGTCAGCATCTCGTCCGAATGAGGGATTATGGGAGGGCACTTATCCGGTCTGACCGGTGAGATCGCGTCGATCATATCCGCGATCTTCTGCGTATTGGTAATGACCACTTCCTCGGCTTTCCTTGCGCCGAGATAAGAGAACTCCTGCAGCATATCCTCTGTCGTCCTCAGATACAGAGGCGCGGGATCTTCATCTGCCATTCCCAGCCCGTCCTGAATGATATCGCGGTAGATCCCGTCTTCGGGATCCATGAAATGAACATCTCCTGTCGCGACAACAGGTTTCCCGAGCTGCTCGCCCAGTTTAACGATCCTCCTGTTGAGGTCGAGCAGATCCTCCTCTGTGCGGATCTGGGGATACCTTTCCTGCATCCTGGGAGATTCAAGAAGGAACCGGTTGTTGTCCCGGGGCTGGATCTCCAGATAATCGTAAAAATCGGCGATCCCTGCTACCGCCTCGTCTCCCCGCTCCTCTAAGAGGGCCTCAAACAGTTCGCCTGAGACGCAGGCGCTTCCCACAAGTATCCCCTCTCTGTGCTTCATAAGAAGGCTCTTGGGGATCCGGGGCTTTTTGAAGAAATATTTGAGATGGGAGTCGCTGATCATGGTATACAGATTAACTCTTCCCGTATTGTTTTTGGCAAGAAGCACGCAGTGATGCGTTCTCAGCCTCTTTACTATGTCCGGATTGCTGTCGCTCAGATCGTTGATCCTCTCAAAAGTATCCGCCCCTCTCTCTTTGAGCATGGGGAGGAATTTCCTGAAGATCCCCGCAGTGCACTCCGCGTCGTCTACTGCGCGGTGATGGTTTTCCAAACTTACTCCCACTATTTTGGCAACTGCGTCCAGTGTATATTTGGCGTGTCCGGGAAGGATCGCTCTGGCTATTCCCAGAGTATCCACCGTAGTGAAGGGGCAGTCAGTTCCCTGCTGCCTGCAGTTCTCCCTGACAAAACCGATATCAAATCCGACATTGTGGCCAACCAGTACGCTCCCTTCCGCAAAAGATAGAAATCTTGGCAGGACCTTTTCGATGGGATCCGCCTTTATGACCATGTCGTCGTTAATTCCGGTCAGCTGAGTGATCCTGTAGGGGATCGGTATCCCGGGATTAACGAATTCCGAGAAGCGGCCTGTGATCTCGCCGTTTTCTACCCTGACAGCGCCGAACTCAATGATCCTGTTCTTCTCCGGTGAAAATCCGGTGGTCTCAAGATCGAAGACCACATATTTGTGCGCGTCAAGAGCATCGGAGAGGTTTTCCTTCTCTCCGATCACAACGCTCTTTTGAAGATCATCGACGAGATAACACTCCACGCCATAGATGATCTTGAAGAATTTCTGGGGATCCACGGGAGGCAGCCCCTCCTCTTTCCGTCTCTTATTCTCGGAAGAAAGAAGCGCTTCCCTTACATGATTGGCGTCCGGAAATGCCTGGACATTTCCATGGTCAGTAATAGCGATTGCGGGCATTCCCCACTCATACGCTCTTTTGACCAGATCTTTGCACTCGGATACGCCGTCCATATCGCTCATTTTCGTATGGCAGTGCAGCTCGACTCTCTTAAGTTCTGCATTATCAACTCTCTTTTTGACAATAGGTGGAATCTTCATGATTCCCTGCAGAGAGGATATAGAAACCTCTTTATCAAAAGAGTCGAAGATCGCCGCGCCCTTCACCTTGATCCAGTTCCCGGCTTTCAGAGATCCGAGAAGTTCGTCGGCCATTGAAGTAGGAACAAAGAGTTTGCAGAAAATTGAATCCGTGAAGTCCGTCATTGAGAATTTGACGATCGTCTTATCGTTTTTAATATTCCTGCTGCTGTTTGAGATGATCTTTCCCCGGACGACAACTTCACCGATCTCACCAACTACATCGCTGATCGGGATCGCGTCCTCGCCGACCTCTCTTCCATAGATCACATCAGGATTATTAGAGCGCTTGAGGCTGAAGGGCTTTTTGCCGCTGTTCTGCGCATTATTCCCGGAAGTCCTGCGCCCGTGTTTCTGACCTTGCGCCGCGGCGCTCTCCTCTTTTTTGACAAATGAAAGCTTCTGTTTGGGGGCGTCTCCGGAGGGCTCTGCCTCTGAAGCGGCGTTCGGGTCCCAGGGGGGAAGCTCCTGTTCTGTTCCCTCCGCGATCGTAAATGCCGCCTCTGCACCCATTAAAGGGACACTCCTCTCAGGCCTTGCGGGAGCCGCTTTTTTGGCGCGCTCCTCGAGCACGACTTTCAGTTCGGCGGACACGCCGCACCTCTCCCTGAAGATCCTGTTAAGGGCTTCCTCCAGGGAAAAGGCCATTTTTCTGCTAAGACAGCTGTCCTCAAGATTGACGGCGATCTCGCCGTTTTCCCTGTAATCGATCCTGGCTTCGCGGAAATAGAGCCCCATGACATGAGAAAAACTGCCTACCTCGCTCACAAGCGAATCGTAATACTCCTCCATCAGACGCCTCGGCGTATACTGGGCGCTGAGCGAATAGTGCTCGTCTATATAGATTTCCCGGATCCTCTCCCCGAATACCTGCTTTGAGATCTCCTCCTGCATCCTGTAGATACGTTCCTTGTGAATGAGATGATCCGAATGCAGGACGATCTTGATCCTGGTCCGTTCCCTGTTCGTAGTCAGTCTCTCGATCTGCGTCTGGGCAAAATAGTCCTGCAGGTCCGATTTGACCTTGAGAGAGGGAAATACATCAAAAAAAGCTTTCATTGCAAATAAGTCCTCTTGCTATTTCATTGTCTTCAATGAACACGAACCCGGCGGCAGTCCGATCAGAGCATGCTGTCCAGTTCCTGTTTGAGCGCGTCCAGAAGCTCTTCCTCCGGCATCTTGCGGATGATCTCTCCGTGCTTAATGAGAAGGCCTTCGCCGTCTCCCCCAGCTATGCCGATATCTGCTTCCCTTGCTTCGCCAGGGCCGTTTACAGCGCAGCCCATGACCGCGACCTTGATATTGAGGGGATATCCCTGAACCATCGTCTCTACCTGATTGGCGAGGCCGATCAGATCGATCTTTGTCCTGCCGCATGTAGGACATGATACGACGTCAATACCGCCTTTTCTAAGCCCCAGCGTCCTGAGGATCTGTTTTCCGGATTTGATCTCCTCCACCGGGTCCCCGGTCAGCGAGACACGGATGGTATCGCCGATTCCCTGATAGAGAATGACGCCAAGCCCTACCGCGGACTTAATATTACCGCTGAAAAGTGTTCCCGCCTCAGTGATGCCCACATGAAGCGGATAATCTGTCTTCTGAGCGAGGATCTCATGAGCGCGGATGCACATCATGACGTTCGAAGACTTAATGCTGATCACCATCTGATCATAGCCGCACTCTTCGATCATGCCCACTTTATCCAGCGCGCTCTCCACAAGTCCCTCGGCTGTTACTCCGCCGTACTTTTCCACCAGGTTTTTCTCAAGAGAGCCGCTGTTGACGCCCACCCTGATCGGGATCTGCCTTTCTCTGGCGCATCTTACTACCTCCGCGATCCTTTCCTTTCCGCCGATATTGCCGGGATTGATGCGGATCTTGTCAGCGCCGTTTTCCATCGCGGCGATCGCCATCTTATAATCAAAGTGTATATCCGCGACCAGCGGGATGCTGATCTGTTTTTTGATCTCAGCGATGGCTTTGGCAGCATCAGGATTCGGGACGGTACACCGGATGATCTCACATCCCGCGTTTTCCAGTCTGTGGATCTGCTCCACTGTCGCCCTCACATCCTCTGTGCGGGTGTTTGTCATCGACTGGATCGCAATAGGGTTTCCTCCTCCGATCAGACGGTCTCCGATCTTAATAACTCTTGTATGATCTCTGTATGCCATAGGGACATTCCTCCATTTCGTATTAATACCTTACTATCCTCAGCTGAAGAGTCTCGATATATCGTTAATCATCACGAACACCATAAGCGCCATGAGCGCCATAAAGCCCGCAAGGTGCACCATTCCTTCCTTCTCGGGAGGGATCGGCTTTCCGCGCACTCCCTCGATAATGAGAAAGACAAGCCTTCCTCCGTCCAGCGCGGGAAGCGGGAGCAGATTGATGATTCCAAGGTTTATTGTCAAAAGAGTCGCAAGGTTGATCATGGACAAGACTACCGTCATCGCTCCGTAAGGCTGTGCCTCCGTGTATGTATCATTGACCACCTGCACCACTCCAACCGGGCCTGAAACGTCATCTTTTGAAAAGTGGCCGCTGAAAATTGTTCCTATGGACTTAATGGTGACTTTCATCCAGTACCCGATCTCATATAATCCATACTTAAACACTTCCGGCGCTGAGCACTTATGCGCCTCTCCGGCGCCCAGTATCCCGATATAATAGCGCTGCGCCTCTTCGTCGAACTTAGGCGTTACGGTTACTGTCTTTCTCTCCCCGTCCCTTTCATAGGTGATCTCCAGCGGTTCACCGTAGTTCATCATTGAATAAAGACTAACTTCCCTGTAAAGATGGATATTCTCTTTCCCGATCCTGACGATCGTATCTCCATCCTGCAGCCCGGCTTCCATAGCCGCGGAATCCTCAATGACTTTGTTTATGACAGGAAGGTCCGTTCCGCAGAAAGCCACAATGATAAGGGCAAAGATATATCCGATCAGGAAGTTCGCCATAGGTCCTGCGACGACTGTGGCGATCCTTGCCCCGACAGGAGCATTGGGAAAAGCGTCCGGTGAGAGGTTCTCTCTCTCCTCCTCGTCCAGGGAATCCATTCCCTCGAAAATGCAGGCGCCGCCAAGGGGCAGGAGCTTTAGACAGAAATCCGTCTCTCCGATCCTCTTTCTTAGAAGAGTCGGTCCAAATCCGACATCAAATTCATTGACGCGGATCCCGTTCCTTCTCGCGACCGCAAAATGCCCGAATTCATGGGATATCACGATAACTCCCAATATCAGGGCAAATATCAAAATACTGACTAACCAATTACTGCTCAAAGTATAGTACTCCCGATTATAACAAATGCGCGGTGTTCTTACCGCCAAAAAGCAAGAAAAAGGCGAACACAATGCCCGCCCCTTGTCTATTATGTTTACAATGCAGCCGTTCCCATCAGGATCACGCCGAGAATATAGATCAGCGGCGCTGTAAATATGATGCTGTCGAACCGGTCCATGATGCCTCCATGTCCCGGGATCAGGTGACCGTAGTCCTTGATATCATGGTTTCTCTTGATCGCTGAAGCCGCCAGATCACCGATCATGCTGATCAGTGCCCCGCAGATGCCTATGATCAGGAACTGAATTCTGTAATCCGCATCGGGATACATAGCTTTCAAAATATATGCGAGGATGACGGAGCAGACAGCAGAACCGAGGAGTCCTCCGACAGCGCCTTCTTTCGTCTTCTTGGGACTCAGCACAGGTGCCATTTTATGTTTCCCGAACATCATGCCTGCTGCCAGCGCACAGGTATCGCAGACAGAACTGCAGACAAAAATGAGCGCGTACATGAAAATGCCGTAAGGAAGCGTTCTTGTCCTGTACACAAATGCCATCAGGATCGGGGAATAGACAAAACTGAAAAAAGCTGCCATCACCTGTTCTGACCTGAACTTCGGAAATGCCAGGACGTAGACCGACATGATCCCTAAGAAGGCCGCTATGATGATCACCGTAGTAAAGAAATCAGATGCAAGGACCATCTGATCCGGAGCTGCCCCCCATCTCGCCTGAAATACAATGAGCCCTGCATAGTAGACCGCCGTCATTACGAGTGCAAACCCAGTAAGCGTATTCACTTTCTCTGTGCTCTCCAGAACCGATGTCGCGCGGGCAAGCTCCTGAAAACCGATCATAGAGCACACCATGATGAGAACTGCCAGGGGGAATCCCCCCAGCAGTCCCGCGCCGACGATCAGAGCGGCTATAACTACGCCGCTGATCACTCTCTCTTTCATGAGATCAGACCTCCGTATCTGCGTTCTCTGTTATTAAAAGCGTCTATAGCCTTCTCCAGCTCAGCTTTGTTGAAATCCGGCCACGCAGCGTCACAGAAATACAGCTCCGAATATGCGGTCTGCCACAGAAGGAAATTTGAGATCCTCTCTTCTCCTCCTGTCCTGATCAGAAGATCGGGATCCGGTATCCCGCAAGTATCCAGTTCGTCTGAGATCATATCCTCGGTGATGTCTTCCGGGTTCAGTTCAGTTTCCTTCACTTTCATCGCAGCCTTGCGAACTGCTCTTACGATCTCATCCCTTGAACCATAATTGATCGCGATCTGGAATCCGATGCCGGTATTGGAAGCCGTTTCCTTTTCCAGGTTCGCGATTGAGGCCTGCAGGTCGCTGTCGAGTCTGCTCTTGTCGCCGATCACTCTGATCCTGACATTGTTCCTGGCGCATTTCGCAAGACTCGTCTTCATATAGGTCCTGAGAAGATTCATCAGGGCCTTCACTTCACTGTCAGGCCTGCTCCAGTTTTCTGTGGAAAAGGCGTACACCGTCAGATAGCGGATCCCCATGTGGTCCGCATCCTCAAGGATCTGCTCCACGACCCTGGCTCCCTGCGCATGTCCGGCTGTTCTGGGAAGTCCCCGCTTTTTTGCCCATCTTCCGTTTCCGTCCATTATGATCGCGACGTGAACGGGTATTTTTCTCTCGTTTTGCAATTTTAACCCCTGCCTTATACTGACGTAAAATTACAGCGTCATGATCTCTTTTGTCTTATCTTCGATCATCTTGTCGATCTTCTTGATGTACTTCTCAGTCGACTTCTGAAGTTCATCCTGAAGTTCATCCACAACGTCCTCGGAGAGATCTTCTGTCTTCTTGAGTTTCTTGAAAGTATCATTTCCATCTCTGCGGATGTTGCGCAGAGCTACCTTCGAATCCTCGCCCATCTTCTTGACATCCTTGGAGAGCTGTTTTCTTCGCTCGCCGGTCAGTTCAGGGAATACCAGGCGGATCGTCTGTCCGTCGTTTGTGGGGTTGATTCCGATATCAGAGGCATTGATGGCGCGGCTGATCTCCTTGATCATCTTCTTCTCCCAGGGCGCGATCTGAATGATCCTTGCCTCAGGAACAGAGACATTCGCCACCTGCTGGATGGGCGTAGGGGATCCGTAATAATCTACACGGATCTTGTCCAGTACATGCGGATTTGCGCGTCCGGCGCGGACAGCCTGCAGATCGGTCTGCAGATGGGAAATGGTCTTCTCCATTCTCTCTTCATAAGGTTTAACTCTTTCGCTGCTCATAATAACCTCCCTGTTTTTAATTTCTCCGGCTCGCCGGAGGTTTTGTAATTCTGATCAGATTATTCAGACTGTGATAGTGGTTCCGTTGAAATCCCCGGAAGCCGCTTTCACAATACTGTTCTCCTCCTGGAGCGCGAACACACGCATCGGCATGTGGTTCTCCTTAGCCAGGATGGATGCAGTCATATCAACCGCCTGCAGTCCTCTTGCGATCACTTCGTCGATGGAGATCGTGTCAAATCTCTTCGCGTCGGGGTTCTTCGCAGGGTCACTGTCATAAATGCCGTCGACATTCTTGGCAAGAAGGATCATATCCGCCTCGGATTCGATCGCGCGAAGGAGGATCCCCGTATCCGTTGAGAAATAGGGATGTCCGGTACCGCCCGCGTAGAATACAACTGTTCCGCCGGCAAAATACTGATTGGCCTTATCCTTGGAAAACAGCTCCGTGAACGCGCCTACGGCAAAAGGCGTCATCACCACTGTCTTCATTCCCTCTGTCCTGAATATCTCCGATACATAGATGCAGTTCATGACCGTCGCCAGCATCCCGATCTGGTCCGCCTTGACCCGGTCGATCTCATTTCCCGTGCGGCCTCTCCAGAAATTGCCGCCTCCGGTCACGACGCCCACTTCATATCCGGCGTATATCAGCTGACGGACCTGCTTCGCAACGCCTCTGACAGTATTCTCGTCAAATCCCATGCTCTTAGGCCCTGCCAGTGCCTCGCCGCTCAGCTTCAAAATGATTCTGCTCATCTGTCGTTCCTCCATGGTTAATAATATCATTAACCATTTTACATTAGATATCTCCCATTTACAAGGGACGGTATCCGATGCTATACTGTTACAGTTTATGAAGAAAAGCAGTTTTGTTTCCTTAATATTAAGAAAAAACGGGCACCGCAAACGAGGCATGCCCAAAAGACGTAAGGAGAAATAATGATCCAGACAAGAGAAGATGTCAGAAACGTAGCAATCATAGCACATGTTGACCACGGTAAGACCACTCTGGTCGACGGCCTTTTAAAACAGAGCGGGGTTTTCCGCGAGAACCAGGAAGTGCAGGAGCGCGTCATGGACTCGGGCGATATCGAGAGAGAGCGCGGAATCACTATCTTGAGCAAAAATACAGCGGTATATTACAAAGGCGTAAAGATCAACATCATTGACACCCCCGGCCACGCCGACTTCGGCGGAGAAGTGGAGCGTGTCCTCAAGATGGTAAACGGCGTTATCCTTGTCGTTGACGCCTTTGAAGGTCCTATGCCCCAGACCAGATTTGTCCTCAGTAAAGCAATGGCACTGGATCTTCCGGTGATCGTATGCATCAACAAGATCGACAGGCCCGGCGCCCGTCCCACCCAGGTCATCGACGAGGTTCTCGAACTTCTTATGGATCTGGGAGCCAGTGACGAACAGATTGACTGCCCCTTCGTGTTCGCGTCCGCCAAATCCGGCATCGCGACGCTGGATCTCGGCAGTGTAGGCGCCAGCATGAAGCCCCTGTTTGAGACCATCATCGACTATATCCCCGCTCCCAAGGGAGATCCCGAGGCAGGCACCCAGATGCTGATCAGCACCATCGATTACAACGAATACGTCGGCAGGATCGGCGTCGGTAAAGTAGACAATGGTACCCTCAAGGTCAATCAGGAGTGCGTGATCGTAAACCACCACAACCCTGACGTGATGCGCAAGGTCAAGATCAGCAAGCTTTACGAATTCGAAGGCCTGCAGCGAGTGGAAGTAAACGAGGCGCATATCGGCTCGATAGTTGCCGTATCAGGCATCTCCGATCTTCACATCGGCGATACGATCTGCTCTCCCGACGCTCCCTGCGCGATACCGTTCCAAAAGATCTCTGAGCCCACGATCTCCATGACTTTCAGCGTCAACGACTCCCCTCTTGCAGGTCGCGACGGCAAGTATGTCACAAGCCGCCACATCAGGGACAGGCTCTACAGAGAGCTCAATACCGATGTCTCTCTGCGCGTAGAGGATACCGATACCACCGAGTCATTCAAGGTATCCGGCCGCGGAGAACTCCACCTGTCCGTTCTGATCGAGACCATGCGCCGCGAGGGATACGAATTCGCGGTCAGTAAGGCGGAAGTAATCTATAAGAGGGATGAAAACGGCAAGCTCCTCGAGCCTATGGAGACCTGCTTCGTCGATGTCCCTGAGGAATTCGCGGGCAACGTCATCCAGAAACTCAGCGAGCGCAAAGGCGAGCTGCTCAATATGGGCGTAATTAACGGCGGCTACACAAGACTTGAGTTCTCCATTCCTTCCCGCGGCCTGATCGGTTACAGAGGAGATTTCCTCACAGATACCAAGGGCAACGGAATTATGAACACGATCTTTGACAATTATGCGCCTTATAAGGGAGATATCACCTACCGCAAGCAAGGTTCCCTGATCGCTTTTGAGGCCGGAACCGCCGTCACTTACGGACTCTTCAACGCCCAGGAGCGCGGCCAGCTCTTCATCAGTCCCGGCGATGAAGTCTACGCCGGCATGATCGTAGGACAGAGCGGCAAGTCCGTTGACATCGACGTCAATGTATGCAAGACCAAGCACCTGACCAACACCCGCTCCTCCAGCGCGGATGAGGCTCTCCGCCTTGTTCCGCCCAGGATCATGAGCCTGGAGCAGGCCATTGAATACGTTGACACAGATGAGCTTCTTGAGGTAACTCCTCACCATCTGCGCCTTCGCAAGAAGATCCTCGATCCCCGCCTCAGAAAGCGCGCCAATATCAGCGCAGCGATGAAGAACGCGGCCGAGATAGAGTGATTTAAGGCGGATCAATAGCCAAATAATACGGGAGTACATAGATCCTTCTGAATCGCGTTTAAAGAATGTGGTTTCACTATGATTTTATGCTTCGCTGCGGCGTGAACCGCGGCATGCGGACATTTGTCCTGCTGACGCTCATTGCGGTTCACGCCTCCGCTTGCAGAAAATCAAGTGAAAGCTATGCATTCTTTAAAAGCATTCATCAGGACTATGTACTCCCTTCTTTTCTGTTTCCGACTGCCGAGAGATGGGAAATTCTTATAAGGAGATGGTCGAACAGCGTGAGGTTGCTTTAATAGTAAGTGATTTATGTAGAAAATGATGTATCAATGCTTCGATACCGAAATAGACAGATGAGCCACTTGTCAGAAAATAGAAACAATTATTAAAGAGGCTGTCGCATTAAGTGAGGGTTCAAAACCTTCGCTTTTTTGGCACGCATCTTTTTAGTTTCAAAGAGGAATTATGGGCCCGGAATTAAGAAATCACAATCAAAATGGAAGGCATTAATAAGCAATCCCGTCCGCCAGCCCTGACCGCCGGCATCTGCGC
>CADBIU010000007.1 GCA_902794825.1 uncultured Lachnospiraceae bacterium
TAAACAATAAAACATAAAAACAAAAACCGCTACTTTTTTATGCAGTAGCGGAGAAGACGATGAGTATGGCTAGCCGTCGCGCTAGCGACTTGGTACAATCGTTAAAGAGACAGTAAATCTGCAGTACTTTGCGGGAGGTCGCCATGGCAAAAAACACTGATATCAGATACAGAAATCAACTTCTGTATTCCGTATTTGTAAGAGATTACGGAAAGAACGGCACATTTAAGGATGTGGAACAGGATCTGGACCGCATAAGGTCTTTGGGGACAGACATCATCTGGTTTATGCCCATTCACCCTATCGGGAAGATCGGACGAAAGGGAAGCATCGGTTCCCCCTACGCGATCTCGGATTATCGCGCCGTCAATCCTGATTTTGGCACGATCAATGACTTTATACAACTGACCGATGAGATCCACAGGAGCGGAATGAAGTGCATTATCGACGTTGTCTATAATCACACTTCCCCTGATTCGGTGCTCTCAGCAGAACACCCTGAGTGGTTCTACAGAGACGAGAACGGAAAGCCAGAGGCCAAAGTCGCTGAGTGGTGGGATATCGCAGACCTGGACTATAAGAATCCCGGACTATGGGACTACCTTATCAAAACATTGTGCTATTGGGCTCAATATGTGGATGGGTTCCGCTGCGATGTGGCGTCTTTTATTCCGCTTGATTTCTGGAAAATGGCCAGAGCGGCAGTGGAAGAAGTGCGTCCCGGCGCTTTCTGGCTGGCAGAAAGTGTCGAGACAGGCCTTATTCAAAGGATAAGGGGGAACGGGGAGTATTGTCTTTCCGACTCTGAACTCTATCAGGCCTTTGACGCCTGTTATGACTATGATATTTATAATGAACTGGCAGATTATCTGTTGGGAAAAGGCCCTTTGGGAAAATATCTGGACCGCCTGAATCTGCAGGAGTGCATTTACCCGGAGAATTACGTGAAACTTCATTTTACGGAGAATCATGACAGGATCAGGACGGCGGCTTTAGTGCCGGATTTCAGAAACCGCAGACATCTGCTCGCGTTTACTATGTTCCAGAAAGGCATAAGCTTTCTCTACAACGGACAGGAGAGAAGCGCGGCGGCTTTTGCCAACATATTTGAAAAAGAGCCGATTGACTGGACAGGACCGGATCTGACGGATGTGATCGTGAAAATGAAGAAGATCAAGAAAAGCGAGATCTTTGCCGCAGGAACTTTCTTCGCCGACGAAGTGCGCGACGGCGTAGTGCGCGCGGTCTACACACGTGGAGAGGAGAAAATTGTCGGTCTGTTCGCGATAGGCGGCGGATCTGTCGGAGCGGACACCGGACTGCCGGACGGCCCTTACCGCAATCTGTACAGCGGGGAAGAGATCTATGTTTTCCAGGGAGCAGTCCCGATCGGGGAGGACCCGGTGATCATTGGGAATCTGTGAATACTCTACGGAAATTCCGGATCAAAGTCCTGAATAGAATATTAAACAGAATACTAAACAAAAAAACGGAAAACGCGCTGCGCGTTTTCCGTTTTATCGTAGCGAGAGGGGGACTTGAACCCGCGCGACCAAGTCCATTTTGGCCGATAAATAAAGGCTCTCAGAACTTATGTGAACCAAATCGTGAACGAACTAGGCTGTGAAGCGCTTCAGATCTCTCAGAATCTTCTCATCCACGGTCTTCTGATGGTCCTGGAGCGTATGCGCATACACGTTACGGAGCACTGCATAATCAGAGTGCCCGGTGCGCTGCGCGATGTACAGGTCCTCAATGCCCATGGCCTTGAGGTACGACACGCAGAAGTGCCGCAGGTCGTGGAAACGGTAGTGAGGGATATCGTTCTTTTTCAGGAGCCAATTGAATTTGTTGTAGATCTGCTTCGGCGTCCAATTTGTCACATATCCCTGCGCTCTGATCGCGCTGATCAGCTCCTCCGGCATGATGATATAGCGGTCTGAGGTGGGCGTTTTCGGCGGCTTAATGTGCCATTCTTTATCGGGTCCCATCACCGTGTCGTGGCAGACGTGGACCACATTGTTCTCAAAATCTATGTCCTGCATCTCCAGGGCGGCAACCTCACCGCGCCGAAGCGGGCCAGTGGCGGCGAGCATGATGCAGATCCACAGCTCAGTGTTATCCTTGGCAGCGGCCAGTGTCCTTTTGACTGTGAAGATGTCCGGGACCTTCAGCTCCGGGCGGATCTTCTGGGGGTGATTGACGATCGGCATTCTGACCTGCTTGGACTGCAATACGGTCGAAATAAAACCGGTGTAATTCTTTACGGTTTTAGGATTTAGGCCGGAACGGGTAAGCGCGAGGACAAGCGCCTGGATGTCGTCCGAGCCGATCCCGTAGATCCTGGAATTCCAGAACCAAGGATATTTGCCCGATAACTGGCGGGAAATGTTCATGTAGCCCCTGATCGTGGAGGGACTGAGCGCGGATCTGCGCAAGATGAAAAAATCATCAGCGGCATCACCGAAGGTGCAGGAAGTATCATCAACCTTCCTGTGTTCGTCTACCCATGCTGCAGCATCAGAGAGGACCTTACGCTTGTCGGGTCCGGAGAAAGACTTCCTCACTGGCCGGCCGCTCCGGTCCTTGCCGGCATAAGCGAGCACGCGCCACATTCCGGATGGTAATTTTGTCGCTTTCATAAATAAAACTCCTTTCGAGTGTAGAAAATTAAGCCCCGGAAGGAGTATACTGTTTTTGGAGAGGCAGTATGTTCCTTCACGGAGCTGGTGTCTATGTCATCCCGTCGTGTTGGTAGCGCGGCGGGGTGATTTTTTATTTACAATATTTTAGAATGACTTCTGCACCAAAGTTGTGATCCCTTTGCTTCATGGTATAGGTGCCGTCACTCTCTTCAAACACTATTTTAGAAGGGCCTCCGTACACCTCACACATGATCTCAGGGGATTTATTGAGAAGCTGCTTCACTTTCTTTGTGGATTTTGCGGGTACATGTCCTATGAATACATCATCAGCTATTACTTTAATGGCGTTCGGATCATGAGGATTATCGGGTTCCGGTTCCAGCTGAACGTCATCGATACTAAAAGTGTATTTATAGATACTCTCATCAGTCATGTAAGCATCTACGATCTCTTTCTTCGTCATATCATAATCATCATTTTCAGATGCCAATCCATCAATGATCTCTTTTTCATGGAACGAAATACCAGCAACCTTAAATGAATAGTATTGATAAGGATCCTGTTCTGGCGCCGGAGCTGGCGGCTCATCATTGATCAGATCAGGCTCAGGAGCGCTTACCGGCTCGGGGGCCTTTACTGGTTCTGGATCCAGCATGGGTGGAATGCTTGGCTGCTCCGGAACGTTTGAACCGGATCCCTTTTTGCTCCCACTCTTAAGGAGACAAAACACACCAAGCGCCAAGGGAAGTCCGCCCATAACCAGCAACACGATAATGCCCAATAGATCTGTGGCGGCTGACCGCCCAGCAATCAGTATAATACAGCCCACTATTGCCAATACTATGCCTACAATTCTCAAAACCAGTTTCATACCATACCTCCTCTGAGTTTGTCATAAGTCTTTAATCTCCAGAACCCCTAAGGGCTCGAAGTAGATTACATAATTGTCGAGAATTGTACAAATTCCGTATTTGTGATGGTAGTAATTTAGAGCTTCCTGTAAAGTGTCCTCTGGCACATCAAGAAACTCTGCCATTTCATAGCGATTTCGGCATCCGACCTTGTAAGCTCTGAGAATCCCGGTAAGTCCGATCAGGCGATTGTACGCCCAGATGCGGCCGCGAAGTTCCTGCTTACGGTTGGCCGTGACGCTCTGATTGAGGATGTTGCCGGCAGCGGTGAGGTGATGGCCAAGCTCCTCGGCCAGGACAGCAGCCTGTTCTTTATTGGTAAGCTTGGAATTGAGAGCAATCGTCCCATCACAATATAGTCCTTTAATTCTCGTATCTTTAAAATCCCAATCTACGACATCAACTCCAAGGCTGTATGCTTCAAGTCTAATCTGATCAGTTCTATTCATTGCCTTGCCCTCCATAAATGGAGCATACCGCGAAGGATGTTCATTCGTTTGTACACATTATTCTCTTTTGGACTTGATAAACATTTTGAATCTTTCAATTTCTCTCCACTCTTCATCTGTAAAGTCATCTCCTTCAAAGTGAGCGGCGATAGTAGCAGGCGCATTTTGCGACGAGTTTAGGCGCTTGAGATCTTCTGTATTTAGCAAACGGACGGTGACGTCGGATTTGCCCATTAAATAATCACTACTCACGTTGAAAATATCGCATAAAGCAGTAAGGGTATCCAAATCGGGCTTTCGGACTCCTCGTTCATACTGTGAGATCATTTGCTTGGTTGCGCCCATTTTATCCGCTAAATCTTGCTGTGAATAATCATATTGTGTTCGCAGTTCCCTGAGGCGTTCGCTGAAAGTGGCCATAATGACCTCCTTTAATAAAAGTAATCAAAATGTTTATTTATCTATTGACAATTATAAACATATCGTTTATTCTTGTAAAGTAATCGTTTCGTTTACATATTTGAGAAAGGAGAACAACGTTGGACAGATTAGAAGTAGGGAAGCGTCTGCGTGCGCTTCGAGGGAAAAAGACTCTCGATGAGGTGGCTAAAGCGCTCGGTGTAACTTCAATGGCTGTATCGCTCTGGGAACGCGGCGAACGTATTCCAAACGATGACATTAAGATTAAAATTGCCGCGTACTACAACACTACTGTTACCGCCATTTTTTTTACCTAAAGAGTAAACAATATGATTACTCGGAGGTAACACTTGAATCAAATCAGGCGGAAAAACACGGGGGTAAAGAACCATGAGACGCAAAAAGGACACGCGCGGAGACTTGATCGTCGGCCGCGCGAGGATAAACGGCATCGATGTCAAAAGGATGGCCAGTAAAGCCGGGCTGTGTCTGTCAACCGTATATAAGCGGATCCAGCTTCCCGGCACGATGACGATCGATGAACTGACCTCGATCGATAAGGTGGTCCATTTTGATGATGCGGAAATTATCAGACTGATAAGAAACACATAGGAGACATTGGATGAAGTGGGAAGCAAAGTACACCGTCGAAAGGAAAGACGGGAGAAAAGAAGAGAAAACAGAGCAGATCGAAGCAAGAAGCATCAGAGAGGCATCCATGGCAGCTCACGCGACGATCGTGAGGCCGCTCCAGAGCATGAAGACGATCAAGTCCGTCGCTATATCGAGCCTGAAAGCGATAGAGCCTGCCTGAAGTGCCTGCGCAGGAGCGAATGCTTCGAGCAGAGAGGCAGGTGTGCGGAGTTCAAGACAATAAAACAATGGCGCAAAGAAAGAAGGCAAGATATTGAGCGGCTCAACAATGAAAATAAAAAGGGCGCTTCCGAAGACGGACCCGAGGATGTCGACAAGGACGGTGCACGATAACCGGTTCCTGGGGGAAGGAATAAACACATATATCCATAAACCGAGCCCATCTCCGATGGATGACTTCGGCCAGGGCGAGCACACGAAGGAAAACGCGAGCCGGCACAAGAAACTGGAGATGGAGAGGAAGCATAAAATCATGAAGGCAATGCTGAAGGAAGGAGCTACAGACACAGAGATAGCAGCGGCGACAGGATATAGCTACGGAACAGTGAGAAAGATCCTGACGCAGTGGAGAAGAGCTGGTGTGGATGTGCCGGACAGAAGAAAAGGAGGGAAGAAAGATGAAAAAGGCGCTGGAGATACTGTTTGTGGTTAGCTTTTTCCTTACGGGATGCGGAGTTGACTCGATATTCCAGTCAAGAGAGGCCCTCTTCACATGGATAGTGGCAGCGGCAGTGACAGTGTTCAGCGCGATCGCGATAGGAGGGTACCCGGATGAAAGAGAAGAGGATTGAAGCGCTCCGGGAAGCAGTGAAAGGTCTGAGGATGGCCGAGCGGAAGCATGACGGTTACAACCAGTGCTACTACACCGGAGTCATCAAAAGGATGAGGCACCTGCTGATCAACGAACACGATATGACGTCTGCAGATGTAGACGAGATTGTAAAAAGCGCAAAATAAAAGGCTGGCACTTAGCCAGCCGGGCCCGCATTGCGAGCTACTTGTCTCCAACACAAGTGTAGCAAAACAGGCGGGAATTGTCGAGAAAAAACGGGCAAATCACGCCTGTTTTCAAGTCCATAAGAATATTAAACCTGGGAGCTGCAGTGAGTTACGTTCAGAAAAAGTACCGGTGCCGGAACACCGTCGAGGTCAAACAATATCATACGGCACGATACGGAGCACCCGGCCAGCCCAGGCAGAAAAAGATCAAGCCGACACCTGAGGCAGTGAAGAGGCAGAACCAGCGGAGAAAGGAAGAGCACGCCGCGAGGATCATCGAGGCGAACTTCACAGAAGGCGACTATGTGCGAACGCTGACATTTGAGCCGGCGCAAAGACCGGCAGATATGGACGAGGCAAAAGCGAGATTCAAGGCTTTCTACCAAAAGCTCCGGAAGGAATACCGCAAACGATATTTCGATCTCTACTGGATGGCCAACATTGAATGCACTCCGAGAGGAGCATGGCACATCCACTTTATATGCAACGCGATCTTCGGCGGCTCGGACATCATCAAAGAGCTCTGGCCTTACGGCGGAGTATATGACCAGCTGATCAGGGACATAACGCGGAGCGGCAAGGACCTCGGATCATACATGGCAAAGACTCCGGACAGCACGGCGGAGGGAGAACACAAGGTATCAGAGGCAAAGCTGACGCACAGCAAGAATCTGGTCATCCCTAAGGCAGAGGAGAAGGTGATCAGCGGATGGAAGCTCAAGGACGCGCCGAGGATCCCAAAGGGATGGTACCTGATAAAGGAAAGTTACTTTGAAGGCACCAACATGGAAGGGTACCGGTACAGGACATACAAATTGGGGAGGCTGAAGCCACTACCGCCGAGAGACAGGTCGTGGAAGCCGCCCAGGAGGAAGAGCAGTGAAAGTAGACATTTACATCGCAGGGAATAACCCGCAGCCAAAAGCGGAAGAAAGGTGGATGGGATACCTGATACAGGCGGAAGGCTACGGCCGGCGCGGCGAGCGCTGCGTTGCCGAGTCGTTCGACGCCACACAATACAAGGCGACGATCATGATGATCATAAAGGTCCTTGACTGCTTCACAAGGCCGGCAGACATCACCATGCACATTGAGAACGGATGGATCGTGGGCAATCTGATCCGCACCAAACAGGCGGACAAGACCATGAAAAACACTCTCGAGAAATGGCAGGAAAACGGATGGAAGACAAAGAGGGGCACGACGGTCAAGAACAAAGACGACTGGCAGAAACTCTATAACAAGATCCGCGTGTTCGAACAGGCGGAGGGAACATTCAGATTTGAGGTGCTCGATAAGGATGACGAGAACAGGAAAAGGATCATCCACGAGATAGAGAGACAAGAGGAGGTATGACATGGAAAAAATGAGAGTAAGGCTGACATTCATCGATGACATTCTGGGGACAGCTCCCTCGGATCCTGAGATACACCGCTCGTATATCGCGAGCAAGGCTCCGGATGCGATGTCGACGGAGGAAGAGGTCGCGGCCCTGGGCGTGGATGAAGTGACAGAGAAGGGAATGACAGTGTTCCACAAGGACGCGGACGGTAATCCAGTGCTGTGGAACTATCAAATCAAGGGCTTTTTCAAAAGCGCCTGCAGCGCAATGAGAGCCCTTGAGGGCACAAAGTCCTCGAAGCTCAAGGCCTACAAGAAGCAGATCGACCTGAGGATCTTCGTGTTCGCGGATGAAAAGAACAGGGCGGAGAGAAAGATCCCGATCAGCGTCTCCGGAGAGATCGGAAGCTGTCAGCGTCCCCTGAGGGCGCAGACCATGCAGGGAGAAAGAGTCACGCTGGCCAACAGCGAGAGCATCCCGGCAGGCTCCAGTGTGGAATTTGACATCGTGCTCCTGGAACCGAAGGACAGGGCGATGATTGAGGAGTGGCTCGATTACGGCTCGCTCAACGGCATCGGCCAGTGGCGCAACTCCGGCAAAGGTGCTTTCACATGGGAGTACGTTAAAAGCTGAGGCATAGTGACGAACAGCCTGGTAGAGGCTTTGCATTTAAATGAACTGCTAAGGAATAGCATAGCGATGCGAAGGCAAGGCTGTGAAAAGAAACGCTATGCGCAGGAAATGCATTCCGTTGAAACGATTTGATGAGCATGGGAATAGTGTGGAATGGCTGGGCAGGGGAATGGTGAAGCAATGAACTGAAAAGCTACGGCCAGCAAAGGAAATGCGGTGAACCGGTGAGAGTAGCGTCGGAATAGCATTGCCCGGACTGGATAGGAAAAGCAGTGGAAAAGCGGAGCATAGAAATGCAATGGCATAGATGAGAATGGCACAGATGGGCAACGGAAAAGCGAAGAGATGAGCAGCGGCGATGAATAGCAGTGGAATTGCATGGACGTGAACTGATTGGCAGTGGAACTGCATTGAACAGAAAAGCCGAGGAAGAGCGTTGCTCGGATGAGAAATGAAATGGCATGGAGAAGAACAACGTAGAGTTGTATCGGAAGAGCATGGCCAAGACAAGCAGTGGCATAGTACGGAATGGATACGCGTTGGAATAGCAGGGCGATGAACAGTTTTGCGGCGGCGATGAATAGCGAAGAAATGCGGGGGCAGAGCTTAGCTGAGAAGGGACTAGAACAGCTGGGGAAAAGTTGCGCGGAGATTGGAAGGGCCACGGAGAAGTGATGATATGAAAAAGCGGTGGAATTGAGGAGCGCAGCAGAGCACAGCAGAGGAATTGAAGCGCACGGTATCGCCACGGAACTGAACCGTTCAGTTCCGAACTGCAATGGGACTGAATTGCATAGGATGGCAGCGGCATTGAATCGCCGGGCAGTGCATGGGAATCGATCAGAAAGGAAAGGCTATGGCATTATACGAAAAATTTGGCGAGTTTGACTCGTCAGCGGAGATCAACCGAAAAGCGGAGGAACTATTCAACGCCGGAGATCTCGACGGGCTAAGGAATCTGGCCTGCGAGAACGGGATCCCGGACGACTTCACGGAAATGTATATCGAGGGGGAGATCGAGCAGCTCTGCGACGACCAGGTCGCCGCAGTGGGAAAGATCGACATGGAGATTGACGAGCTCCAGCCGATCGAGATCCTCGTGGACTGGGCCGACTACATCAAGGCCCAGTGCATGGAAGACGACCTCTTCTGCAGACAGGTCCGCAGGAGGGGAAAGAGCCTCGAAGGATGTATCGCAGAGATCGCTATATGGTCGCTGATCCACGCGCAGCCATTGTCAGAGAACATCATCAAGGCAATGGAAAAAGCTGGCAAGGAGCATGAGAAAGAGCTGAAGGCAGCGGGGATCGAACAGCGGTGGATCCGCTATACAAAAACTGGCGCTCCCGGATCCGCGAGGACAAGGCAGATCATCCGGGAATACTACATGGGAGGTAAGTGATGAGACTGGCATATAAAGCATTCAATGCGGACCTGACCTGCACGATGGGCAGGGGAACATTCCAGTACGAGCCGGGAATTTGGTACGAAGAGAAAGAGGCAAACTGTGTGAAGAATGGCTTCCACTGTGCGAGCAATCCGCTTGACTGCATGAATTACTACGGCTCATGGGATGATCACCAGTTTTGGATCGTAGAGATTGACGGAGATATCGATGAGGATGGTACCGACACGAAGATCTCGGCGACAAAGATCAGACTGTACAGGCGCCTCAATCTGCAGGAGTTCTTGGCACACGCGATTTCGTACATTTACGAGCACCCGGCGCTGGAAATGAATCAGAGAGTGAAGACTGCCAATACAGAGATGACAGACACGGATAAGTTCGTGATTGTGAGGAACTTTAAACCGAGAGCGATGGCAACAAAGATAGGACAGTATATCGGCCTGATCAAAGAGAACCCGGGGAACAGGAACGAGATCGAGGCAGCGGGCCTGTTCTACGTGGACGGAATAAACACAAAACCATACATGTGGTATGACGTGGAGGGAAGAGAATGCTGAGAAAGCAGCAACTGTTAGAGCTACCGATCCTCATCCCTAATGTGAGAGGCGTGGGAGCCAGGGCGGAAGTCCTTGAGATCGACAATGAAAAGGTCCTTCACATAGACGTGGTGGACGACGGCGACGTCATAATCAGATATTTTGCCAATTATGGGAAATCAAGATGGATTGTCTACGGAAACGCAGCCAAATGGAACCAGATGGGATTCTCCAGCGCGATCGATTATGAGCTGAGCAGAGGAGATTACTATTATGACTGCTATGGAAGGGCGTACAGCGTCACGTCAACACCTGCATTCGACGAAACGGCAGCGGTCGTAGAGGAATATTTCAATAAGGTCGACGTGTTCTACTGGATGCCAAGTGCAGAACGCAGGCTGACTGCATGGGAGATTGAATGCAGGTCAATGAAGAGGGAGCAGTATATCGTGAACCGACATACAAAGATCGCAGAGATCATGGACAGGGTACCGCAGATCCCGGAGGGCTTCGAGAAGTGGCTCCGGGAGGATGTCTTCGGAACAGACTACCTGTACACGAAGAAAGAGGGGAAAAAGACAAAGTATCACTGCACGGCATGCGGAGCAGAGGGCGCCAGGAAGATGAGCGTGAAGATGGGGCAGGATACGACCTGCCCAAAATGCAAAAGGCCGGTGAAGGTAAGGAGTCTGAACCGGCAGTACAAGCCGCAGAGAGAACACATCGTGCTCATGCAGAACATGAAGCTGCCGAGGAGAAAAACAGACCTTTTGTGCGGATTGCTCTCGGACAGGGACGGGTATGTGGTCAGACAGATGACGGTAGAGTGCCGGCATGGGCAAGGCGGGAAAGAACTGGAAATCTTCGAGGATGTCCGGGCAGTCGTATCAGCTGGAGAAAACTGGGGCAAGTGCTATTACGGAGAATACACGAAAGGTACTCCGGAATCACAGTCTTTTTACGACAGAAATCCGAGCAACAGGAGATGGAGAAGCTCGTACCTGTATCCATGGAACCTTCAGGAAGTGCTTCCGACAGCGGGCATGGAGCACAGCGGACTGGATATCATTGCAAACAACAATGTGAAACTCAATGTGGATTTCTTTGTAGTCAACTACCCGAAAAGGACGTGGATTGAGTATCTCATAAAGGCGGGGCTCTACAGACTGGTAAAGGATATCACGGATGGCTCAATCTGGGGCGGCGCCTATGGGATCGAATACGGCACAAGCCTGCAGGAGTGCTTGGGCATCGACGGGGCTGGCGTGAACAGGATGAAGCAGACAAACGGAGGCCTTGCGACGCTCGCATGGCTGAAGACGGAAAAGGAGACAGGTAAGCGGATCACACAGGAGTCCATACAGTATTTCGCCGAGCAGGAGGTAAGCCCGGAAAATAAGGACATAAAGCAACTGATGAAACTCATCGGATCCCCTAATAAGCTGGCCAATTATCTCAGGAAGCAGCAGGAGAAGACGGGATACGCAGTATCAACGATCATGAACACCTGGAACGACTACATGAGCATGTGCAGAAGGCTCAATAAGCAGATGGACAATGAGATGGTCTATAAGCCGAAGGACATACAGCTCGCGCACGACGAATGCCTTGCGCTGCTCAAGAGAGAAGATGCGGGAAGACGAGCCGCAGAGGTCCGAGAGAAGTTCCCGGAAGCAGAACTGAATCTGCAGATGATCGCGGATAAGTATAACTTCATAAACGATGAGTATCAGATCATCGTCCCGGAGAGCATTGAAGACATCATTGTCGAGGGTTCAACGCTGGGTCACTGCATAGACAGGACAGACGTATACTTCGAGCGGATCCAGAACAGGACCTCTTATCTGGTATTCCTCAGAAAGGCCGAGAGGCCGGAGGCTCCATGGTACACACTGGAGATCGAGCCCGGCGGGACGATCAGACAGAAGAGGACCGTAGGAAACACACAGAGGGATTCAGATATCAAGGCCTTCACACCTTTCCTCCGGGAGTGGCAGAAAAACGTACTCAGGAAGATGAACAGGGAAGACAGGGCGCTGGCGCAGGCCTCGAAGGAAGCAAGGCTCGAAGAATATGGACAGCTCCGCGCGAGGAAGGAGCCGATCCGCAACGGCCTGCTCAGAGGACAGCTCCTCGCGGACGTCCTGGAAGCGGACCTCATGGAAGCGATGTAAGGAGGATAAATGGATTACATACAGATGACGCTCGACGATTGGCTGAGCATAAAGAAAGAACTGGAAGAGGAACTGAGAGGCGCGGCAGCGGGCTTTGTCCGCATCGGGTACCTGCTCCGGAAGATCGACGAGTCGCAGGGATACAAACAGGACGGATGCGACTCACTGACAGAATGGGCGGAACAGGAATACGGTCTTTCAGCATCATCGGTCTCCCGCTTTATGGCTATTAACAAGAAATACTCGGTAGACGGCTACTCGAAGCAGCTCAGGATTGAATATGCAAAATACGGGCAGGCAAAGCTCCAGGAAATGCTCACGCTCCCGGAGGAAGATCTGCAGATGGTCTCCCCGGAGATGAAGAGGGCAGACATCAGAGAGATCAAGGCATTTGAGAGACAGGCACCGAAGGAAGAGCCGGCCGAACAGGAAAGCGATGCTCCGCAGTGGATCCTGGAGTTCATAAAGCAGAATGGCCTCGAAAGGCTCGCACACACAAGAGCATTTGAGGACAGGAACATCGCCCAGCTGATCGAGGAAGTGAACCCGACGGGGACAAAGACATTCCGCCATAAGAGGACGATGGTCTCCATGTTCGCGGACAAGATCATGGTGAAAGAGTTCCCGAATGCTCCGGAGAGGATGGAGTGGGAAGAATTTTTCGAACATGCGATACCGCTGATCAGGAACATGGGAGAGGCAGAAGAGCCCGAAACAGAGCCAGAAGCGCCCGAAATGGCACAGGAAATGCCCGAACCGGTGCAGGAAGTACAGAAAGAGCCCGGGCAGCAGGCAGAGGAACCAATTGCGCCGGCGCAAAAAGAGCCGCCGACCATTGAAGATAACAATGTAAAAACGGATTCTGCGATCGCAGAAGAACCGGCTCCGGAGCCCACGGAAGAACCTGAACAGGTAGAGATTGACGAGATTCTTCAGGCACCCGAAGAGCCGGATCCTATGAGGGACCTGAAAGACCGGTTCACAGCGGAACTGAACACACTCAGAGTCGCTCTCGACTGCGACAACTTCGCCGGAATGGCACAGACAATTGAACGTCTTGAGTATCTGAGAGTGAAAATGGCGGGGATGGCGGCGCTGAAGTGAGGGACGGAATGGACAAAAGGAAAGAGATTGTAAAGACCATACAGGAAATGGCAGGAAGATACTCGGCATATGAAATCTTTACAGACTGGATCCGCTGTCTCGCACTTTCAATCGAACAGAGCACGCATCTGCTGAGAGATGAAAGATGGGAAAGCAGAGAGCAGGAATACATTGACACAATCAAAAAGTACTCCGATGAGGAGAAAACGAAGATCTATAAGATGACTGCATATCTGATCGACACTTTGGAAGACGGACCGGATGATGTCCTGGGCGACGTATACATGAAGTCGGATATGGGCTCAAAGGCAGCGGGGCAGTTTTTTACGCCGTTTCATCTGTCGGTGCTGACAGCAAAGTTAGGACTCATGGAGCAGATTCAAGCGTATAAAATCGGGAAACTTGAAAAGATCGAGATCAATGAGCCGGCCTGCGGCGGAGGCGCGATGATTCTAGCGGCCGCGAAAGTGCTGCAGGAGAGCGGTGTTAATTATCAGGAAGCCATGGAAGTTGTGGCGCAGGATCTTGACTGGAAAGGAGTTTACATGTGCTACGTACAGTTGTCGCTGTTGGGGATCAGTGCAATATGCGTGCAGGGAGATACACTCAGCAGTCCGTATGACCCGGAAAGGACAGAAAAAGGACACATGCTGAAAACGCCAAGAAAAGCGGGGATGCTCATATGATCGATGAAAATGTGATCAGCGAAGTCGTATATGCAGTATCACCTTACATCAGCAACAGGGACATCTCGGATGTGAGGATGAAAGTCACAATGGTGCTCAGTAAGTATGACATCAGAAAAGACGAAACAGAGATTATTCCGTACCAGGGCGATGTTAACGAGGAAATACTGAAAAAGTTTATCATTGCAAAAACGGCCGCGGGCAGGTCAAAAAGAACACTGGAGTACTACAAGGACACAATATCAAAGACACTGCAGACGATTGGAAAACCGTATACGCAGATAACCGCGAATGACGTGAGAATATATCTCGCACTCAGAGTGAACAGGGATGGCGTGTCAAAAGCCTGCGCGAACAATGAACGGAGGAACCTTTCGGCGTTTTATTCATGGCTTCAGAAAGAAGAGATACTGCTGAAGAACCCGATGAACAAGGTCGAGGCGATTAAAGAACCGAAGATAAAGAAAAAAGCTTTCAGCAACATGGAACTGGAAAAAATCCGCTTTGCATGCAGGGATGAGTATGAAAGGGCACTTGTCGAAGTGCTGATCTCGACATGGGCGCGAATTTCTGAGATCGCCGAGATGAGGAAAGACGAGATCCATGGGAACAAAATTGTCGTTCACGGGAAAGGCGACAAATATCGAGAAACATATTTGACCGCAAAGGCCCAGCTGGCGGTAAATGCGTTCCTGGCGAAAAGAAAAGACAGCAGTCCGTGGCTGTTCCCGAAGGGCATACCATTCACGGAAATGAAGAAGGATGGCAGGACGCCGGAAGACCTGCATTTGTGGTGGACAGACCCGAGTTGCGTGGTACTGGGTAGACGAGATTCAGGCAGCCTTGAGAAGACAATCAGAAGATTAGGAGTGTCGGCAGGGGTGGACAAATGTCACCCTCACCGTTTCCGGAGAACAGGAGCGACGATGGCCCTGAGAGCAGGAATGCCGATCATAGAAGTGTCGAAGTTGCTGGGGCATGAAAGCATAGCAACGACTCAGATTTATCTCGATATTGAAGATAAGCAGCTGGAAGCTACGCATGAAAAATATGTGATCTAAGGAGCGGGACATGAAGAACAAAATGACAGACCTCAATAATGTGCTGTTTGAGCAGTTGGAACGGCTCCAGGACGATGAAGCCATGAAGGACGACCAGAACTTCAAAAGAGAGATTGAACGCAGCAGGGCAATCGTGGGCGTGTCATCGCAAATTATCAAAAATGCGACATTGACAGTACAGGCGGCAAAACTTGCCGCTGAATATGGAGACGGAGCCAAAACGGCAGTGGCGGGGTTGATTGGGGAAAAATGAAATTCATTAGATACACGGCAGAAGAAAAGGAATTTTTCGGTGAATTCATTAAAGGGCACTCTTACAAAGAGATTGCAGAGGAATTCACAAGGAGGTTCCGGCCGATAACGACCGATCAGGCAAGAGCGTTCTGCAAGAACAACAAAATCCCAACAGGAAGGACTGGACAGTTCAGGAGAGGCCAGCCGACATGGAATAAAGGCAAACACTTTTGCGCAGGAGGCAGAAGCATTGAAACGCAGTTCAAGAAAGGCAACATCCCGAAGCAATGGAGGCCGGTAGGGAGCGAGCGAGTCAATAAGGACGGATATATAGAGATAAAGGTCAAAGAGCCGAGGACATGGATGCTGAAACACAGATATATCTGGCAGCAGCACCATGGGGAGGTCCCGAAAGGAAGCATGGTCGTCTTCAAAGATGGGAACCGCAAGAATACAGACATCAGCAACTTATTACTGATCACCAGAGGCCTCAATGCAAGATTAACAAAAATGGGGCTCCAGGGTGCGAGAGAGGCAGGGGCAATAGAACAGGCCGTCATGGCCGCCCGGCTCGAAGAGAAGATAGTGGAAATGGCAGACGGAGAAAGGAGCAGGGATGGAGCACGGATTTTGTAAATTCTGCGGGCAGGCCTATATGGTCGACGCGGATCCCAAAGCAACGGAAGAGGAACTGAACGAACTGGCCACGGCCAAATGCGGATGCGAAGGAGCTGCCCATTACGCCTGGAAGAAAGCAACTCTCGAAGTGTACGCACAGGACCTTGAAGTGGTCTTTGGCCAGAATGAGGCAATGAAGAAACTCTTCGCGTCGGCAGGCGAGATGATCATGAACGGCCGTATGAAAGCCCTCACAGTCAAGCAGTCAGACGAGAAGACATTGAACCTCAAGATGAAGGACAAAGGCCTGTGCATCACAGTCACGGAGAAGAGCAAGATGGAGAACATCTCCTATGGCTGATCTCCTGTATCCGAAGCGGAGGAGCAAGAAGCCGAGAAAGAAGCACTCGCCGAGCATCATACAGCCGAGAGACGGAGGATGTTATCTCTGCGAGAAGCTCCACGGAGACTACAGCATAAAGAAGACCGAAGAGCACCATGTATATTTCGGGCCAGGGCAGCGGGACATCTCCGAAGCCTGGGGTTTCAAGGTATATCTCTGCCGGAAGCATCATATACACGCAGGCGGGCCGGAAGCGGTCCATAGGAATCATGAAACCTGCCTCATGATCAAACAGGATGTCCAGCGCCAATTTGAAAAGACCCATACGAGGGAGGAGTTCATGGCGCTGATAGGCAGGAACTATCTGTAAAAATACGGCGCATTAGCATTAACACAATGAGAGCTCATGTAAATTTCCGAACCAAATTCTGCGCAACTATACAGGGCGGCAGCGCCGGCCGCCCGGAAAGGAGACCATGGAAGAGTTCGATTACGAAGAATACCGGGAACAGTTGCAGATGGCAGCCAATAGCGAGGAATATCAGGCGATGCTGCGGAGAACAGCGGAAGCAATGGAGAATATCTCAGAGGCGTTTACAAAAGTAGCAGAAAAGTTAGCCGAAGTATTAAACAGCGTAGATTGGGATTCAGTATTCAAAATTTTAATGGAGGGACAGGAAGAGGATGTTCTGGAAAATCACATACGAAGTAGGGAAGGGAGATATTTTCGAAACTCTGTCAGATATCGTGGAAGCCGTAGATCTGCAGGATGCGGCAGAGATTGGAGAAGAGCAGAACTGCCGGTTAAAAAGAGCTGTGCTCGGCGATGGAAGTATCGCAAGGCTCGTATGCGTAGAGATTTTAGGAGGCGCCGGACGTGAGAAACATTGAGCGGATCAGAGCCATGGACGCGGAGCAGCTGGCCGAATTCCTCGTAGAACAAGGAGCGGAAGTGCCTACAGAATTCTGTGACTGCCTGTGTGAAGGAGAAAACTGCGGGGAATGCCCTTATGTAGGAGAAGAGGGAGACAGAAGAGCCTGGAAAGAATGGCTGGAAAGCGAGGAAGAACAATGAGATTAATCATTGTGGCAGGGGTGGCACTCTTCTTCGGGTGGATCTTCGGGTACATGACCTGTGCGGTCTTCTCGATTAACCGGACAAATGAAGAGTGGGAAATAATGGTGGAAGAGCTGGAGAGGCAGAAATATGGGAAGGTACATCAGGAAGAATCCGGACGATGAAGGAGTCCGCAACGTGGGAAGAATCGAGGCAGCAGTCCTGAGCGCATGGAAACGGGGAGAACGAACCGCGGAGGAGATCGCGGAGATTACCAAGCTCCCGCTCAAGACCGTCTATAACTACATACCGAAAGGAAAAGCCGGATGAAAGAGAGACTTATCGAGGCGGAAGCCTTTAAAAAGTATTGCAGAAGAGGATACAAAAATACAGAGCGCGATTTCCGGAGCGGGACATTAAGAGCATTCGCAAGACAGATTACTGAAGACTTTTGCAAAGACATCGACGAACAGCCAACCGTCGAAGCAATCCCGACAGAATGGATCCGCGAACAGGCGCAGGAATATCCGGGGATGGAGAGCGCAATGTGGGACAAGCTTTTGAGACTGTGGGAGAAGGCACAAAGAGAGCTGTACGGAGGTGAAGAGTGAGACTGATAGTATGCGACAGATGCAGGCAGGAGATCAAGGGCGCAAGCAAAACAGGATACATCAACCTGGACAAGAGGGACATAACCACAGGAGAACTTGAAGGAAACCGTGAATTTGATGAATGGGATCTGTGCGATGACTGTCTGATGCAGATCAGGGACTTTGTACACATGGTCCCTCTGACGCTGAAGGTTGACGAGCAGCTAGTGGCGTCAACGATTAAGCAGATAAAGGAAGAGGAACAGGATCCGGGACAGGAAGAGCCGGCGCAAGCAGATGTCGACGAGAGCCATGGGCTGGCGGCAAAACCAAAGAGGCCAAAAGCCGGAGTTCATCCCAAAGCGGAGCTGATGAAGGAGATGGCCAGATCAGGGGCAAGCCTGACTGAGATCATGGAAGTGGCGGGATGCAGTGAGCCTACTGCAAGAAAATATATGAAGGAGGCGCAGGATGAGTAAGACTACGGCATTCGTTGCAGGCGCTGCGTGCGGCGCTGTGGCCGGAGTGGCGGTGCTTTGCTGGATCGCTGTGAGGGATGAATACGCACTGCGGGTCGAATGGTACAAAAAAGGAGGGCTGGTTGAGCATGACGAATGAGAAGGAGATAGGTAACGACAAATATGTCGGTAGCACAGATTTGATCAGCAGATCCTCACTGCTTGCGAAGTATGACGAGGAGCACGAAGGCCCTCCGGGAAGAGCCAGAAAGCTGATAGAAGAGGAGCCGCCTGCATGGCCGAAATGGATCCCAGTGACAGAAAGGCTCCCCGGAATAGGAGAGCCGGTACTGGACGATTGCTTCTCACTTAACTGGATGAGCTACCGAAGCGGCGGTAAAGAGTGGGTATTCCCCAGAGATGTAAGAGCATGGATGCCACTTCCGGAAGCATACAAAAAGAATTCTGAGGGGGTGACGGAATGAGCATCGAGCAAGAGAAAATGATTGTCGAGTCACTGTCTAGTATTTACCCAATGCAGAAGTTTGAGGAAGATGCGATTGAGACTGTTCTTGACGCATTGCCTCGTTGGATTCCGTGCAGTGAGAGATTGCCTAAAGACAATAGGCAGGTACTTGTGTACGCAAGAAGCGTGCATTACGCATTAGCAAAGTATGACGAAATGCGAAATGCGGATGGCACTTATAAAAAGCAATGGGTGACATTTGATGCGTGGAAACCGTTATATACGATCAAAGAAGTCATCGCATGGATGCCCTTGCCCGAACCGTTCTAGGGGGTGACGGAATGAATAGTGTGATAATTGGCCTTGCATTCTTCTCGAGTGCCTTGGTCGGCGGAATAGCCATTAAGAACACTTTTGAAAGATTCGCTGACGAGATAAAAACGGAAATTGCAGTCTTGGCGACCAAGAACAATAACGACATACAGGATATGGCCAATAGACTGAGGAATGTAGATTTAAAGGGCGAAAAGCTGCATATAAAGATATATGCCGATGATTATCCAGGGAAGAAGGCAGAGAAGTTGTATGAGATATGCGCGACCAACGATGAACTGGTTAAAGTGCTACTGCAGCTGGAAACTCTCGTAGAAAGGAAACAGCAGGATGAACGATCAGTGCAACAACTGCAAAATCCGCAAGTGGTGCTATCGGGAGGAGCCGGAAGAGGACTGGACTTGTGACTACTACAAGTCGGATGACGAGTATGTTGATTTTCTTGACGAGGACAGGCCAGAGAAAGAGTTGCGAACATTAATTGGATATACCAGCACAGGAGGAGATAGCATGCGAACTGAGGGAATGATGGAAACATGTGATTGGTGTGGCAGAAGATACTTCAGACCGCATAAAGGAACAACTTACCGAGACGGAGGGTTCACGAAAATCGATAAGTATGAACCACTTCCGGAAGGATGGGGAAATAGATATGGAATCGGGATGCTGTGTCCGGACTGCAGCAAAGACCTTGACGAGTCAATTAAAGCGGCAAAGAGCAGGCGTATAAGACCGGAGATTGCGAATACATCTGAGGGACCAGTGGTCAGAAAGATGGTACCGCTTGACGACCTAAAGCATTGTGCGGATCTATGTATCGAACTGGGATGGACTCTGCAGGAGTTCAGAAAGAACATGGACGAGTGGGACGAGGATACAGTCGACATAACAGAGACGGAGTGACCTATGACAGTTAAAAAGAAACTGACACCCGAAGAGTTAAAGAAGATCCTGAAGACAAGGGAATATCTCTGGAGATACAGAGGAGCAGTCATGGAGAAAGAGGACGCGGAAACGCGACTCGCAAAGTTCGAGGCAAAGTATAAGACAGCCAGGTCCCAGCAGGAAACAGGGATGCCAACATCACATGACAGTGAGCATGATCTCTCGGATTACTTCAGCGGCCGGGACGAGCTCATAGAGTTCTTCACAGAGAAGCAGGCGGATTGCATGGGGATCGAAGTAGATATACACATGCGCCTCGATGCGATTGAGGGAAAGGATTCAAAAGAGACTGCAGAGATGCGCCTTGTAGTCAGGTACAGATACATAGATGGTCTGCAATGGTGGCAGGCCGCCAAGAAGCTTCATGTGTCAGTAAGGACAGCACAGTACCTTGAGCAGAAGGCGGCGCTGCTCTTCCCTCTGCCGGAATGGTTCGAATAATGTTTGCGCATCCGTGCGCATCGGAGTTTGTTATAGTATATGCAACGCAGTGTGAAGAGCCCGGAAGACCGGGCTCTTTTTGTTGGAGGAACGATGATCACCACACAGCAGATTCAGAAGTGGATAACAGACGGGGAGCTGTGGAGATTCTACAAGACCAAAGAGTGGATAAGCTTGAAGACCTCGGTGCTGGCAGCGGGCCACTACGAGTGTAAGATCTGCAGGCAGCAGGGCAAGATCACAAGGTACGACATTGATGAACAGGGAAGAAAACATTTACTCTCGACAGTCCACCATGTCAATCATGTGAGGTCCCATCCGGAGCTGGCGATGAGCCGGACCTATAGAGATCCGAACACGAATGAAGTTAAGGACAATCTCATACCGGTATGCAAGGCGTGCCACAACAAGCTCCACCCTGAGAAGAGAAAAAACAATTCGAAAAAGAATTGTTACACAAATGTAGAACGGTGGTAGGGTACCCCCACACCCCTATACCCCATTCCGTGGAGGAGGGCTAGCAACGGGGGAGCAGGGATGACAAAACATCTGCGGAGTCGCGCACAGGTAATTTTTATTTTTTTTTAGAAGGGAGGGAAGCCCGTGAACGCGTCGGAAAAAATGAAGAGAACAAAGGCATATCGCCAGATCAAGGCCTCACTGATGGAACAGCTTGAGCGCTCCGGGAATGACCGCCCACATTATATCGACCTTGTCGAAGATTACATGAAACTGTATGTGATCAAGGAATTATGTGCGCGCGACATTGACGAGCGCGGCGTCGTGATCAGGGGCGTCGGGTCCACTGGCCAGAAGGTCGAAAAGAGGAACGACTCCGTGGACATGATGCAGAAGACCAACCAGCAGATGATCAAGCTCCTCGACTCGCTGGGCATCAAGCCGGAGGGAGACTTTGGCACCGACGAAGATATGTAAGGAGGTCCAGGAATGGATCGACATCGTTGAGCAGGACAAGATCAGGTGCTGTGAGGAGCAACACCTGTTAGTTGCCCACATAAAGAAGTGCTTTGAGACCGAGAATATTTACACGGACACGGAGCAGCTGGGCAATTACATCCGGATCATCGAAAAATATCTTCCCTTCAAACTGTTCCCGTGGGAAAAATTCGTGATTGCGCTGCACGATTGCACCTATTGGACAGATACAAGACAGCCGCGCTGGCCGGACCTCTTCTGTATGACCGGCCGTGGAGCCGGCAAGGATGGCATGATCGCCGCCGAATCACTCTGCCTGTCGTCTCAGTATAACGGTATCCGCGAATATGACGTGGATATCTGTGCAAACAACGAAGAACAGGCACTCCGGCCGGTACAGGACCTGAAAATGGCCTTTGAAGAGCCAAAGATCACGAAACAGATCAAGCGCTTCTATCACTGGACCAAAGAGCGGATCGTAGCGCTCAGAACAAGGTCGATTATAAGAGGCAGAACGAACTCGCCCAAAGGCAAGGATGGACTCCGCTCAGGCATTGTTATATTCAACGAGATTCACCAATACCAGAATTATGACAACATCAATGTTTTCACCACTGGTCTTGGAAAGAAAATGCACCCGCGCAGGTCGTACTACACGACCAATGGAGACGTCAGAGAGGGACCACTTGATGACATCCTGGAGGATGGAGAGGACTCTCTGCGGGCCGGATCGGACGATAACGGCATGCTGTACTTCATCTGCAAGCTCAACAAGAAAGAAGACGTGCATGATGAGGCAAATTGGACGATGGCGAACCCCTCCCTCCCCTATTTACCCCATCTGCAGCAGGAGACGCGGAAGGAATACAGGGAATGGGTTAAAAGCCCGGAGCGCCTGAGTGCGTTTATCTCAAAGCGCATGAACCTCACGGAACAGACCAAAGAGGGCGCAGTGACGAGCTGGGACTGCATCGCGGCAACGAATAAACCGATACCGGACCTCACGGGAAGGAGCTGCACGGTTGGAATTGACTATGCCAAGACCACAGACTGGGTGGCGGTCAATGTCCATTTTAAGGATGGAGACAAGAGATACGACATCAATAAGGCATGGATCTGCGGAGAATCGAAAGACATCCCCAGAATAAAGGCTCCGTGGAGAGAATGGGCCAAGACGCCCACAATGCTTGAGTATGTCGATGATGTCGAGATCCATCCGGAGACTGTCGCCGCTTATGTGAAAACGGTCGCGCAGCGGTATAAGGTCGAACAGGTAGCGATAGACAGTTACAGATACACGCTGATGGCTGACGCCCTATCGAAAATCGGGTTTTCTCCACAAAGGAAGAACCTGATCCTGGTCAAACAGACCGACATTCTAAAGGTCGTTCCGGTCATCGACCACTGCTTTATCCATGGTTATTTCCACTGGGGAGACAACCCCGTGCTCCGGTGGGCTACGAATAACACGAAACTGATCAGATACGGAAGGAACGTAGGAGCCGATAAGGGCTCCTTTGTTTATGCCAAGATCGAGGCCAAGTCCAGGAAGACAGATCCGTGGATGGCGCTGGTCGCATCTATGGTCTGCGAATCTGAGATCAAGGAAAAGCCGACGCTTGTAAGGGCGCCGGTAATCACATTATGAGGAGGTGAGCGAATGAATGGCTAAACTCAAATGGTGGGCAGACTTTCTGGACAGATTGTTCCCTGTGACGGAAAAAGTCGGACCATCATCAATCATCATCGATATTCCTACAGAGGTCTATTACCTGGAACTTGAACTCTACACGGCAGCCTCGCTGATTGCGAATGCGATCGCGAGAAGTGAGATCAAGGTCTATAACAATGGCGTGGCCGTAAAGGACAACGACTACTTCATGCTCAATGTGAGCCCGAACAGGAACGAGACATCGGCGCTGTTTTGGCACAAAGTCATCAACAAGATGGTCAGGAGCAGGGAAGGCGAGGCGCTTGTGATCGAATTCGGCGGCCGGCTCTACTGCGCAGACAGTTTTACCCGCGTCAAAGAGGATCCATTCACGGGGGACATTTACGGCTGTGTTGTCGTAAACGGGAAACAGATTCCACGGACGTTCACGCAGGGCACATCGTACCTGATGCGCATTGATAACTCCAATGTGCGAAAGCTTCTGGCTGATGCGTATGACGGCCTCGGAGAAGCGCTGGCGGCAGCGGCCAGCCAGTTCAAAAGTTCGGCGGCGACGCGGTACAAGCTGCACATTGATGGCTACAAGGCCGGAGACGCGGATTTTAACAACGAATTCAAAGGATTCGTGCAGGAACAGCTGAAGACCTATCTGCAGGCCGAGACAGCGGTGTATCCGGAGTTTGACGGATACACACTTACCAGGGATGACCCGAAACAGCTGACATCATCAAACGATTATCTGCAGCTCAAGAAAGAGGTCAGGACCTCGGTAATGGCCGCTATGCACATTCCGGAGTCGATGCTCACAGGCCAGATCACATCGGTCAAGGATGTGCTCACATCTTTCCTCACATTTGCTGTGGCTCCATACGCAGATGTGATCGAAGAGGCGCTGAACAAGCGGGCCGGCATAGCAAATTACATGAAAGGCAGCTACTACAAAGTAGATATGTCAAAGATAAAGCACAGAGACATCCTCGACTGTGCGCAGTACGCGATGGCGATCCTGTCGACAGGCGCCATCAACATCGATGAACTCCGTGAGGAGTTCGGAAAGGAAGCACTGAACACTGATTGGTCGAAGAAACACTTCATGACCAAGAACCTAGAGGAAATCACCAGACTGCTCAAGAGCCTGGAGGAAGGAGAACAGACAGATGGAGAAAACGTATTACCAGCTGACAGTTGATCAGAAGGCGAGGCGGGCAACCGTGAATATTTACGGCACGATCACTTCGGCGGCGCCGAGGATACGCTCCTGGTACAAAGGAGAGGACACTGGCGAGAGATCAGCACTCGACATCAAGCAGGCCATTGATGCCATGGACGTGGATGACATTGATGTGTTCATCAATTCATACGGCGGAGAAGTGGCCGAGGCGTGTGCGATATATGCTGCGCTGCGAAGACATAAGGCGACGGTCCACACATATTGTGACGGATTCGCCTGTTCTGCAGCATCGGTTATCTTTTGCGCCGGCGCAACAAGGACGATCGGAGAACTCGGACTGCTGATGATCCACAACTGCATGTCTTACGTCGGCCGCGCCAATTCGGCGGAGCTCCGCAAAGCGGCAGAGGACAATGACAAGATCAACCAGTCCTCGATCGAGGCCTACAAGAAGGTCTCGAACCTGACAGAAGACAAGATCAAAGAACTCATGGACAATCAGACATGGCTCACGGCACAGGAATGTGTCAAATACGGATTCGCAACGGATATCGCCACAATCGACGACTCCGGAGCACCGGAACAGGGAGCCTTCCAGCTGATCAGAGACAGAGTCCTCGACAGTGGCTTCCCTTCCGTGAATGCGCGTCTTGGCGCCATGGAAGAAAAGATCGATGCGTTGATCCAGGCTGCGGAAGACAAAGGACTTCCGGAGCAGAATCTGGATCCTGCTCCGGGCAATAAGCCGGAGGAAACAGCACCCAAAGACGAGCCTAAACAGAACCGTATGGGCAGCGTCTTCGCACTCTTTGGTGCGAAAGAATAACATAACAAGCAAAGGAGGATTACAAAATGCTTGCTGAGAACAGTATGGTAAGAAACGCAGCGGTAGAGCTGCAGAAAGTTTTTACAGCAGAAACGCCTGATACTCAGGCAGTAGAGACTGCTTTTGAGCAGTTCGGAAACGCGATCGCGGCTACAGTCCGCGCAGAATATGAGTCTGCACACGGCGACCAGGCCATTCTGATGCAGCGCGGATTCCGCGTCCTGACATCCGAGGAAAACAAATACTATCAGGACCTGATCAACGCCGGCAGAGAGAAGACAGTGCAGACAATGAACGGCCTTCTGTCCGACAAGGTCATGCCTACGACCATCATCGAGGACGTGTATAAGGACCTGACGCAGGAGCATCCCCTGCTCTCCAAGATCAACTTCCAGTCAGTAGCATATCTGACAAGATGGATCCTGAACGACCACACCGTACAGACTGCAGTTTGGGGTCCCGTCAACAGCGCGATCACAAAGCAGATAAGTTCCGCATTCCGCGTCGTAGAACTGACGCAGTGCAAGCTTTCCGCATATGCAGTTATCGAGCTCGACATGCTCGACCTTGGCCCTCAGTTCCTTGATGGCTATATCAGGACATTCCTGAAGGAGTCCGTATATGTGGCGGTTGAGACTGCGATCGTGAGCGGCAGCGGCCACAACTCCCCGATCGGTATGGACAGAGACATCCACCAGGGCGTGACCATCAACAGCTCCACAGGGTATCCCCAGAAGACTCCTGTTGCGGTAACTTCTTTCGCACCGAAGGAATACGGCGCACTCTGCGCGATGCTTGCGGAAACTGAGATTTATTACACTCAGGATTCTGATGGAGCAGTCGTGGCGGAATCCACAGCGGTTTCCGGCGGCGTAGTCCAGAACGGCTATACCAAGCACGGCGGCGCAATGAGAAGCTTCGATGAAGTCATGCTTGTGTGCAACCAGAAAGATTACCTGCAGAAGGTAATGCCGGCGACCACAGTCCTGACAACGGCAGGAACCTATCAGAACAATATCTTCCCCTTCCCTACGGACGTGGTAAGATCCAACGCTGTTCCGGAAGGCAAAGCCCTTCTCGGTCTCCCCAAGGAATATTTCATGGGTATCGGAACATCCAAGGATGGAGTGATCACATTCTCTGATGACTTCCGCTTCCTGGATGACCAGCGTGTGTTCAAGATCAAGATGCACGGCATGGGCAAGGCATTTGATGATACCTGCTTCATCCTGCTCGACATTTCCAACCTTGAGGAGCTGTTCATCTATGTCAAGGCGGCTGAGGCGCTCAGCGTGACGGTTGAACAGGCAGCGGCAGAAGCAGAAGGAAATGGATGAGGTGAATAATGTGGACCAAAAAAACACTAACCGAGGACTTCCTCGCTGAGTGTAAACGGCATTTAAACATCACATGGAATGATGATGACACCGATGAAAAGGTGATGGACGAGATCCTTGATGCCGAGGCCACGATGAACCATAAACTGGGGGCGGAGATCGACTATACACAGAATGGCCAGGAACATAGATTGTTCCTGGCTTATCTTTTGTATTTGCACAATGACTGCCCAAACGAATTCGACCAGGCCTATGGCAGGGAAATCCTGCAGGTAAGGCATAAATACGAGGTGAAGCAGTATGCTGAAAGGATTCAGACCGGCGGATAAAACATATAACAGCGGAGTGCTTTATGTATGTGAGCCATCCGGGAAAAAGAGCAGTTTTGCGGCGGTCAAGAACCAGAACAGGGACGAGGATTTGGAAAAAATCCTGAAGCTGAACTTCGATGAAAAGTCGCGCAGGGAACGTGACATGGAACTGGCCGAAGCTCAGGACAGATATCTTACGCTCAAGGTGAGGACGAGGCTCAGAGAGGAAGTGAACAGTACACATAAAGTGCTTATCGATAACACGCTGTACAGCATCATCTACATTGATCCTGACCGGAAGGCGGGCGACATGTATCTGTATCTTGAGGAAGAGAGGAAAATTGAGTGAGCGTACTTGACAGAATCACAGACACTCTTGAAGGGATGCTCCAGGACGCCGAGGTACCCATGGAAACAGTAGGGTATGGAGGAGTAAGAAAAAGCGAGCTCGACAGATGGAACTATTTCGTGTTCAACAGGATCCGGAGGACCAAGAACAACAACAGCAGGCAGGACCTGCAGACGTTTTACCAGGTGCATGTAGTGCATGAAGACTACATCCCGGAAGGATATATTGATCGAGTTATCAAGGAACTTGAAGCACCCGCAGACCCAGGGACAAAGCTCAGGCAGACGAATGATGATATCGAGTTCAATTATGTCTATAAGGGTAATACGGATCTTGTCGTAGAGATCGCTACCATTACGTTCTATCACCCGGAAAAGAGGTGCTGAAATGGCGGAATGGTTCAGACTCGACGTTTCGGAGATGGACAAGCTTAAGGACGCGATCAACAGGTCGACGCAGCTGGCCGGTCCGGTCATAGATGCAGTTCTTAGGAATGAGGGCGCACAGGAGATCAAGGAAAACATAGCAATGATCCTCCCTTCATCCGGGAGAAACTGGAAAGGGAAAGGGGCGTCGGCGAGCGCTGCCATGCCTGCACACTTCAAGCAGGAAAACGGGACGCTCTCAGTCACGATCGTGGCAAGAGGCAAATATCATTATTTGTATTTTCCCGACGACGGATCAAACACGAGACGCCATGCGGGGAACCAGCAATTTATGAGGAGAGGCGCAGAAGCGGCCTCGGCCAGCATCGTGGATATGTGTGTTGGCAGATTAATAGATAATTTTGAAGGAGGATGAAAGGATGAGCGGATTTAGCAGCGCAGAGGTATTCTCGCCCTATGAGTGCGATCAGTTCGCGTTCAAAGTAGACGGCGAATCGGGATATACTCGCGATGACTGTGTCGGAACGATCAAGGTGAGCCGCGAAACAAAGAGGGTTACCAAGAAGTGCCGTGGCGTCGTAAAGAAGAGCAAAACCAGAGTGACCGGAAACGGCACGCTTGAGGTTTCACTTCATGTCAAGAGAGATCTGTACAGGAAGATCCACGCCATGACCAATGAGGGAATGCAGCCCGGAGTATATGCTTACAACAACACGGTAGCCATGCCTGAGGTTAGTGTGACAGCACACGTCAAGGACGAGGACGACAATGTGATGTTCAAAGCATGGCCGAGATGCAAGATCGAGGAAGTAAGCGACCTGGAGATCACAAACGGAGCCGAGGAGGTCGCGGAGCTCAACATGAAGCTTTCATATATGCCCGATGAGTACAACCAGGGCGAGTATGAAGCTCTCGAAGACGAACTGACAGGAACGGTTCTTACAGCCGAAAACTGGATGACAGAGTTCAGCAGCGAGCTCGCACGGCTCTGAGACTAAGGAGGGACAATGGCTGTATTCTACAAAATCAGCCTCGAAGGAGGAGAGAGCACGGATCTCACATTGAATCTGGGGGCTCTCTCCGAACTGTCGAAGCGCGATAAACCGGTTGTCGACAGATATTTTTATTTTTATAAACGCCTGCAGAAAAAGGATGCTGATTTCAACGAACTTGAAATGGGCGAGATCCTTTACATCGCATATCGTGCCGCGCACTGCAAACAGGACAGCACGGAGTGCATGGATCTGCAGGGATTCTTGAATGTGCTTACAGATGACAGAGAGGAGCTGGGGAGAGTCTTCAGCCAGCTGTTTGGCGTGGCACAGGAAAAAAAACAGGCTTCCCCGATGCCTTCGAACGGGCGACACCAAAAAAGACGGGGCAGATAAAACCTCCGAAGTTCCCGCTAGAGGAAATTGAGGATTTCTATACGTACTATGTGCTGATCCTGAGGATCCCGGAAACGTGTTTCTGGTCCTCGGATCTTCTCTTTTTAGACAGAGTTGCACGAAACAAAACAGCTTTTGATGGCTGGCAGAGCTACGCACTGAGAGAGGAGGCAAAGCGCAGTGGCAAATAAGAACGAGGCTAAGATTAAATTCACAGCCGAGACACAGGAATTCACTCAGCAGCTGAACTCCGCGAACTCAGAGATGTCCTCACTCCGCGCGGAGATGAGACTGGCCGAGGCGCAGTTCAAGAACACCGGAGATGGAGCGGAATATCAGCAACAGAGGATGAATCTTCTGGAAGATTCCCTCCAGGCCAACCATGACAAGCAGGAGGCATTAACAGCCAAACTCGAAGTTGCAAAGCAGATCTACGGAGAGGACTCTGAAGAAGTACAGCGACTTGAAAGATCACTGACGAATGCCAGAACAGAGGAGCAGAACCTTCTCAGCCAGCTGAATGACACAAATGGAGGCATGGAGCAGCAGAAAGAGGCTGCTGACGGTGCCGGCGGGGCCATGGATGACATGGCCCAGGTCCTGATCAGCGCGGGCATAGCGGATAAAATCAAGGAAATCGGAGAAGCTGCCGTGGAGATGGCAGGAGATTTCTCAGAGGCGTCAGCGACGATCGTAGAAGGAACAGGAGCCTCCGGAGAAGCGCTCGACGGACTGAATAGATCCGCAAAAGCCGCTTTTGGAAGCATAGCTGATGCGGACGCAGATCTTAACAGCATTTCCGCAATTCTTGCAGAGCTCAACACTCGCTTCGGCGTTACTGGAGACGAGGCAGAGGACCTTACACGAAAGGTCAGCAACTTTGCGCAGCACACAGGTACGGATGGCGTAGGAGCGGTGGACTCGATCGCAGACATTATGCACAGATGGGGGCTCGACATGGAAGATGTCGACGGGCTCCTGGACGACCTGACCACTGCGAACCAGTCCTGCCAGATGTCGGTAGACCAGCTTTCCGGGTACCTGGTCAACAACAGTACACAATTCCAAGAATTAGGGTACAGCACTGAAGATGCACTCGCGATGCTGATCTCTCTGTCAGACGGTGGGGCCAATGTAGGCACTGTCATGTCAGGCCTGACAAAGGGCGTCGGTAACTTGTCAGAGGTTACAGATGATGTTCCGGGAGCCTTCCAGGACGCAGTTGACGCGATCGCCGAGTGCGGATCCGTATCGGAAGCGCTGCAGGCGCAGGTAGGAGATACAGGAAAAACAGTAGAAGAGATCTTCGGAAAGAAGGCGGCGCAGGAACTGGCGACCAATATTCAGAACGGATCCTTCTCGATCGAGGGATGGACGCAGGCCCTGCAGGAGAATGACGGAGCGCTGCAGTCCACTACAGAAAACGCGACGACCATGCAGGACGCAATGTCTCAGGCGGCGAACAACGTTTCGCTCGCGCTGGGGAGCACATTCGCGCCGGCGATCGCTGCGGTCGTTACTCAGGTAGCACAGGTGATCACTCAGGTCGCCCAGGTTGTGCAGGATAGCCCGATGCTTCAGGCTGTGGTCATGGGCGTGGCCGTGGCTCTTGGAATCCTGGCAGCGGCGCTCGCGATCTCGGCGGTCATTCAGGGAGTGACCACAGCGTTCGGAATGCTGAATACGGTGCTATTGGCGAATCCGATATTCCTGGTTGTGACTGCGATCGCAGCTCTGGTAGCCGCTCTCATATACGCATATAACAACTGCGAAGAATTCCGCGCGATCGTAAACGCGGCCTTTGCGGCGGTCAGGAATGTGGCAACGAACGTGTTCACATCTGTCCGCAACACGGTAACGACCGTATTTAACACGATAAGCAGCATAGCGCATAGCATAAGCGCCACACTGTCCAGTGTATGGAACGGCATCAGGACCACAGCTTCTTCCGTATGGAACAGCATAAGGTCCACTGCGTCGTCAATTTGGAACAGTATCAGATCTACTGCATCGTCAGTATGGAACGGTATCAAAACAGCCATCACCAACCCGATACAATCGGCTAGCAGTACGGTACAGGGCATAATCAACAGGATCAAGGGATTCTTCCCTATAAGCATTGGCAGGATTATGAGCAATATAAAACTCCCGCATTTCTCAATCAGCGGTGAGTTCAGCTTGAATCCGCCAAAAGTACCGAGTTTTGACATCGACTGGTACGCGAAAGGAATTATCTTCAATGCTCCTACGCTGATCCCCACCATGAACGGAGTCAAGGGAGTCGGTGAAGCCGGACCGGAAGCAGTATCTCCTATCAGCGTATTGCAGACATACGTCGGAAGCGCCGTACAGAGATACGCTCCGCAGATCGATTATGACCGTATGGGGGAAAAGGTTGCGGGAGCATGCGCGAAGCTCGGAATCAGTATTGAAGTTGACAAACGCCAGCTAGGCAGAGTCGTCAGGGAGGTGGTCGGATGACATTATTCTACGAAGGATCTGATGGAACGGTCATCAACCTGATGGGTGATGGAATATACGCCCAGGAACCGGAGACTCTGATCAAGAATGAATGGAAATATAGCACCATTTCAGGAGTTAATGGAGCGGGGCGGGTAAAGCGCTTTTACAAGGATGCGAAGGAAGCCCCGCTCACGCTTGGAATCATGGCTGAGGATAAAGAACAGTTCGATGAGATCATGTTCAGGATCCACAGGACATTTGACCGGGACATTCGAAGAATGAAGCCGGGGAAACTGTGGTGGGGCGATTTTTACAAGAAAGTTTTCGCGGTTGTTACGACATACAGCGATTTTGAAGAGCTGTTTGAATCGATCGATCAGAAAGTAAGCTTCCTCAGCGTCTACGATTACTGGGTCAGGAAAAACATTTTCCAGTATAAGGGCGCAAGCGGTACAGGAGCCGACACAGGGCTGGATTATCCGCACGATTATTCTCATGACTATGGAGAAGAAGATATCGCGGAGGTCATTGAAAATGACTGCATAGATGCGGCAAATTTTGAAATCAGGTTTTATGGACCTGTTGCGAATCCTGCGGTCGTGATTGGAGATCATACGTATGAAGTATTTGTAACGCTCGATGCAAACGAAACAGCCGTGATCAACTCACTGGCCAGAACCGTAGTGAAATACGATGGATATGGGAATGCTGAGAACATATTCCATTTGCGTGGAAGGGATGATTATGTATTCGAAAAAATCCCTGAAGGAGCGACAACGATAAGGCGGAACAGGGCACACCAGATCGACATAACGATCTTCGATGAAAGGGGGGAGCCTGAGTGGATCTAGTCTACGCAGACGAGACAAGGAAGGATATAAACGTCCTGCACTCGTACAAGCTTGATATGGCTTTTGGCAAAGATGAAAACGACTTTTCAGCGGATGTAGATCTGCATGATCATTGCTGCAGAAAAGGTTATTACATCTACGCCGAGGATACAGAGTACGGCGGGATCGTTGACGATATCAAGGCAGATACGGAGAAAGGCGAGCTTACATATAAAGGGAGGACCTGGCATGGAGTCCTCGCCCATCACGTAATCTGCCCTCCTCCCGGAGAAGATTACAGAGTAGTATCCGGAGAAGCCAATGCTGTGATACAGCAGATTATTGATTTGGTAGGCCTCTCAGACCTTTTTATCGCCTCTACAGACGATACTGGCGTACTGATCAGGAACTACCAGTTCCCGCGATACTGCTATGCATATCCGGGGATACTGAAAATGCTGAAGACATACGGACTGAAACTTGAGCTTCGGTGGGTAAACAGAATGATAGTGGCAGCGGCGCTGCCGGTAAGGGACTATTCGCAGGACGATGAATTCGATGCGGACAAGGTCCATTTTTCAGTTGAAGTAAAAGGACGCCCGGTCAATCACATCATTTGCCTGGGGCGCGGAGATCTCAAAAACAGATATGTGGTGCATCTTTTTACTGACGAGCACGGCGGGATCCAGCCATACACAGTAAACGGCGTCTCTCCGGTAGAAGACAGCGACTACATTCTCGATACATCCATGCAGGTGCTTTTCGGACAGGATGAGGTTGAAGAGGTTTACGACAACTCATCTGCAGAAATCACGACGAATTATGTGCCGCTCGCGTCAAAGCCGGCTGATTGGGCACTCCATTGCGATAACTACTATAAGTTCGGTTCAAATGGCGAGTATACGGCCGTAGATAAACCGCAGATCGGATACACGCTGCAGAAGAAAAAGCCATACGACTGGACAGAAAATTATGACGATTATTATACATACAACTCGGCGTCTAACTCTTACAGCCCAGTGGCTGGGACGCCTGCATACACGCTCCTGAGTTCGAAGCCGGGAAACTGGAATACAGGATACGGGCAGTATTATGTGCTCTCTTCCGGTGTGTACTCGCCGGTTACTCCCGCGAGCACGACCAATTATGTACGGCAGACATCGCAGCCGGATGACTGGATTCATAACTATCAGGAGTATTTCAATGAAGACCAGAGCCGCGTGGAGGGGATCAGTTACGACGCCTACATACTGCAGACCAAACAGCCATCTGACTGGGACACGGCATACGGGACATATTACCGCAGAGCAACTGCAAGGGAGCTTGAGGAAAACAGCGGAACGAAGTGGTATGCAGTGACACTGGATCCGAAAGGTCAGGTCCCGAGATGGAAAGCGAGAATGTACTATTCGAAAATATCACGGCAGATGGCACCTATGTGGGGAGAAGAGCCGCGATACACAAAGGTACAGACAGCAGAAGCTCCACAGTGGAGCTCGGGGACATACTACCAGCGGGTAGGGCAGTCGGCGCCGACGTGGCAGTCCGGCACATATTACAGCGCAAGCGCTCTTACTGCAGCGCCGGCATGGAAAGCGGGAATGTACTTTAGAGCCGCAATAGATCATTACGCTTCCATGATTGAAAAAGCGATCGAAAAATTCGAGGAATACTACGGTTCCGATGATCTGAAGATCAGCCTGGAAGAGACGGACAGGGTCTATGATGTCGGCGACATTGTAGGAGCGAGAGAGAGTGTAACGGGAATAACAACGATACAGGAAGTTGTTAAGAAGATCATAACGATCACAAACGACGACATTGAAATCAAATACGAGGTGGGCTAATGGCTATAGATTTAGTAACCGGACACGCCGGAACAGATCACGTATCATCGGCGTCGGCGGGAAGATATAACGCCGGTGTATGCGGGCTGGAAAAATATGTGCTGGAGACAGGGCAGCAGTTCGCAGCAACAATCGAATCAGCAAATGTAATCAGGATCGCGTCAGGAGATGCTATTAACCAGGGCCGGCACATCACCATCCCGCAGAACACATACGAAGATGCTGATATCCTCACCGGAACACAGGGGAAAACAAGAATTGATGTGATTGCACTGCGATATACAAAAACGACGCAGGAAGTTGGGGGAGAAGTCATTAGTGTGGAATCTGCCTCGATTGCAGTGATTAAGGGTGCAGAAGTGGATTCCGGAAGTACGCCGGTAGCACCAGCCATTAATGATGGAGACATCTTCAATGGCGATGTAATAGATGACATGGCCCTGTATCATGTGCTGATCACGGGCTTGAGTATTACTTCAGTCACCCCGGTATTTACCATTCTGAATAATATCAGAGAGATCAACCAGAAGATTGGCTCTGAGAACATGGGAACATCGGCTCCAACATTAACGGGAGCAATAAAAGAGATTATCACAAAAATCGGTTCCACCGCGATGGGATCCACGTCGCCCACAATAACTGGTGCGGTCAACGAGATTATCACTAAGATCGGAAGCACTGCGATGGGCACAACGGCCACCACGGTAACCGGAGCCATTAAGGAACTGGTAAACAAGATCGGAAGCACTGCAATGGGCACCACAGCCACAACGCTGACCGGCGCCATCAAAGAGCATGAGGTCGATATTTCGGCATTGCAGGATACGATGAACAATCAGATGTTCAAAACGGTTGTAAAGATATGGGACAACGTCACTATTGGCGCTGATTGGTATTGGCAGTCGAATCCAAGTATCGCACTGACTGGTTACAGGCCAATCGGAATAGTTGGATTCACTGTGTATGCCGCATCGTCGAGCGGGGTAAATCCAAACTGGTGCATCTTTCAGCGGTGCTACATCACGCCGGCTGATCACCTTGATATGTACGTTTGGAATCAGAACAAAAGTGCAGCGGCAAAGGTACAGATAGCAGTAAGGGTGCTGTACGTTAAGACAGGGATTGTGTCGTAAGGAGGTGAGTATATATGAGCTTAGTTAATATAAGACCGGCGATAACGCTGGATATTTATGATCACAATCTTACTCCTTCCACGATAAAAGCTATCGCGCTCGACAGTGGAACGAGATTCGTGGCAGCTATGATCCGCGATCGCGGCGAGATCTACGACATCGGACAGGACGCTGACGTGGCGCTCACAGTGCTGAGACCGGACAAGACCAGGGTGCAGATCACCGGCGAGACTTCACGGATCTCGCGGAAAAAGGGATGCCGATCCAGGAGATCCAGAAGCTGCTCGGTCATACGAGTATCGAGACAACGAGAAAGTATATCGAGGTGAGAAAGAAGAAAATTGAAGCATCATACAGACAATATGTAGCATAAAACGGAGCGCCCTTATGGGCGCTCTTTTCATATCAGAAGGAAAAAGGTCATGAGCTATATAACTTGGATCCCGATCGGGCTTAGCGTCGTGTCGGTCATCATCGCAGCATTAACATATTCGAGGAACGGCAAAAAAGACGATAAGGAGACAATCCAGAAAGAAGAATCAAAGTTCGACGGGATTAAAGAGGGCCTTCTGAAGGCAAACATGAAGCTGGACACAGTGTGCGCCACAACAAATGAAACGCGATCAGACATTAAATCGATGAACAAAGATCTGATCAACATAGACAGAAGAGTGACGGGGCTCGAGACAAACATGAAACAGGTGTTTAAGGAACTCGACGAACTGAAAGAAGGGAGGACTAAGAATGGATAAGCAGTACTGGATCAGATGGGCAAAGGCAGCAGGCGTGAGAGCTCTTAAGACTGTGGCACAGACTGCAGTTGCGCTGATCGGCACCAATGCAATCGGAATCACCGAGGTTAATTGGGTGGGCGTTGCTTCCGGAGCCGCTCTGGCCGGAGTCGTTTCCCTCCTGACATCCCTTGCAGGGATTCCGGAAGTAGATATGGAGCAGTAATACATGAGGCCCTTCGGGGCCTCATTTTTTTATATGGAGGATAGATAATGATCAGTATTAAAGCGCTAGGCATGTATTCTTCCGATTTTTCGGGCGGGGAAACTCGCAACGGAGACACGCAGATTGCTACTGACGGGAAATACTTCGATGTTATGGATGGTGGCTGCGACAGGTATGCCACAAGACTGATTACACACCTGAAGTCAAGAAACATAAGGGACCCGTATATGCACATTTCGCATTGCCACTACGATCACCGGGATGGAATCGAAAAGATCTTGTCTGATCCGTGGTTCTCTCCAAGAGGTCTGTACTGCCAGGATCCGGATTCTATCACGGGCCATAGCAGCGCGATCAGGAGCGACATCAATGCACTCCGGAAGATCATTGATAAAGCTAAGAGCAAGGGCATCCCGGTCATATATCTGGGCAATGAGGACAAGATCGAGCACGGCGAGATTAAAATCACCGTCTATAGGCAGTACCCGAAATACACGGGAAATTCTGACGCATATCTTAACGACGGCTCTCTTTGCTACTGGTTCGCGGCGCTGCGCTATCTTACAACTGGCGACGCCAGCATGTGGTGTGCATACAAATATAACCTCAACCCGCTGATCGTAAAGGGCGGGCACCACGGCAACGATATGTCGGCAGATGGTTATCTCAAGCCCTCTCAGATGTGCCCTTGGCTGTATAAACGCGGTTGCAGATTCTACTGGGATAATGATTTTTCTCTGAGTCTCACAGATTTTTTGATGACCGGCAGAGAGGACGCCATCAATGCCGGCATGACATTTATCGATATCCACGGCGATATCGACATGGTCTTTGCAGAAGGTAAAGTAACGATCAAGCACGCCGATAAGACATACACGGCCAAAGTCCCATATCAGGGAAAGATGCTGAAAGCTTCCTGGGAAAAAGACTCAAAAGGAATGTGGTACAGATATCCAGACGGATCGTGGGCGACGGGCTGGGCTCTCATTGACAAGAAGTGGTATTACTTTGACGCAGACGGCTGGATGCTTACCGGCTGGAGAGAACTTCAATGGAGCCAGAGCAAAAAGAAGAACAAAAAAGACTGGTTCTTCTTTGATCAGAAGACGGGCGTTATGCTCACCGGCTGGCAAGTACTCTTATGGAGCGGAGGGGTTAGCACATTCTGCTTCGACGAGAACGGCGTCATGCTCACCGGCTGGCACTGGCTCACCAAGGACGGTAAGACCGGATGGTATTACTTCGAGAACAGCGGCGCCATGCATACCGGATGGATCTTCGATGATGGAGCATGGTATTACCTCGGACCAGATGGAAAGATGGCCACTGGCTGGGTAATGTACAAGGGCAAGCGCTGTTACTTAGAACCGCTCAGCGACAAGACTCATATCCAAGGGCGCTGCTACGTCAATTGCAGAGCCACAATCGACGGTAAACTCTATAGCTTTGACTCTGATGGTTATGCCACAGAGGTCAAGACGTCGGGCACTGTAAGCACCGTGGCGCCAGGCACAAGAGTTATCGACGTTTCGGAGTTCCAGCCCGATAACATTGACTGGAACAAGGTTAAGAAAAGTGGCCATGCAGTGGTCCTCAGAATGGGCTTAAGAGGGTCCATAAAGGGAACGCCGAGATATCGCAAAGTCGGATACGACTACCACTTCAAAATGTACGTCGAAGGAGTAATAAAAGCGGGGATCCCGTATTCTGTCTACTATTTCCCTACGCCGCTGAGCGATGAGGAAGCGGACCAGGAAGCAGACTGGATCATAATGAACGTGGCAGGCCTGAATCTGAGCATGCCGCTCTGGCTCGACTCGGAGAGAGTGGATAAAGGGGTGGCTAACGACATCAGTACGGCCACGAGGACTCGATACCTGAAGCGGATCACGGACAAGCTCGTGGCAGCAGGCATCCCCTGCGGTATTTATGCCTCTACTTCGTGGCTGAATAATCAGATCAACATGGGAGAGTTCCCGCAGCAGGTCCGGGATAATACATGGTGTGCCCAGTATGCCGCATCCTGCACATACGGCGGAGTCTATGCGATGTGGCAGTATTCCAGCAAGGCAAGAGTTGATGGCATCAACGATGAGATTGATATTTCAGTGGTAAACCGGGAATTCAACATGTCTTGCAGGAAGACGGCACCAAAGGAAAATGCTCTGGCTAAGGACAACGTAAAGATATTCCCGACAACGAATCCGGTCAAGATCAGTAACTCCGGAAGTGACGAACATGGAAACTACAAAGGCGGCGCCGCCGGTGATCAGACAAGCCGCGAATGGCAGATCCGTGACTGGTATAATAGACCGTGGAACTGCGTGCTCCGCCATCCGGATCCTGCGGTAAGAGCGTGCCTGGCAGACCTGGCCACCAAGGCAGCAAATAACAACCGCATTGGTTATGATCAGTACCAGAGGCAGACATACTGGAATGAGCTGCAGAAGGTAAACTATGATCCTTCCAAGATCACCGTGGCGTGCGAGGCGGACTGCTCCGCAGGCGTGATCGCGAACATTAAAGCGGCCGGTTATATCCTCAACAGACCGGAGCTACAGAATATTTCCTGCACCTATACGGGGAACATGAGAGCGGGACTGCAGGCAGCGGGCTTTGCTTGCCTCACGGACTCGAAGTATCTGACAAGCTCCGCCTACCTGGTGGCCGGAGATGTACTGCTCAATGATAAGCATCACACAGCCACGGCCGTAACAAACGGCATACAGTCAGACGGGAGTACGCCTAAGGCGGCGACCATGCCGCTCATCAAGAAGGGGAGCAAGGGCTCCGCAGTGCTTCAGCTGCAGAAGATGCTCAATGCCAAAGGATATAAACTCACAGAGGACGGAGACTTCGGAAGCAAGACAGAGGCAGCGGTTAAAGCATACCAGAAGGCAAACGGCCTCGAAGTTGACGGAGAAGTCGGCCCGATGACGTGGGGAGTCCTTTTCAAATAGGGAGAAGAACGTCAACACGCGCGAACGTTTTTCACAATAAGCCCCAGGGGAGAAATCCTCTGGGGCTCTTTTTATTTGCGCCGGCGCAACTGTTTTATATAGGAAGAAAGCGTGAACCAAATCGTGAACGAACTTGGTTCACAAATGCGGAAAATCTTCTATAATTGTGGAATTTTCTACACGTACAGATAAAAGAAAATCCCTTAAATACGGGCTTTCCCGTATTTAAGGGATTCTTTGCTTCGTAGCGAGAGGGGGACTTGAACCCTCGACACCGCGGGTATGAACCGCGTGCTCTAGCCAGCTGAGCTATCTCGCCATATGTCTGCCGCTTCATCAGTCAGCTTTTATAGTATACGAAACCGAAGAATTTTTGTCAACTCATAAAATAAAAAAAATCGGATCAGTCAATCTGTTCTTTACAAAACGGCAAAAGCGTAAGAAGATACTTGTATTGTCGATTGTCAGGATTACTATGTTCCGGGAGGATAAAATGTCAGGACCTATAGCATTTATACTTGCGATGATGATCAGCGCGGCTGTCGCAGTCGGGGACGCAGACTTCAGCGGTATCATCGAGGAAGCTGAAAGAATAGAGCAGGAAAGCAAAGAAAAAACTGAAGCGGCCGAGTATCTGATCGCGATTGATCCGGGACACCAGGAAAGAGGGAACTTCGGACAGGAGCCGATCGGTCCCGGCGCATCAGAAATGAAGACGAAAGTAGCCGGAGGAACAAAAGGCACATCGACCGGCGTTCCGGAATATCAGCTTACTCTGGATGTCAGCCTTAAACTGAGAGATATTCTTAAGGACAAGGGATACAGAGTCCTGATGATCCGGGAGACGAACGATGTGGATATAACAAACTCCGAGCGGGCGAAAATGGCCAATGAAGCGGATGCGGATGTATTTGTGAGGATACACGCCAACGGATCGGAGAGCTCTTCCGCAAACGGCGCAATGACGATCTGCCAGACTTCATCCAACCCTTATAACAGTGAACTCTATGAGAAATCCAGGAGTCTTTCACAGAAGGTGCTTGACGCCTATACAGAGGCAACCGGAATACGTAAGGAACGTGTCTGGGAAACCGATACTATGAGCGGGATCAACTGGTGCACAGTTCCGGTCACCATCATTGAAGTCGGATATATGACAAATCCGGAAGAAGATGAAAAAATGCAGGACCCGGACTTCCAGGAATTAATGGCGGAAGGGATCACTGAAGGGATAGAGAATTACTTGTCGGAGCAGGAGGAAGACGGCGGCACGGGAACAGACGAAGGAGTGGAAGCGTCTTCAGAAGAAGAGACTGCAGAAGAAGAGACTTCAGTGGAATCGTCTTCAGAAGAATCGGCGTCAGAGGTAGAGATGCCTGAAACCGATTTATCCAGGGAAGGCGCATCAGAAGCCGCTTCCTCAGAAACAGCCGTGTCGGATGAAGATGAGATCGAACCGACGGATGATAAGGAACCGGAGAGCGGCGGGGGAAAAACTGCGAATGAGAGGAAGATCACAGTTTACACTGCACCGGCCTCAAAGACAGAGAGATCGGCAAAGGAGCTTGAAAAGATCGTGACGCAGACCGGCGATCACGTGATCAGACGCCGCGAATTGGAAAGATATATCAGAGCCGGCGTCAAAATGGTGAAATTGAAAAAGAGGCTTAATGAGGAGATCGATAAACTCGGAGGAAAGTGGTCGCTGTATTTAAAGCGGATGGACACAAATCAGACTATCGGGATAAACGACGATGAGAAGATGGTCGCCGCGAGTCTGATCAAACTCTTTATCGCAGGAGAGTTCTATACTTTGGCCGAAGAGGGTGAACTCGACGCGGACAGCTTCCGCAGCAGTCCGGACCTGATGATCTCTGCCAGTGACAACGGAGCGGCTAATACCCTTATCAGCGCGTGTACGATGGATAAGATCAATGAGTTCGCGCGGGAAAACGGATATGAGGAGACTGAGCTGAACCGCAGGATGCTGGAGTGGAACGGCACAGAAAACTATACTTCGGCCCGGGACTGCGGGAAAATGCTCGAGAAGGTCCTAAAAGGAGAATATGTGAGCGAAGAGGCTTCGGAGCGGATCCTGGAGGACCTGCGAAGCCAGCAGAGGACTTCAAAGATCCCCGCAGGCGTGCCCAAAGAGGTCAAAACCGGCAATAAGACCGGCGAGCTGGATAATGTGGACAATGACGCGGCGATCATATGGGCCCCTGATTGTACTTATATTCTGTGCATCATGAGCAGCGATACCGGCGGAAGGATCGCGGAGATCAGAAAACTCTCATCAATTGTATACGATGCAATTGGCGCTTCGGAGGATTAGTGAGTCATACCGGTATGCAAATAAAGCGCTGAAATGCTATAATTGAAAACACTATTATTCAAAATTGAAGGGGGGACATCATGGAATTTTTCAAGAATGCAGTTAAGAAGTATACCGATACCAGCCTGATACTCAGGATTGTGATCGGCCTTGTGATCGGTGCGATCCTTGGAATGACGTTAAAGAGCTGGACCTGGGTGGGACTGCTCGGAACTCTGTTTGTGGGCGCGCTGCGCGCGATCGCGCCGATCCTCGTCTTTGTCCTGATCATCAGTGCGCTCAGCCGTACTGTTCTTTTATATGTTCAGTACATTTCTCGCTGCAGCGGCAGGTGTGACAGCCAGTTTCCTGTTCCCCGTGACATTGAAACTCGGCGAAGCGGCCCAGTCCGATACTGTTCCTCAGAATGTCGGCGAGGTACTCCAGAATCTCCTTGTGAAAATGGTGGAGAACCCGGTGTCCGCGATCATTAACGGAAACTATATCGGAATCCTGTTCTGGGCTGTGGTCCTCGGAATCGCGTTTAAAAAGATCGCGGCCGCTGAGACCAGAACGATGCTCAAGGACGCGTCCGAGGCCGTTGCAATGGCGGTCAGAGGGGTCATCAATTTCGCCCCTTTCGGAATCTGCGGCCTGGTATTCAGCACGGTTTCCGAATACGGTCTGTCGGTGTTTAAGGATTACGGACGGCTCCTCGTGGTGCTCGTCGGCTGCATGATGTTCGTGGCACTTGTGATCGATCCTTTTATCGCTTTCCTGTTCATGAGAAGAAATCCTTATCCGCTGGTATTCAGATGCCTTAGAGAGAGCGGCATCACCGCATTCTTTACACGAAGCAGCGCGGCCAATATCCCGGTGAATATGGAACTGTGCGAGAAACTCGGCCTTGACAAGGATATGTATTCGGTATCCATTCCGCTGGGCGCGACGATCAACATGGACGGCGCGGCGATCACGATCACAGTAATGGCTCTGGCAGCCGCCAATACAGTTGGCGTTCATGTGGATATCCCCTCAGCGCTTTTCCTGAGCATCGTATCCACTTTGGCAGCCTGCGGCGCTTCCGGTGTTGCAGGCGGATCCCTTCTGCTGATCCCCATGGCGTGCTCACTGTTCGGTATTTCCAATGACGTCGCAATGCAGGTCGTCGGCGTCGGATTTATCATCGGCGTGATCCAGGACAGCGTCGAGACAATGCTCAACTCCTCCGGTGATGTCATGTTCGCGGCTACCGCTGAATACTCCACCTGGATCAAGGAAGGAAGAGAGGACGATCTTCCCACATTCCTGGGCGGAAAGAGAAAAGTTGAGGTCTGATCACAAGGAAAACGTTGCGTATTGAACGAAGTTGCCTTATGATACAGTTGCAAAACGGAAATGTGTTGGTACAAAGTCTACAGTAGTTGGCCGTTTGCCGGGGATTCCGAGAGGAGTTCCCGGTGAACTTAACAGAGAGGAGAGATATTTTGGCAGACTTTGAGAAAATTCTGAGAGAAACAAGTTATCCGGGCCGCGGCATCATGATCGGAAGAACTGCCGACGGAACTAAGGCTGTGACCGCTTATTTCATCATGGGCAGAAGCGTCAACAGCCGCAACCGCATCTTCGTGGAAGACGGAGAGGGAATCCGCACAGAGGCTTTTGATCCTTCCAAGATGGAAGATCCCAGCCTTATCATCTATGCGCCCGTCCGTGTCTACGGCAACAAGACGATCGTGACAAACGGAGACCAGACGGATACGATCTACGAAGGTCTTGACAAGCAGTTCACGTTCGAGCAGTCACTCCGCTCAAGAGAGTTTGAGCCTGACGCTCCCAACTATACACCCAGGATTTCCGGCGTCATGCATGTGGAGAAGAACAGGTTTAACTACGCAATGTCCATTTTAAAGAGCGATCAGGGTGATCCTTCCTCCTGCCTCCGCTATACATTCGCGTATGAGAACCCTAAGGCCGGAGAGGGCCGTTTCATTTCCACCTATATGGGCGACGGCAATCCGCTTCCGAGTTTTGAAGGAGAGCCCAGGGCTCTGGAACTTGATGCGGCGTTCACAGAGAATATCGATGTTTTCACAGAGCGCGTTTGGAAAGCGCTCAACGAGGACAACAAAGTTTCCCTGTTTGTCCGCTTCATCGACATCGCTTCCGGGAACTATGAGACCAGGATCGTCAACAAGAATCAGTGAGCAAGGAGAATAAGAACAGAATGAAAGAAATGGAACTCAAATACGGATGCAATCCCAACCAGAAGCCGTCCCGCGTTTACATGGAAGACGGATCCGATCTCCCCTTCGAGGTCCTTTACGGAAGACCCGGATACATCAACCTTCTTGACGCGTTCAACGGATGGCAGCTTGTAAGCGAACTCAAAAAAGCGACCGGCAAAGTGGCCGCGACTTCTTTCAAGCATGTTTCTCCCGCAGGCGCAGCGATCGGACTTCCTCTTACGGATGTCGAGAAGAAGATCTACTGGGTAGAGGATATGGGAGAGCTGACTCCTATGGGCAGCGCCTATGCGCGTGCGCGCGGAGCGGACAGAATGTCTTCCTTCGGCGATTTCATTTCCCTTTCCGATACATGTGATGTCTGCACAGCCAAGCTGGTTTCCCGGGAAGTTTCTGACGGAATCATCGCTCCCGACTATGAGCCGGAAGCTCTTGAGATCCTCAGAAAGAAGAAAAAAGGCAACTACTGCGTTCTGAAGATCAACCCTGATTACAAGCCCGCCGCTCTGGAGAAAAAGCAGGTGTTCGGCATTACTTTCGAGCAGGGAAGAAATGAACTTGTCATCGATGATGCTCTGTTCGCAAACATCGTAACAGAGAACAAAGAGCTTCCTCAGGCGGCCCGCGATGATATGGCGATCGCTCTGATCACTCTTAAGTATACACAGTCCAACTCTGTCTGTTATGTAAAAGGCGGTCAGGCAATCGGTATCGGCGCAGGACAGCAGTCCAGAATTCACTGCACAAGACTTGCGGGAAGCAAAGCGGACAACTGGTATCTCCGCCAGTCTCCTCAGGTTCTGGGCCTTCCCTTTAAAGAGGGGATCCGCAGAGCGGACAGAGACAACGCGATCGATCTGTACATGGGCGAGGACTATATGGACGTGCTTGCTGACGGCAAGTGGGAAGCGCTCTTTACTGAGAAGCCCGCAGTCTTCACCGCAGAGGAAAAGAGAGCATGGCTCGATGGAAATACGGATGTTACTCTTGGTTCCGACGCATTCTTCCCCTTCGGAGACAACATTGAGAGAGCGTTCCGCAGCGGCGTGAAGTATGTCGCGCAGCCCGGCGGCAGTGTTAGAGATGACAATGTCATTGAGGCCTGCAACAGCCACAATATGGTGATGTGCTTTACAGGGATCCGCCTGTTCCACCATTGATCTCAAAATGCAGTTCAGAAGAACCCTGCCGGGTGCGGGAAGCACGGACTTTTACCTGACAGATCCGGAAAACGGAGGGCTCAGCATAGAACAGCAGGAATATGCGGCGGACCTTATAATAGCCTATCGGAGGAAGTATCCGGATCTGAAGATAAATGCGGTCTGGGACTTCGGAATGGAGGAGGCGGACCCGGTCCAAAGTGAAAAATACGGCGTATTTGCGGATAACAGAGACAACGCTGTTTACAATGCTAAAATGCTGACTGTTTCCATAAACCATGCAAAAGTCAGAAATATGTCCTGCGAGACAGACCCGGAACAGATCAGTGAGATCGAAGCGTATTATGCCGGGCTTTCTGATCTTGCTAAGCGGTATGCCGCAAGGCAGAAGGAGCTGCTTGCACAGGGAATTCCATGGCCGAAGACAGAGGGCATCATCAGAGAAGAGATGCAGATCGTGCCTTGCGCGGAGAATATGTTGTCCGCCGGCGATCTCTATTTTGCCGATGTGCAGGCGATCCGCATGCTGGAGAACACAGAGAGTCTTAAGCGGCTCCTGATCCATGAGATAGGGCACATGCTCTCGGAAGAAACCGGTGCGGTTGCTCACAAAAAGATCCGGAAACTGTTCGGAAAATGCAGGGACGGCTTTGAGAATATTTACGAGTTTTGCGCGGAGTGTTTCATGGCGTCTGAACTCACGGACAGGATAAAACTTGCAAATGAATACAGAGAGACGCTGATGAGCGTGATGTAAAAATAAAGGGCTGTGACGGAAATCACAGCCCTTTTCATATTATTCAGTCTTCTTTTATCATGTGGTTTCTGAGATATCGCATTACATCCCTTCTGGTTATGATTCCTATAAAGGCGCCGGTGTCGTCGATGACGGGAACGAAGTTCTGGATGGTCACGGAATCCAGCAGATCCTCAATATCCGCGTCAGCCTTGACAGCGCCGTAATCTCTGCGCCTTGTGATAGACTTGAGGGGCCTGGTGCCTGCCTCTGCCAGAGTCTGGGAAGGATTGTTGTACAGTTCCCGCAGAATATCATCGTTCGCGAGAGTGCCTTCATACCTGCCCGTGATTTCGTTGATCACGGGGACAGTTGTGAAGCGGTACTTCAGCATCTTCTTCGCCGCCTCGCCTACAGTATCGGAACTGTGGACATATCCGACGTCAACTTTGGGTGTCAGAAAAAACAATATATTCATAAATCAGCCTTTCTGTTATTGATAGTAAAGTATATTCTTTCCGAGTTTGTCCGCGGCTTCACGGCCCTGGCAATACTCCACGATGGCCAGTGCAAACGGAATAGCGGTACCCATTGCACGGCTTGTGATGATATTCCCGGAAGTGACAGATTTTTCCTTTACAAGTTCGGCGCCATTGTCGAGAAGGAGCTGCTCGACGGTAGGGTTGCAGGCGGCTCTGATACCGCTGAGCAGTCCCAGATCCGCAAAGATCGAGGGAGCGGCGCAGATCGCGGCGATCAGTTTCCCTTCTCTGTGGAAGCGGACTACCTGCTTCATCAGCGGCGCGCAGGCTCTGAGATTAGGAGTTCCGGGAACGCCTCCGGGAAGGATGAGCATATCATATTCATCAAAGTTCAGATGATCGATCGCGGTATCGGCGACGACGGTCACATTGTGGGAAGTGACAACTACCGGAGTGCTGTTCACAGAAACCTTAGTGCAGGGAATACCTGCGCGGAAGAGAACATCGGCAACGGTCAGAGCTTCGATCGTCTCGCAGCCATTCGCGAGAAAGAGGGCGGCTTTGTGTTCAGATACATTATTAGACATGATTGTTGTCTCCTTAAAACAGATAAATGATCGGATAATGAGAGCGGGATCCGGACAGTTCCGGTCGCGCTTTTTTGACATTCTCATTATAAGGGATAAAAGAAAGAAATGTGTGAATTTGTGATGAAAGTTCTATAAAAACGGCGGCGCTTTTGGTACAATATGTTTAGTTAAAATTGTGACACTGTTTATCCGCATATGGGCAGAAACGGAAAACAGACCGCATTAGCTCGGTGTATATCTACAGTACAGAGAGTGTCGAAAGGAGAATAGAATGGTAACCAATGATGCTACACTGGTGCGTCTTAAGCACAAGATCATGGAGGAAACTGCTAAACTGGCATGGGAAGGCAAACTCGACGAAGAGCATAAGGAGAAACTGATCTATCAGATCATTCCGGGTCCCATGGCGACATACCGCTGCTGTGTATACAAAGAGAGAGAACTTGTTAAGCAGAGGATCAGACTTTCTCTCGCACAGTGTCCTGACGGAATTTCCCAGTCTGAGAATATTGTACAGGTCATCCGCCCTGCATGTGAGGAATGTCCTCTGTCCGCTTATACTGTAACGGATAACTGCCGTCTGTGCATGGGCAAGGCATGTATCAATTCCTGTAAGTTCGGCGCGATCTCGATCGGTGAGCGCAGAACTCATATCGATCCCAATAAGTGCAAAGAGTGCGGCATGTGCGCGAAGGCCTGCCCTTACGGCGCGATCGCTCATCTTGTACGTCCCTGCAAGAAGGCCTGCCCTGTCGGCGCGATCACTTATGATGACAACGGCATCTGCGTCATCGACGAGAGCAAGTGCATCCAGTGCGGTCACTGCATCCACTCCTGTCCTTTCGGCGCGATCGGATCCAAGACCTATCTGGTGGACATCATCAATGATATCCGCGCGGGCAAGGAAGTCATCGCCATGGTCGCTCCCGCTACAGAGGGACAGTTCGGCGGAGATATCACAATGAAGTCCATCAAGGAAGCTTTCCTCAAGATGGGATTTGCCGATATGATCGAAGTCGGTCTGGGCGGCGATATGACAGCGGCTTATGAGTCCATAGAATGGTATGAGGCCAAGGAAGAAGGCAAGAAGATGACCACTTCCTGCTGCCCCGCTTTCATGAACATGATCAAGAAGCACTTCCCCAAGCAGTACGAGGAGAATGTATCCGCTACGGTTTCTCCTATGTGCGCGATCTCCAGATATCTTAAGGCAACACGCCCCGGCTGTGTGACAGTATTCCTCGGCCCCTGCATCGCTAAGAAGTCTGAGGCGGCTGACAAGAGCATTCCGGGCAACGCCGATTATGTTATCACTTACGGTGAGTTCCGCGCGCTCATGCGCTCCAAGGGAATCCAGGTTGAATCGGATGACAACTCCTATCAGGAATCCTCGATCTGGGGCAAACGCTTCGCTACATCCGGCGGCGTAGCGAACGCGGTTCTCGAGTGCATGCACGAGAGAGGACAGGATACTTCTCATATCACCTATGTACAGGTCGCGGGCGGCACAGAGTGCAAGACAACTCTGACAATGCTCAAGGCCGGACGCCTGAAGGAAGACTTTGTAGAAGGCATGATCTGCGAGGGCGGCTGCGTAGGCGGACCTTCCAAGCATAAGACAGAGATGGAGATCAAGAGAGCCAGAGAAGGCCTTCTCAAGCAGGCGGACGGCCGCAAGGTCCTCGAGAACCTCAAGTCTTATCCTATGGACAAGTTCTCCATGTACCGCGACGGCCACATGGACGAAACCTGCAAGGTCGAGATCAACGGCTGAGCATGGCTATGAGCGGAGAGGCTTTTAGGGAGCCTGCCGCGACAGATGAATGATTTTGAAAAAGAGGCTGTGAAGAAAAGAGTTTGACATTAAACTCATTCTTCACAGCCTTTCTTTTTCGTAATCTGAATGCTATAATAATATGCCGTAACAGATGTTTTAAATGAGAATGAGGATTATTATGCGGATCGGAACAGGATATGATGTGCACAAACTTGTGGAGGGACGCAAGCTGATCATGGGCGGCGTCAGGATCCCTTATGAGAAGGGACTGCTCGGTCACTCGGACGCGGATGTTCTCGCGCATGCGATCATGGACGCCCTGCTCGGCGCAGCGGCACTTGGGGATATAGGCAAGCATTTCCCTGACACAGATGAGAGATATAAAGGCGCGGATTCCATGGAACTGATGCGGGAGGTCAGGAGGATCCTTGAGGAGAATTGTTTCCTGATCGGCAATGTAGATGCGACTATTATCGCGCAGGCGCCCAAGATGCGGCCTCATATCGATAAGATGCGGCAAAACATCGCGGACGCGCTGCAGATCGATCTCTCACAGGTAAGCGTCAAAGCGACAACGGAAGAATGGCTCGGATTTACGGGACGCGGAGAGGGAATCTCTGTGCAGGCGGTCGCGCTGATCACATCTCCTATGGATCTGGATGCAGTACCTTTATACAGTTCGGAAGGCGGATGCGCGGGTTGTCCGGCCAGACAGTGAACGAACTTTCGGTGAAGAACAGGCTTAAGGCAGTAATGCTGCCTATAATAAATAAAGCGAGGAATAAGAATGAAGATCTTTAACACAATGTCCAGGAGCAAAGAGGAATTTGTGCCGATCAAACCCGGCAAGGTCAGCATGTACGTATGCGGCCCCACAGTCTATAACCTGATCCATATCGGCAACGCCCGCCCCATGATCGTGTTTGACACGGTGAGACGCTATTTTGAATACAAGGGATATAAGGTCAACTATGTATCCAACTTTACGGATGTAGACGACAAGATCATTAAGAAAGCGCTGGAAGAAGGCGTCGATTCTTCCGTGATCTCCGAGAGATATATCATGGAGTGCAAGAAGGATATGGCAAGCCTCAATGTCAAGCCGGCGACGATGCACCCCAGGGCGACACTTGAGATCGACGGCATGATCGAAATGATCAAAACATTGATCGACAAGGGCTACGCGTATGTTGCGGAAGACGGAACGGTCTACTACAGCACAAGAAAATTTGAGGGGTACGGCAAGCTGTCCCACAAGGATCTGGACAATATGCGAAGCGGCAACCGCGATCTGAAGGTCACCGGCGCGGACCAGAAGCAGGATCCGCTGGATTTCGTGCTCTGGAAACCGAAGAAAGACGGAGAGCCTTACTGGGATTGCCCCTGGTGCAAGGGAAGACCCGGCTGGCATATCGAGTGCTCCGTCATGAGCAAACGCTATCTCGGTCCTGAGATCGACATCCATGCCGGCGGCGAGGACCTTATATTCCCTCACCACGAGAATGAGATCGCGCAGTCTGAGGCGGCAAACGGAGTTCCTTTTGCAAAATACTGGATGCACAACGCATTCCTGAACATTGACGGCGTCAAGATGGCCAAGTCCAAGGGCAATTTCTTTACGGTACGAGATATTATCGCGCAGTATGATCCGCAGGTCCTTCGCTACTTCATGCTTTCTTCTCATTACAGAAGCCCCCTGAACTTCAGCAGAGAGCTGATGGAGTCCGCTAAGGCTTCTTACGAGAGGATCCTCAACTGCGGCGAAAACCTGAAATTCCTCCTTGGCAAGGCAGAAGGCTCCCTGACAGAGGAAGAGGCAGCTCAGCTTGCGGAAGCGGAGAGCTACCGCACACAGTTTGAGACTGCAATGGACGACGATTTTAATACTGCTGACGCGATCTCTGCGGTATTTGAACTTGTCAAATGGATCAACAGCCGTGTGAGCGGCGCTTCCTCTAAAGAGTTTATAGAAAAACTGGACGGAGAGCTGCACGATCTGACCGATGTCTGCGGACTGATCATTGAGAGAGATAACGAGCTTGAAGATGATCTCGCGGCATATGTCGAGGAGAAGATCGCCGAGAGAAAGGCGGCCAAGAAAGCGAGAGACTTCGCGAAAGCTGACGCGATCCGCGACGAACTCAAGGCGAAAGGTATCATATTGGAAGATACCAGAGAAGGAGTTAAATGGAAGAAAGCCTGAGAACTCTGATCCTCAAGGAGTTTCCTCATGATGAGATCGACATACGCACATATTCCCCGGGAACACTGGCTTTTCTGGGGGATGCGGTCTACTCTCTTGTGATCAGGACTATTCTGGTGTCCAAGGGAAACCGTCAAGCGGAGAAACTTCATAACGAGACTACCTATTATGTCCGCGCCGAGCAGCAGGCGGCCATTGGATTGGCTGTTTACGACATCATGACGGAAGAGGAGAAGAAAGTATACAGACGAGGAAGAAATTCCAACCCGTATCATCACGCAAAGAGTTCCTCATTGGAGGAATATCTTCAAGCAACCGCACTGGAGGCCCTGTGCGGTTACTTGTATTTACAGGACAGGACTGACCGGCTGCTGGAACTGCTGCGGGAAGGCATCAGAAGAGCGGATCGCAAGGGCAGACTTGGCCCGAGAAAGATCTACGAAGAAGAGACAGGAGAATACAAAGAGAATGAATGAGAATCGGATCGAGGGCAGAAACGCCGTGATCGAAGCCTTCCGCTCGGGGAGAACGATCGACAGGCTGTATATGCTTGACGGAAGTAAAGAAGGCGCCATGCAGACTGTGCGCAAAGAGGCCGCTAAGCATGGAACGCCTGTGAAATATGTCACCAAGCAGCGTCTTGACCAGATGTCGGAAACGGGAAGGCATCAGGGAGTGATCGCCGAGATCGCCGCCTACTCCTACGGAGAGATGGAAGATCTGTTTGAGAAAGCAAAAGAGAGAGGAGAGGACCCTTTCTTTGTACTGCTCGACGGAATTGAGGATCCCCATAACCTGGGCGCGATCATCAGGACGGCGAATCTGGCCGGCGCCCACGGAGTGATCATACCCAAGGACAGGGCCGTAGGGCTCACCGCGACAGTAGCCAAGGCGTCGGCAGGCGCGATCAATTACACTCCGGTGGTCAAGGTGACCAATCTGGTGCGCACTATGGAGAAGCTCGCGTACAGAGGATTATGGTTCGTCTGCGCGGATATGGACGGCGAAACGATGACGAAGCTTAATCTCAAGGGCCCTATCGGACTTGTGATCGGTGCGGAAGGCAGCGGCGTGAGCAGACTGGTGAAGGAAAAATGCGATATGATCGCTTCCATCCCTATGAAGGGAGAGATCGATTCTCTCAACGCATCGGTAGCTATGGGCGTTCTCGCCTATGAGATCGTCCGCCAGAGAGGCCTGTAACCCCGCGCGGGTATATTTTGCCCTTTTGGAGCGGCAGGAAATATGAGAAGAGAAAAATACGGGAATATGACAGACGAGGATCTGATCGCTCTGTTTCGGGATGGCGATCAGGAGGCAATGGAACATCTCCTGGACAAGTATAAGGAGATGGTTCTCAAAAAAGCGCGGTCCATGTATATACTTGGCGGGGATTCAGACGACCTGATCCAGGAGGGAATGCTGGGGCTGTTCAAGGCAGTGCGCGATTATGACAGCGGCAGAGATGCAAGTTTCAGCACGTTCGCCCAGCTCTGCGTTACAAGACAGCTCTACACTGCGGTCAAAGCTTCCGCGAGAAAAAAACACCTGCCGCTGAACACGGCGATCTCTCTGAGCCGCCCCTTGAGAGAAAGCGGCGTGGGAGAGGACGAGGAGCTGATGGACTGCCTGGAAGCCGACGCCCGCTCTAACCCCGAGGAGTATATCATAGGGCAGGAGGAAATGGAGAGGCTCGAAGAAAAGATTGAGAAGGAACTGAGCCCTTTGGAAAAACAGGTCCTGGAACTGTATCTGACAGGAATGGGATATGTGGAGATCGCCCATGTGCTGAACAGGGACGAGAAATCTACAGATAACGCGCTTCAGAGAATCAGGACCAAGCTCAAAAAGAGGAGGTAATAAAGAGATGTCAATGAATCCTATGCAGCTTATGCAGCTGGCTGAACGACTGAGGATCTTCAGGTCCCAGCACCCCAAGGTGCTTGAGTTCATGCATGATGTGGTCAGAAATGACCTGCAGCCCGGCGTCGTCATGGAACTGCGCGTGACGGATAACGACGGAAGGACATCCGTCACCAACATCAGGCTGACTGAGGAAGATGTCGAGACGATCGGGATCCTGAAGGAACTCAGAGGCGAAAACTGACATCCGGATTATTAAAATAATGTACATCAGGTAAATAAAAAAGGACTGCATATCAGCAGTCCTTTTTTCATGCTGTTATTGCCTGGCGCCGTCACTTGAGAAGGTGTATGTTTTGCCGTCAATTGTCCGTGTGCCAGTGACCATAACTCCGGTAGCGGGGTCGAGGTAGTACCATGCGCCCTTTTCAGCTACCCACTCCCATCCGGTGTGCATGTATCCGCTTACAGGATCGAAGTAGTATTTTTTGCCGTCGATTCGCTTCCAGCGAAGGAGCATCTGACAGTCATTGTTGAAATAATGCTTTTTGCCGCCAATCGTCTTCCAGCCTTTCGCGCACAGACCGTTAGAGTCAAAATAGTAGATCTCGCCGTCGATATTCTGGAAACAGTTAGTAAGGTAGGAACCGCCGACCTTAAACTTCCAGCTGCTTCCGGAAGAGATCCATGTCCCGGAGGAGGCGCTCCTGTAAGAAGCAGTAGTATTTGAAGGCAGGCAGCTGAAGTGGACTACCTGACGCGCCGTGCTGGGCGCACTGCTGATGATCACGCCGTAACCTGCGGCACACTCAACGACTTTACCGCCGCCGATGTAGATCGCCACATGGCTGTTGCTGCCTGATGTTCCCTTTCCGGTGCAGATAATGTCACCGGGAGAAGCTTTGCTTACATCTGTTCCGATGTTGACGCCGCCCGGATATGTACTGGGATCGTTGCCCCACTCGTAGGAATGGATGAATTCATCCCCTACAAGGCCGAACTTGTACAGCACGTGATAGACATACCATGAACAGTCCGTCTTGCCGCCGGCTCTGAGCCTCTTATACCGCAGTCCGTTCGGATCGTCACCGGTAACCGACGAAGCGTAATCGATCTTGCCCACAAAGTATGTGGCGTAGGCGATCATGGTATTAACAAAAGCTTCATTCCTCTTCGCAGTGGTATCGTAAGGCATATCGCTGTCACTTCCATTGTACCAGCTGTTTATGTGAGAGGACGTCGTATAAATGTTATAGTTCCACGAAGCTGTAATGGAAACGCCGGAGGATGAACCGCCTGAAGCTGATCCGGAGGCAGTACCGGAACCCGAAGTTCCTGCACCGGTCTGCCCGGAAACTTCTCCGATAAGCGCGCCGCTGCTGTCAAAGTTATAGGTCCTGCCGCCGATACTCTGCTTACCGGTGACCATGACGCCGTTCGAAGCCAGATAGTAGGTCTTGCCGCCGTCGGTGAGCCAGCCGGTCTTCATATCGCAGTTTTTCGTATCGAAGAAATACCATTTGCCGCCAA
>CADBIU010000008.1 GCA_902794825.1 uncultured Lachnospiraceae bacterium
TGTATGCCGATCGATGATCAAAACTATTTGGACACTTTAGCCGGGTTGGAGGCAAAGCCGGAGTATGAGGTTTTTTATGAAGTGATCCGAAAGATGTGCAGCGAAAAGATAAGACTGGAGCAGGAGGCGGAGATTGTATGATATTGGGGGCAGCCTGCCAGGAAATAATACTATACGGCGCATGCTGTATATGATACCGGGAAACAGGAGGGAAAGGAGCGCGACGGCGCTCCTTCCGTTTTATACCACTTGTGTGTATCCTGTTCTGCGGGTTTGGGGTTATAATTCTCTCATGAGTTGTTCGGAACTGAGAGGTATTACGTATGATCGCTATGCTGCGGCTTCAATTTATCATATTCTCGCTGATCGGGATCGGGTTCGTGACCCGCAAAAAGGGGATCGTCAGCCGCGAAGGGCAAAGGAGCATCACGGATCTTGTGATCAACGTGGTACTTCCCTGCAACATTGTCACGTCCTTTGTGCAGGAACTGCCGGACAGCGCGCTGAGGGACTGCGTGATGATCTTTCTGATCTCGGTGGGCATGGAGATCATGTGCATGCTCTATGCCAGGATCGCCTACGGAAACGTGGAGGCGAACAGGCAGATGTTTCGATCGTGCCGGAGTGGGTCTTTGACATGCTGCAGACTGTGGGCCGCTGCAACACGGGTCTTTCCATGATGGTGATCGGCATGATCCTGTCCGACATCGACAGAAAGCAGCTTATGGACAAGCTGGTGATCCGATACACTCTGGAGCGCCTGATCGTTATTCCGGGAGTTCTGGGAATGATCCTTCTGGGCCTTGCCAGGATTGGCATTGTCACCGGCCTTGCGCCCAACCTGGCCGTCCTTCTTGCGGCGATGCCCGCGCCCGCCACGACCAGCATGCTTTCGTCAAAATATAACTGCGCCCCGGACTTCGCCACCAAGATGGTTATCCTGTCGACACTGTGCTCGATCCCGACCATTTTCCTGTGGGGACTGGTGTTGAAGGCGAGCGGGTGAGAAAAACCGATAATGACAAGTATAGGGAACCGGGATATTTTGCAGACTGCATGCAAAGTATTGGAGCATACAGAGAAATTTCACAGGGAGGAAATTGAATATGAAATCGCGTATGAAATCACAGATGAAGAAACTGTTCGCAACCCTGATCACTGTCAGTGTGGTTGTCAGTCTCCTGTCCGGATGTGGCGGCTCAAATGGGTCCGGAGGATCCGGCGGTTCTGCGGGGGACCAGCAGGCACCTGCCCAGACAGCGGCCCAGGGGGCCGGTGGAAGCTCGAAAGACGAGGGCGCGCCGCCGACGGTAAGTGATGCGGAAAACACGTATATTATCCTGGTTCAGGACGCCGATGACGCGTCGCCGATTTCCGGCGCTGTGGTGCAGTTCTGCTCGAGTACCCAGTGTATGGTGGGGCGCACAGACACAACCGGCGCGGCGTCTTTTGAATCCGATCCCGGAAGCTACACGGCCCATGTACTCAAAGTGCCTGAGGGGTATGAGGTGACGGGAGAAGAAATTGCGCTGTCGGCCGATAACCGGACGGCAGTGTTTGCGATCCGCAAGGCGGGCGCGGCAAAAGAGAGCGGCTCGGAAGCAGATACGGCTCCTTCCAACGGCAAGAATGCAAAAGCCTGGGATCTGCCGCTTGCCGGTTTCTCCTTTACGGTTCCGGAAAGCTTCAGAAGCTGCAAGGGGCAGCTGTACTATGCCGATCGCGGGGAGACGGATTACGGTTCGGAGATTTTCTCCGCGGACATTATCTATCTGGCGAGAACGGATGAAGAGAAAGCCGCCTTCGAAGAGAAGGCTGCCGGCGCCACGGAATTAACGCCGGAGCTTCAGGCTGTGACTGACGAGTATTACGACAACCGCAATCCGGGCCTGGTCTCTTTTGTCTGTGCCGGGAAAGAGATTGATTCCCAGAAGATCACAGACACTGTGCTGTATGGCCTTCCGGCCAGGGAGTTCACACAGGTCGGGGAGTCTGACAAATATAATTTCTACTTCATCGTTCCCGACTATACGGGGTATGAGGACTTTCTGCGTGAGAATCTCGGCGATGAGCTGTATGAGGAGTTCGATGCGCAGCTGAAAAATGCGGGGTCGCTTAAGGCGCAGGTCTCCGTAAAGGATCCTGTAAGGCCGGTCACCGCGGCGGGAACCGGGGAACAGTTTGTATTTGAGACCACGGATCTGGACGGAAAGGCCGTGTCAAGCGCGGATCTTTTTGCCGGTCATAAGGTGACTATGATCAATATCTGGGCCACCTGGTGCGATCCCTGCAAGAATGAGCTCCCGGAGCTGGAGGAGTTTGCCAAGGAACTGGCCGGAAAAGACTGCCAGATCATCGGAATCTGCGAAGATACATCCTATGACGACACTGCCGCCGCCGAGGCAAAAGAGATCCTCGCGAAGGCAGGTGTCACCTATCCCAACATTAAGGCGACGGATGAGATGCTTGAGATGATGACGTGTCTCGCTATGCCGACATCCTACTTTGTGGACAGCAGCGGCCATGTCCTTACGACTCCGATAAAGGGCGCGGATTTTGAAAAATACAGAGAGAAGCTCGAGGAGGCGCTGAAGCTTGCGGGAGAGTGAGGAGGCACTGAAGCTTGCGGGAGAGTGAGCCTGCGCAATGACCGAATCCGTGCAATCGTAAACTTGACTAACTTTTTGTGTACTTTATAATACAAGGTAGTAGATTAATTTCCCGGAGATACTTTTTAGGTAAGTCAAGAATGAAACTTAGAAATATGATCCTCAGAACAATGCTTGTGGCCGGTGTTGCGTGCGGCGCTGTTGCAGTTCACCCTGCAGTAACTTATGCAGCCGGAACCGCCAATGCAGCAAAGGTCGGGAATCATGATCACATATATGTCAGAAGCCAGCAGATGGATTACACAACAGAGCAGGGCGAGAAATTGAACCTGACTGTAAACGCCAACAGTGATGAGACTGCTATGGTTGTATATTTTGGCAACAAGCAGCGCGCAAAGGTAGAGATGAACGAGAACGGCCAATACGTGGTTACTGAGGGCGAGCTCTCCGAGACAGACGCTGAGAAGCTTGCAGAGACAGCTGCCAACAACGGCCAGTGGAGAGAGATGTAATCCCGGCATTGCTGAGAATCAAAAAAGAGAATAAGCGGAGGAGGTCCTGCTGATTTAAGGACGTCCATATGAAATGAAAAATCGGTCCGGCTGTTTGCCAGGCCGATTTTTCGTTGTGGGAAGGTGGTTGATTCGTTGAGTACTTAATGCGATAAGCACTTTTTATATGAAGGCGTCGTTGGGCTGGTTCATTCCGAACCTTCGGAGCCATGGTTTTCTAAGCGGCTTTGGCTGGTTCACTCGGAACCTGCGGAACCGTGATCCTCTTTGGAGAAATCGCCCACGAAGAAGTAGCCGACATCGAAGAAGAGGGCGATGATCAGCACCGGGACGAGAGCCTGCCAGAAGAACAGCATCAGCAGCGCGAACATGAGGGTGGGCATTTCGATGATGGTCTTGTCGTTTCTTGTGACGACGAAAGTGGTTTCTTTAATAAAACGGATGATTTTCATGATTTAACCTCCATATTAATCGTTTTCAGTAGTTTTTGTTCATCTGATGGTAAAAGGATACCGCCGGAATATGAAAAAATCTTGAGAGATAGATTAAAACAACATTAAAAATACTAAGGTCTGCAGTTGCAATAAATGATAGAATACTAATCAGGACGCAGGGGTAAGAACCCTTATCAGAGGAGAATTCAGATGAAAACGCGGTTAGGGGCATTCTTTGAGCGGATGAGTAAGATATACGAAGAGGACGGTCTGTTCCATGACACGGAGGTGCGGGCCAATGAGCTGATCGTGAGGGTTTTGATCGCAAATGCGATCATTATTGTGCTCATTCTGGTCGCTGTGATCGCGGGGGTGTTCCCTGTGTCGGGGCTGATTTTGCCGAGGCTGGGGATAGCGCTGGTGGAGATCCTGATTCTGGGGGCTATATCATACAAGGTAAAGCAGGACGCCTGGTGGCTCAAATATGTGCTGCTGCTGGGGCTTATGACTGTCTATGCGCAGCTTGACTCATTGCTCACGCACAAGGTGGCGATCCTGATGGTGATTCCTGTGCTGTGCTCGAGCCGCTATTTTTCAAGGATACTGACCATCGCGATGGCGGGGCTGTCAACGGTGGTGTTTTTTGTGTCGGGCTTTCTGGGGGCATATTTTGGCTGGGTCAATATGAACGACGTGAGGCTTCCGGTGGGCACGACTTTTACAGACACGGGAATCTGGCTGGGGAGCGGCATTGAGGAGACGCTGGACCGCACGCAGTACGCACGCGACACGCTGCTTTTCAGTTATGTGCCTAAGCTGTTGATGTTTTCCATCGCGGCGGTGGTCGCTGCGGAGATCGCAAGGCGCGGGCGTGAGATGGTCCATGAGCAGAAGGAACTGAGTGAGAGCAGCGCGCGGCTGGAGACGGAGCTGAAGATGGCGGAGCAGATCCAGGAGGGAGTGCTGCCGAACATTTATCCGCCTTTTCCGGACCGGAGGGAGTTTGATATCTACGCGACCATGAACGCGGCGAGGGAGGTCGGCGGCGACTTCTACGACTTCTTCCTGGTGGATGATGACCACCTGGCGCTGGTCGTGGCCGACGTGAGCGGCAAAGGAGTGCCGGCTGCGCTCTTTATGATGGCGTCGAAGATCATTCTGGCCAACAACGCGATGGTGGGAATGTCGCCGGCCAAAGTATTGGAGGCCACCAATTCGGCGGTCTGCTCCAACAACCCGCAGGAGATGTTTGTAACGGTATGGTTTGGGATACTGGAGATCAGCAGCGGTATTTTGACAGCGGCGAATGCGGGGCACGAGTACCCGGTGCTCAAACAGGGAGAGAGATTCGAACTGCTTAAGGACAAGCATGGGCTTGTGATCGGGGCTTTTGAAGGAATAAAGTATAAGGAATATCAGATCCAGCTGCACCCGGGCGACAAGCTGTTCCTGTACTCGGACGGCGTGCCGGAGGCGACAGCCCCGGATCTGCAGCTGTTCGGAACGGAGCGGATGCTGGAGGCCCTGAATCAGGATCCGGAGGGGGCACCGCGAGCCATACTTTCCAATGTGCAGCATGCTGTGGACAAGTTTGTGGGAGTCGCGGAGCAGTTCGACGATCTGACGATGCTGTGTCTGTCGTATAAATGAGCAGGGTAGAAAAAGTCCATAAATTGATCGGTTTTTGTCCTTGTTTTTGGTTGGGAAGGTTGTAGAATAATCGATCGTAGAAAAAGATTGATTAAAGAAGAATAACCAAAATATCGAAGAAAGAAGATGAAACTGATCAAATGACTGCACATGCTTTGCCGAGGCCCCATAAGTCGAGGCGTTTACGTAACCCGTTTGTTTCCGCGCAGGAAGAGGTTCAGACCGCGGAGCCGCTTCTGTTTTCTGACTCGGCGCTTTATGCGCTTCTTATTCCTATTATTATAGAGCAGTTCCTGAACGCTCTTATGGGAATGACAGACACGATGATGATCTCCAATCTGGGGAGCGCCGCGATCTCGGCTGTCTCTCTTACAGATTCCATCAACACGCTGATGATTCAGGTTTTTGCCGCACTGGCAGCGGGCGGAACGGTCATCTGCTCGCAGTATCTGGGGCAGAAGAATCTTGAACAGTGCAACAAAGCAGCCAGGCAGCTGCTGCTCATTATTCTGGTGCTGTCAGGGAGTATCGCGGCGTTTTGCTTTACTCTGAGGAGGCCGCTCCTGACTATGATCTTCGGGCAGGTGTCCGAGGAGGTTATGGACGCGTCGCTGATCTATTTCCAGATCACGGTGCTGTCGTATCCTTTCTTCGCGCTGTTTCAGGGCGGCGCGGGGCTCTACAGGGCGTGCGGAGACAGCAAGCTTCCGAAAATCTGTAATTGAATAAATGGTATAATTAACCGCGGGCGGCTTATAGTCGTCCGCGGTTTTACGTGTTAAGATGGCGTTAGGCCGTCCGCGGTTTTCCGCGTGTGGCTGGTCAGATTCTCACGGGATTGTGAGATTATTGTCAGAATGTATAGGATTTGCATAATATGCATTGCTTATGCATTTGGTGCGGTGCAGTAACTTGAGGGAAATAAGATGGAGAAACATCCAATTGATTACTTAATATTGGTGAATCCTTTTCATAAGATTCCTGAGGACTTCGTTGACAACCTGGAGCTGGTTGAGATGAAGGGTTATGACGACGAGGTCTTTCGCGTGGAGAAGGAGGCGGCGCGGCAGTTCTGCGGGCTGCAGGCGGCGGCTGCGGAGAAGGGGATTGAAATTCTGCTGTCTTCGGCGTATCGGAGCGTGGAGAAGCAGCGCGCGATCAAAGAAGAGTTCACCGCGGAATATGGGGTGGACTATGCGAAGCGCTATGTCGCCGAGCCGGGATGCAGTGAGCATCATACGGGGCTTGCACTGGATTTTGTGGCAAAGATTGGCGGCAAGTGGCTGATCGAGAATGATGAGATCGTTAAGCGGGCAGGGAACTTTGAACCGGTTTACGATCTTTTGCCGCGGTTTGGGTTTATACTGCGCTATTTGAAAGGGAAGGAAGCGATCACCGGGTATCCGGCGGAGCCGTGGCACATTCGTTATGTCGGGGATCCGGAGGTCGCGGCGGAGATCGCGGAGCGGGGGATTACGCTGGAGGAGTATTGCGAGATGCGGTGAGCGCGGCTGCGCGGCAGCGAATCTGAGGTGGATCTCTTCGAGGGAAATTAGCGGAGAGGAAATCGCAAGGTATCGGGGAATCGTGGAAAAGGAAGAAAAGGAGTATCAGGAGCTGTTTGCGAAGGTGATGGAGGAGATGTAAGGTATTAAGATGGAATGGGAAATTCAAATGGATTCAATTGAATACTTTGAAAAAAAACCTTTGGTTTCTGTTATAATCCCAGTGTATAATGTCAGCCGGTACCTGCCGCAATGTCTGGACAGTGTGACAGGCCAGACCTATCAAAATCTTGAGATCGTTATTATAGATGACGGATCTACAGATAGGAGCGGAGATATTTGCGACCAATATGCAGAGAGAGATGACCGCATCCGGGTGATTCATTCGGAGAACCGGGGCCTTGCCTCTGCGAGAAATCTTGGACTCGAGAATATACGCGGTGATTATATATCTTTTATTGACAGCGATGACTGGATTGAACCGCATACTATAGAAACGCTTCTGGGAACGGCGATAAAGACAGAAGCGGTTATTGTCGCGGCCAAGAGATGTTTTGAATATGTGGGAATGACACTTCATGATAAGGAAATCGATGAGTGCCTGCGCATTTACAACGGAGAGGACTTGCTGCTTGCATTGGCAGAAGCAAAGTTTGGCAATATTGTATGGAACAAGTTCTATAGAGCGAAGTGTTTCAGTAAGATCCGGTTTCCGGATGGGTACAATTACGAAGATGTAAGTACTACATTCAGAGTAATAAAAGAAGCTGTTGACAATGGGGACTCGCTTGCGTCCCTGCCGGATGAGCTTTTTCATTATCGCGTAAGAAAAAGCAGTATTTTGAATACGTATTCCTTTAAGAACAATATTGACAGCTGGAATGCACATTATGAAAAATATAAAGCGATGCCCGGTTTTCGGAATAAGGTCATTTCTGAATGCATCGAACCGATCAGGCGTATGTGGATGAGTTTTCCGGGCTATTCGGAAGAGGAGAAAGAAAAGGCGCGAAAGACGATCAGGGAGATGCAGGCGTTTTCAAGAAAGAATTTATGGAAAGTTTTGGGCGGAAGATTTACCAGATTTGAAAAAATGACCTGTCTGCTCTCGCAGAGCAGAAGTCTTTTTGCAATGCGGCTTGTGTCCTGGGGGAGCAGATTAAGACAAGACTACAGGTTGGAGAAGTATATTTTTTACGATTGAGCTTTGTGACTTTTGCCGCGGACAGCAGCAGGCAAAGACATTTTTATAAAATAAGGTAAAGAATAATCAAAGAATGAGAGAGTCAGAAAATATGGAAAGAATAGCGGTATTAATCCCCTGTTACAACGAGGCGCAGACAATCGAGAAGGTGGTTACTGACTGGAAGAGGGAGCTTCCGGAAGCTGCGATTTATGTCTATGACAATAATTCCTCTGATGAGACCGCAGCGATAGCAGAGAAGGCGGGAGCCGTTGTCAGGCACGAGTATATGCAGGGCAAGGGAAATGTGATCAGAAGGATGTTCCGCGAGATTGACGCTGAGGCATATATTATGGTCGACGGCGACGATACTTATCCCGCGGAATATGGAAGGCAGATGGTTGATGAGGTCCTCATTAAAAATGTGGACATGGTTGTCGGTGACCGGCTCTCATCAACATATTTTAACGAGAACAAGAGACCGTTTCACAATTTTGGTAATTCGCTGGTGAGGGGATCGATCAATCGCCTGTTCGCTTCTGACATCAGGGATATTATGACGGGATACAGGGCGTTCAGTTATCTCTTTGTCAAGAGCTTTCCGGTGCTGTCGCAGGGATTTGAGATCGAAACAGAGATGACGATCCACGCTGTTCACAACAATATGTCGATTTCTAATGTTGTGATTGAGTACAGGGACCGGCCAGAAGGCAGCGAATCCAAACTGAATACGTATGTGGACGGCGCGAAAGTTTTAAGGACCATTTTCCGGTTATATAAGAACTACAAGCCGCTGGGATTCTTTTCCCTGCTCTCAGGGATCCTGCTTCTGATTTCGTTTATTATGTTTCTTCCAATTCTGGTGAAGTTTGTGCACACTGGATTAGTTCCGAATTTTCCGACTTTGATCGTCAGTGGATTCATAGCTTTAACGGCAATTATCTCGTTGTTTGTCGGCCTGATCTTATCCACGATGGTGGAGAAGGGGCGGCAGGAGTATGAGTTCAGGCTGCAGATTATTGATCATTGGAGGAAGAACAGATGAAAAAGAGCGTATTGGCTTTAAGTGATTTCGCAGTATGCTTAATACTGGCGCTTGCATTTACGGCAGCGCCATACTATATCAAAGACGGTTACTGTAAAATAACTGCGGGATTTGTTTTTACATCATTTGTGTTTTACGCAGTTTTCTTATTCTTTACTTATCTGATCAGGAGATTTCTGCAAGTCGGCAAATGGGATGCCGCCGATAGAGTATCGCCGCTTATGGCGCGAGGTGAAAAACTGATCAACACCAAGTACGCGACGATCAGTATCTCGCTGATAATTCTGGCATTTTGGATCGTGCCGCTTGTCTTTCTGTATCCGGGTACTTTTATTAATGACACCTGGCATCAGCTTCAGCAGTTTATGGAGTATAGAAACGGTATCGACGTGCTGAAGGACCACAATCCGATCTTCGACACAGTTGTAATGGGACAGTTTATCGTACCTGTTTCTGAGATGACGGGAGAGTGGCATAAGGTTATATTTGTCTATGTGCTCCTGCAGGCGGTGATCACCAGCCTCGCTTTTGCAAGCACTGTGGTTTATTCCTACAGGAAGCTTGGCCTTGGGATCCGGGTGGCTGCAGGAATTCTGATTGTATATTGTCTGCTCCCCATTTTCCCGGCGGCAGTCCAAACAGTTTCAAAAGACGCGCTGCACAGCTGGGGATTTGTTTTTTTTATGCTCTGCTTTGTAGAACTTGTAAGGACCGATGGGAAAGCGCTGGAGGACAGATTCTTCCTGGTAAAGTTCCTGCTGACGGTTTTGTATTGCTGTCTGACGAAGAAAGTAGCCTATTATGTGATCATTCTCTCTTTGGCTGCTCTTATTTTGTTTATTAAGAACTGTCGAAGATATGCACTGATTCCTCTGGTATGCGCGATACTGTTAATGAATGCTGTAATGCCGGCGGTGATAACCAGAATTCAGGCTACACCGGGGGGAAAGCAGGAGATGCTTGCTTTGCCTTTTCAGATGACAGCCCGTTATGTTAAATACTATGGAGACGATATTACCGCGGAAGAATATGAGGTTTTAGATAAAGTCCTTACTATGGATACCTTGGCAGAGAGATATGTGCCTACAAACGCCGACCCTGTAAAGGGGTATAGTCAAAAGGCAGAGGACCACGACTATGTTGAATATATTAAGGTTTGGGCAAAACAGGGCCTGAGACATCCGAATGTTTATATATCGGCGTTTAACTGTATGGCTTCCGGCTGGTTTTCGTGGTACGAGTGCATACCTTTGATGAATAACGATTGGAGAAGCGCTCATAGAACAGATCTGATTCCGGAGTGGGTTGCCCTGCGAGGGTTTTCGGAAACGACGGCAAGGGGATATGAGGAGATGGCTCATAACCTGCATAGCTTTCCTATAATACAGATCCCGCTGTCGTATGGCTTTTACTCTGCTTTGTTACCTGCCTTCGCCGTCTGTACAACTTTGAGAAGATGGAAGAAAAAGGATGCGAATTACTGGCTGGCAGTTTTGCCTATTGTGTTCTGTGTTATACTGGGGGGCTGGCTGGCTCCGGTCTCCATTCACTTTGAGGGTAAGCGATATCTGTATCCGATCATCTATTCGGCACCTCTTCTGGCATCCTGGTGCATGTATGTTTACAAAGAAAATCGAGAGTGAACGAGGAGATAAAGTACATTGGGCAATACGTTGCAAAGTTCAAAAAAACCTAAGAGGATCGATAGTCTTACCGGACTTAAGGCAATCGCTATGCTGTCACTGTTTTGGTGGCATTCACCGATTCCCAATCCGCCCGCAGATCTGGGCGCGAGAGCCTGCGAAATCCTGTTTGTTGCATCCGGATTTCTGGTCGGGTATAACTATTTTTACAAAGGAATGCCGTGCTCCCTTTGTCGGCTCTGATATTCTGTTATTTTATGTCGCCGCTACTTCTGAGATACGCCAAAAAAGTCAAACAGTCGGTGGTAATGTTTATTATTGTCGCTTTCATCAGGGTCTCATTTGAGTATTTGGAGAAAGTTGTGCCTGTCTGGGGGATCTCGATCCATACTTTTCCGATTATACGGTGCATGGAATTCTTCCTTGGTATGTTGATGGTTCCTCTATTTGTCCGGACCGCGGATAAAATCAGGAGCACCAGTTTGGTATTTGGCCTGTTTTCAATTATAGAAATTGCTATGACAGCGATGACAGTATTCCTTATGGTGAAGATGAACGGCGTGTGGATGCGCGGCATTTTTGTCTTACTATATTGTCTAATGGTGTTCGTCATATCTCTGGGGCAGGGAATGGTCAGCAAAACAATTTCATCCTATCCCTTTGCCTTATTTGGCAGCATACAGTTTGAGTTCTATCTGTTTCATGGAGACGTGCTTGCTTACTCGTATTACATAACCGGCAACTATAGCGATTCGATTGATCCGATTTTTCTGGATTGGAAAATGCGTAGCGCTGTACTTTTTGTGCTGATCATTATTCTTTCCGTAGTGTATAAGAAGTTTTTCAGCCGAAGGCTTTCATCGCTTTTGATGAGGTAATGGAGCATAGGCGGCCAGTATGGTGGCGCAACGTCGATTTTTGTGGTAGATTGTTTTTTGTGTGAAGAGCGCTTCTTTCGGCTCTGCAGACGTTATATTTGTTACTTGATTTGGAGGATAGAAGAATGAGACGCTTTTATCGTAGGGTGATTGTACCTTTGTGCCTTAGTACCGTGTTCTGTACTATGCCGGTCCACGCGTCAGAGGCTGTAGAAAACGCGGAAACTGCGGCAGTCGAAGCAGCGGCAGAAGAGGGGGAAAACAACGCTGAGGACAGCAATGCGCAATTTGTCAGCGCAGAAGACAATGCCGGTGGCATCACGGACAGCATTGCAGTAGAAGAAGGAATAGAACAGAATGACGGTGAAGCGGCTGACGACACAGCAAACGAAAATGGCGAAGGAGCCACTGTGACGGGAGAAAGTTCTGAGTCAGAGGAAAACGCAGCAGCAGGGGAAAAGACTGAGTCAGAGGAAAACACAGCAGCAGGAGAAAAGACTGAGCCAGAGGAAAATGCTGCATCAGAGGAAAACGAACCTGCTGAAGAGGCGGAAGCAACTGATGTCGGCGCTGCAGATGAGGCGGTGGTTACTGATGCAGACGCAGCAGATGAGGCAGCTGCCATTACCGGAGAAGGCACCGGTGCAGAGGAAGCGGCTAAGGCTGAGACAGCAGCATTGGGAGCAGCGGAAGCTGTGGCAGAGGCGGCTGATGATGCGAAATTAAACGAAACAGCGGAAACTGTTCCCGAAGTTTCGACGGTTGCGGAGCCTGCACTTAAGTCGACCGCAGGAGCTGTGGGAAAGATCACACAGATGAAACTGGAAGTGATCGATTATCTCGGAGAGGATTTCGGCGACGGACAGATGCTTTCGAGCGGAAACAGCAGGCTGCTCATCGATACATATTCATGGTTTACATGGAACGCGCTCAATAACTGGCTGACCGAACGAAAGTATAATGATTTTGATATCTATGTAAGTCATTATCATCATGACCACATAGGGAATGTGGTCAATATCCTTAATGACGGGAAGTATAATGTAAAGAAACTTTATCTTCCCGATTACGGATACTTGGACAGTTCGAACAGTTATATGCAGTATTATAAGGACTGCTGTGACAATATTCTGAGAACTGCGAAGGAAAAAAAGGTCCAGGTCGTTACGCTGGCAAAGGATTCTGTCTTCAATGTGGGAGATGTTTCTGCCAAGGTGCTTTGGGGCGCCAATTATAAGAACAGCGTACATGACGGTGTTTATATGAATAACAATTCGCTGGTGACAAGGTTTACCTGCGGCAATGTCCGCTACCTGAATGCGGGTGACATTGCTGCGGATGCAGAGCGTGAGGTGCTGGACGCAGGAATAGATATATCCGCGGATATCTTCAAACTCAATCACCACGGCGGTAAATACAGCAATTCGAAAGCTTTTCTGGAGAAGGTCGGCGCAGAATTCTTTTATCACAATTACAGCGGGGATACGGATACCACATATTGTTCTTCCGGCTCATGGATCGAAGAATCGATGGAAAACGCGCAGAGGATAGGCAATGTCGCTAGTGTTCGATATAACGGAAACATCACATACGGCGTTTATAATGATGTGATCTCGCAGACGCTTGAGCGCAACTGTACTACGCAGAATGTTTATCTTTATGACCCGAATGATCCGAACAAATTAAGGGGCATTGTGACGCAGAACTTTAACAAGGTGACGACAAAGCACCTTGATGAAGGGAGCCGCGCGTACGGTATTTATGATTTTTCGACGACGAAGAGAGAGAATACTTATGCGGATGACGGATGGCTGATCGGAAACGGGGATACGCAGTATTATTACCGGAATAACACACCTGTTAAAGGGTGGCTCTTCGACGGCGGGTCAACATATTATATGAACCCCAACACAGCCAAAAAGGAAACCGGCTGGAAGCAGATTGCCGGCAACACTTATTTCTTCAATGAATCCGGAAAGATGACGACAGGCTTTGCCAAGATCGGCACGGCTGTGCACCATTTTAACGATAAGGGACACCAGACCAAAGCCGGATGGGCGTGGATCGGCGGAAAATGGTACTATTTTGACGCAAATAATAAGCTGATGTACGGCGTACAAAGCATTGGCGGGAAAAAGTATTATCTCGACAGGGTCAACGGAGCCATGGGGACCGGCAAGATCACCCAGTGGGGAAGCACCTATCTTGCCGATGCTTCGGGCGCTCTGTATCCTGCCGGATGGAACTGGTATAACGGGAACTGGTATTATCTCGACAATAATGGAAAAGCGGCGACCGGCTGGAAATGGGATGGCGCATGGTACTACATGAACGGAACCGGTGTGATGCTGACCGGTTGGCAGAACATCAATGGTAAGCGCTACTACATGAACAGAAGCGGAGCGATGCAGACGGGATGGCAGTATCTCGGCGGTACGTGGTATTACCTGGACAGAAACGGAGCTGCGCAGACCGGTTGGCAGTATCTCGGCGGCGAGTGGTACTATTTCGACGGTTCCGGAGCAATGAAGACGGGATGGCAGTATCTCGGCGGTACTTGGTATTATCTGGACGGTAGCGGAGCAATGCAGACCGGGTGGAAATATCTCGGCGGCGAGTGGTACTATTTCGACGGTTCCGGAGCAATGAAGACCGGATGGCAGTACGTCAGCGGCAGATGGTACTATATGAACGGAAGCGGAGCAATGAAGACGGGATGGCAGTATCTCGGCGGTACTTGGTATTATCTGGACGGTAGCGGAGCAATGCAGACCGGGTGGAAGTATCTCGGCGGTACTTGGTATTATCTGGACGGTAGCGGAGCAATGCAGACCGGGTGGAAGTATCTCGGCGGTGAGTGGTACTATTTTGACAGAAGCGGCGCGATGAAGACCGGTTGGCAGTCTATCGACGGCGTACGGTATTATTTCAACCGTTCCGGCGCCTGGATCGGCTGACCTGAGCGGCTCGTCGAGATGGCTTACACATAAAACTATATGGGAACTAATGAATTGAGGGGGTTAAAAAATTGAAGCGTTTACAACGTGCTGTATTGTGGCCTCTTTGCTTTAGCATTTTATTCAGTACCGTACCGGTTCATGCGGCAGAGGCAGGACAGGAAAACATCGCGGTCGAAGCGACGGCAACAGAGGGGGAGTCTGATGTTAAGGAAGGCGGAGAAGCACTTTCTGCAACAGAGGAAACAGCTGCGGCTGAGGAAACATCTGCGGCTGAGGAAACTGTTGTGACGGAGGAGCCTGCTGCGACCGAGACAACTAAAGAGGGGGCTGAAGGCGCGAACAAGACCGAAGAGGCCGCGGCGGAGGCAAGTGCAGAGGCAGCCACGGAGGAGACCGAAGAAGGTGCGGACAAGACCGAAGAGGCCGTTGCAGAGGCAGCTGAAAGTGCGGATAAGACCAAAGAAGTCGTGACAGAGGAAGCTGAAGGCGCGGATAAGACCGAAGAGGCTGCGACAGAGGCGACTACAGAGTCTGCCGCTGCGGAGACTGAAGGCGCTGACAAGACTGGAGAGACTGGGACAGAAGCTGCTGCTGAAGAAAATGCAGCCACAAAGCTGACTGATACGACAGTTGAATCTCCGGAAGAGACGACCGTAGTACCTGCGAAAGAGACGGCTGTTGCAGAGCCGGAAGTGGTGGCAGCAGCGGCAGCGTTTAAGTCGGCGTCGGGAGCTGTGGAAAAGGCCGCTCAGATGAAATTGGAAGTCATCGATTATCTGGACGAGGGCTTTGGCGACAGTCAGATGCTTTCCAGCGCGGGGAGCAGGCTGCTGATCGATACTTATTCACCGGGTTCGTGGGATGTGCTCAATTCATGGCTTAACGATAAGAAGTATAATGATTTTGACATCTATATCAGTCATTATCATAACGACCACATGGGGAATGTGATCAATATTTTGAATGATGGGAAGTATAAGGTGAGTAAGCTGTATCTTCCCGATTACAGCTATATGACCGGGTCGAACAGCTATATGCAGGACTACCAGAGCGACTGCCAGGACATCATGAATACCGCAAGGTCCAAAGGCGTTCAGATCGTGTCGCTGGTTAAGAGTTCGGTTTTCAAGGTTGGGGACGTTATCGCCGAGGTGCTTTGGGGCGCTGATTACGAGGACAGCAGCCATGACACGGATTACATCAACAATAACTCGCTGGTTACGAGGTTTACCTGCGGCAATACGAGGTATTTGAACGCCGGAGACATTGAAGTTGATACTGAATATGAGATGCTGGACGCAGGAGTAGATCTGTCCGCGGATATCTGCAAGCTTAGTCACCACGGGGGAGATACGAGCAATTCGTATGCTTTTCTGGAAGCGGTTGACGCGGCGTTCTATTATTACAATTACTGCGGGGATTCTCCGTCCAAGTATTCTCCATCCGGCTCCTGGTCATACGGGCCTACGCAGAACGCGAAGCGGTTCGGAAATGTGGCGAGTGTGCGCTATAACGGGGAAATTACGTACGGCGTTTATAATGATGTGATCACGCAGGAACTCGAGCGCAACTATGTTACGAAGACTGTTTATCTATACGATCCGGCGGATCCGAAAAAACTCAGAGGCATCGTGACAGAGGATTATAACAAAGCGTCGACTGTGCACTTTGATGACCGGGCTTTTGGCGGGTTCGATTATACAACGGAGAAGAGAAGCGGAACTTACGTGCCTGACGGCTGGTTCATAGGAAACGGGGATACCCAGTATTATTACAGGAATAATCAACCTGTTACGGGATGGCTCACCGACGGCGGGGCAAAGTATTACATGGACCCTGAAACCGGCAAAAAAGAAACCGGCTGGTTGACATTGGGGAATGACACATATTACTTCGATGAGTATGGTAAGATGAAGACCGGCTTTGTAAAAGTCGGCACGGCGGTCCACTATTTTGACGCTCAAGGCAGACAGTACAAAACAGGCTGGGCCACGATAGACGGGAAGCGGTACTATTTTGGCGCGTATAATAAGCTGGCATTCGGCGTTCAGGCGATTGGCGGGAAGAAGTATTATTTTGACGCGAGTACGGGCGTTCTGCGGACCGGAAAAATTATTCAGGGAGGCAGCACTTATTTTGCCGACGCTTCGGGCGTCCTGTACCCGGCAGGCTGGGTGTATAGTAACGGCTGGTACTATCTGGACGGCAATGGAAGAGCGGTGACCGGCTGGAAGCAGGATGCAGGGAAGTGGTACTATATGGGCAGCAACGGTATTATGAGGACTGGCTGGCAGCGCGTCGGAGGCACCTGGTACTACTTGGACGGAAGCGGAGCAATGCAGACCGGGTGGAAGTATCTCGGAGGCGCGTGGTACTACATGGACAGAAGCGGAGCGATGACTACCGGCTGGCAGCGCGTTGGAGGCGTGTGGTACTACATGGACAGCAACGGTATTATGAGGACAGGCTGGCAGTACGTAGGCGGCAAGTGGTACTACATGAACGGAAGCGGCGTGATGCAGACCGGGTGGCGGTATCTCGGAGGTACCTGGTATTACATGGATGGAAGCGGCGCGATGACTACCGGCTGGCAATACATCGGCGGCAAGTGGTATTTCATGGATAGAAGCGGAGCGATGAGGACCGACTGGCAGTACATCAATGGAGTATGGTATTATCTGGGGCGCGACGGCGCGATGCAGACCGGATGGAGATATCTCGGAGGCACCTGGTATTACATGAATGGAAGCGGCACAATGACTACCGGCTGGCAGTACATCGGCGGCAAATGGTATTATATGAGGAGCAGCGGCGCAATGGTGACCGGCTGGCAGCGCATCGGCGGCGTATGGTATTACTTCTACGGCTCCGGCGCATGGGCCGGATGATCTATCCAAAAGAGTGACTGGGAAAGGATTTCCCATTCGAAAAAGGAATTAAAAATAAGAGGTGAAGAACCGGATCGATTTCCCGGTTCTTCACCTCTTTATCAGTGTTTAAATCTGACCTGTTCCTAATATGTCCGCTCGCGGGGAATTAGGAGAATCAGGACTCCGGCACGATGACGGGCTTGTAGATGACGATGTCGTCGCCGTCTTCGAGGTAGAAGTAGTCGTCGTTGAGGTCGTCGATCTCGTCGTAGTCGGGGCCGAGGAGCTCTGCGCCGGTGAAGGCGTCTACAAGGCTCTTTTTGCCGTCGGAGTTTTCGATGGCAATGACGCCCTTGGCGACGTCGTCGAGGTCGCCGCCTGCTGCCGCGAATTCGCCTGTGTTGAGGACGAGGTAGGAAGCTTCGTCGTCTTTGGTGTAGACGAGATTGTCGGAGTCGCTCTCAATGCCTTCGATGACGCGGCTGCCGGGAGTGACTACGGTGTAGTTCTTGTTCTCGCCGAACGCGAGGTAGCCGAGCGGGTCGCCTTCGAACATGTTGGGGCCGGACGCGACGACGCTGCCGTCAGGAGCGACGAGGGAGTAGGCGGTGTCGCCGTTGTTCTTGACGCGGAAACGGCCCTGGTTCTCACCGTAGATATAATCCCACTCGCCGTTGAGGACGGGAGTGCCTGCGGCGTTGATAACGGTGTACTTGCCGTTATTGTACTGCTGGAAGTACTCGGAGTTGTAGTCGAGGACGTTGAGGATAGCTTCTGTTTTGAAAACTTCGCTGCCCTTGGCGTCCATGATCACGTTGGTGGTCTCAATGCGGTCAGACATGTACTTGTAGTTGTAGTAGAGGGAGCCTTTCTCGGTGTACACTTCTTTGCCGTCGGGGGAGTAGATGACCGCCTTATCGCCGAGGTCTACCAAAATATTGTCGCCCACCTGCGCGAAATCGCTGTCGGTACCCTGCGGGTATTCCAAGCCGTTCACAAACTGTTTGGTCTCGAGGTCGAAGATCTTGAGAGTTCCTTTGTAGAAAACATCGCCGTCCTGCGCCATAATGGCGAACTGGCGGTCTGTGGCAAAGAAGAGCGCCTCGTTCTGGTTCTCGGTCTGCTCAGTTCCGGTGAGAACAAGGACGTAGCGGGGACGTTCTGTGGTGGTGTGGCTTCTCGGAAATTCGATGATCGCCGCGTTGAAAGGGATCAGGACTTCGCCGCTTTCAGCGTTGACAAGGCCGGTGCTGTTGACTTCGCCGTCGATCTGAACGGTGACACTGTAGAGGCCCCATCCGAGGTATTCCATGTTCATGAGGCTGCGGTCGTCGACGGGATTGCCGTTAAAATCGCAGAATGCGACGTGGTCTCCCTCGTTGCGCAGAAGGCTGTCGTAGGTGACGCGATAGTTTTTTTTGCCGCTGGCACGTCCGACTTCTTCGAGCTCGACATGGTATTTGTCGGGGTAGGACTGGATTCCGGCGGTCTGGCCTGCTCCGCCTGCCGGAGCTGCCGCCTGGTCAGCTGCCTTATCAGCTGCTGCCTGGTCAGCCGTTTTATCAGCCGCGGTCTGGTCAGTTGCCTGACTGGCAGTCTGATCTGCTGCGGTCTGATCTGCCGCTTTATCAGCTGCCTGATCGGCTGCTGCTGTGTCGGCTGCCTGTTCATCTTCCTTTGCCTGGTCTGCCGCGGGCTGCGAGGAGCTGCCCGAGGATCCGCCGCAGGCCGTGAAAGCTGTTGTCACGCCAAGGCAAAGCGCCAGAAGAATAGCTGTTTTTCTTCTTGTCATAGTAACCTCCCAATTATGTGATGAGTAAGAAATTTATTTACGTTTATATAATAGCATAAATTAACGAAAATGTTTAAGAAATAATGTGACGTAAACCCTGAGTTGGGAAAGCGAATTGGAATAATCTGTATTTTGGCATCGTGATATGTAATAATAGGAGGAGAGTGTGCGCTCACGCCGGATGATGGCCGGGAAGCAGGGCGCAGATACGCCGGGGGCTGACTATGGAGAAACACAGACAATTTCTATATGCGCTGATCGCTTCCGCGGTGGTTACTGCCATGATCGGGGCGGGCTTTCTGCGGCGCGAGGACCGGTGGGCACAGGACTGGATCTTCCAGCGGCAGGGCTCGACGACTACGGATATCGTGATCATCGGAATTGATGAGGAGGCGCTGGAGGAGCTGGGGCCATATAATACCTGGGACAGGAATGTGATGGCTTCGGCCCTGGAGGCGCTAGCGGCAGATCCGGACAAAAAGCCCGCGGTCACAGCCATCGATGTCCTCTATACTGGCCACACCTCGAAGGAGGCGGACCTCAGGCTCGCGGCAGCGGCGCAGGAACTGGGGAATGTGATCACAGGCTCGATGGTCGAGTTCGGCAAACAGGTCACCTGGATAGACGGACACGCTTCATTGATCGATCCTTCCGCAGTGGTGAACTATCTTCAGCCCTATGAGGAACTGCGGGCCTGTACGACGCAGGGGCTCATCAACGCGATGAGCGACTCGGATGGCGTGATGCGGCACGGACTGCTGTATGTGGAGGCTGGGGAAGCGGCAGAGACCGGAGAATCGGCGGAGGCGGGAGCCCGCGTCTATTCTATGAGTTACCAGGCGGCGCAGATGTATCTGCAGTCGCCGGTATCGGACTGGGAGCCCGGAGAGGCTGATGACGGAGCTGACTTCCTGAAAGAAGCGGCAGACGGCGATCCGCTTTACTATATTCCCTACACGGGCCGCCCGGGCGACTTTTATGACGGCGTCTCGATCGCGCAGGTCATCCGCGGCGAAGTGCCGGCTGATTACTGGGCGGGACGCATCGTGCTGATCGGACCTTACGCAGTCGGCCTGCAGGACGCCTATTTTACGCCGATCGACAAGGGCGAGCAGATGTACGGCGTGGAGATCCAGGCCAATATCATCCAGAGTTTCCTGGAAAAGAATGTCAAAAAAGAGATTCCCGACGCACCTCAGCTCGCAGTGGTTTTTGTTCTCTGCGCGGCGTCAATGGTTTTGTTCCTGAATCAGCTGGTATTGAATGCAAGTCTGAGCGCAGGGTTACTGGCGGTCCTGTGCCCTGTCGGAACAGTTAATCTGTATAAAGTCGGTTTTGTCACGCATCCCCTGTGGGGAGCGGTTGGAGTGGCGGCGGCCTATGTTTTGGCAATGGTGGGGCATTACTGGAGGACGGTCCGGGAACGTCAGGCGCTCGCGCTGGAGCAGGAGAGAATCGGCGCCGAGCTGGAGCTGGCCAACCGCATCCAGGCAAGCGCGCTTCCTAAGGAGTTTCCCGAGCGGAAGGAATTCGGCTTGTACGCGTCTATGACCCCGGCCAAAATGGTCGGCGGCGACTTCTACGATTTCTTCATGATCGACGAAGGGCATCTGGGCCTCGTCATCGCGGATGTATCGGGCAAAGGAGTGCCGGCAGCTCTGTTCATGATGGTCTCCTCGGCTCTGATCCGCCAAACGACGGCGGGGCATTACAGTCCGGCCAGAATACTGCAGTCCGTAAACCATCAGATCTGCGCGCGAAATCCGGAGGAGATGTTCGTTACGGTCTGGCTGGGGATTCTTGAGATCGCCACGGGGAAGCTCACGGCGGCAAACGCGGGGCACGAGTACCCGATGATCAAGAGAGCCGGGGAGAGCTTCGAAATGCTCAAGGACCGGCACGGACTGGTGGTCGGCGCAATGGACGGCGTGCGCTACAGAGACTATGAGGTTGCGCTTGAGCCGGGAGCCAAACTGTTCGTGTACACGGACGGCGTATCGGAGTCTGTGAACAAAGATCTGGAGCAGTTCGGGACGGAACGGATCCTTCAAAGCCTGATAAGCAGCGAGGAAGGGGCTCCGAGAGAGATCCTTGAAGCGGTGAACCAGTCAGTAAAGGAATTTGTGGGCGGCGCGCCTCAGTTCGACGATCTGACGATGATGTGTGTGGAGTACAGGGGCGTTTAAGCGGCGTGTCCTTGCGGCGGCGCGCCGCTGAAGGGAAAGAAGCGGCGAATTATACTGTTTTGCTATAATTAATATAGAAGTTTTACGGAATAGGAGCATTATCATGAAGGGAATCATTCTTGCAGGCGGCGCGGGAACGCGTCTTTATCCTCTGACGATCGTTACAAGTAAGCAGTTGCTGCCGGTTTACAATAAACCGATGATCTATTATCCTCTGAGTACTCTGATGCTGGCCAAGATCAGGGAGGTCCTGATCATCTCAACGCCGGAGGACACGCCGCGGATCAGCCAGCTTCTGGGGGACGGTTCCCAGCTCGGAATGAAATTGGAATACGCTGTCCAGGACAAGCCCGAGGGACTTGCACAGGCCTTTACGATCGGCAAGGATTTCATAGGCGACGACAGCTGCGCGATGATCCTCGGGGACAATATTTTCTACGGGAACGGCCTCAACGCCAAGTTGTCGGCAGCCGTCAAAATGGCCGATAAAGGGCAGGCCACGATCTTCGGCTACTATGTGGAAGATCCGGAGCGCTTCGGGATCATGGAATTTGAGAGGACGTCTGATGACAAGGATTCGGGCCTGAAAGTGCTGTCCGTCGAAGAGAAGCCGGCCAATCCCAAGTCCAACTACGCGATCGTCGGGCTGTATTTCTACCCGGCCGGCGTCAGTGATATGGCAGCGAATGTCAAGCCCTCCCCTCGCGGAGAGCTTGAGATCACAACGCTCAATGAGATGTACCTACAGGAGGAGCGGCTCCATGCGCAGCTGCTCGGCCGCGGTTTCACATGGATGGACGCAGGGACGATCGACAGCCTGCGCCGCGCGACGAACTTCGTATGCATGATCGAGCAGTACCAGGGCATGTCGATCTCCGCGCCGGAAGAGATTGCCTACAGATTCGGCTGGATCAATAAAGAGCAGCTGCAGGAGAGCGCCGACAAGTACGGAAAGAGCCCTTACGGCGAGCATCTCAGGGCGGTATTGGAAGACAGGATCGTTCTATAAGGAATTGATATGGACGAACGGGAGAGAATAACTGAGGAACTGATACAACAACTGGTCCGGATGGGCTATCCGGCGGAGTTCGGCGCCGCGATCGCTAACAACCTGCGCACGGAGAAAACGATGAATCGTATGATCCGCTACCTGCGCAACGCCAGCCCTCGAAGTGCCGAAGAGATTGCCGACGAAATGTTGGCGATCATGGAGGATCGCAACCGCTGGATCCAGAAGAAGGAAGCCGAGTACTACAATGCCAAGTACAACGAGATGCTCTACAACGGATTGGGCGTAGAAGACGACTGCCAAGTAATGTAATGCTCAAATTGAAAAACGAGCATTAGGTGAAGGAAAGAAGTTAATGTCGAGTAATATAGAAAAGGTTAAGTCTATATTTAAGAGCCCCGGGATTTCGGCGGTGCTGAGGTGGTCGAAGTGCGTGCATGTCAAAGTAGTGGCGGTATGCCTGATCACGGTGCTGGCTACGGTATTCTCGCTGTTTTTTACGCTGGCGACGAAGGGGCTGGTAGACGGCGCGGTGTCGTCGAATTCCGATCAGCTCGTTAAGTATGCGTTGATGCTGGTTGGGATCATCCTGATGCAGCATCTTTTGTCAAATGTGCGCAGCTGGCTGAGGATCCACGCTTCGGCCGAGCTGCAGGAGTCGCTGCAGAAGATGCTGGTGCACGAGGTTTTGTCCAAGGAATACGGGGGACTGAAGGGGTATCACAGCGGCGAGCTGGTGAACAGGGTCTTCTCGGATATGAGCGTGATCAAGAACGGCATCATGAGTATTCTGCCGAGTCTGATCGGAATTGTGGTTAGTTTTGTCGGCGCGGCGGGAATCCTGATCGCGATGGACTGGCATTTTGTTATTCTGATGCTGGCGGGCGGCGCGCTGGGACTGGCTCTGGTGATCCTGTTCCGCGGGCCTATGAAGGCACGGCATAAAAGGATGCAGGAGGCTGAGGGCCGGCTGCACTCGTCGGTGCAGGAGACTTTTGTCAATATCAAGCTGGTGAAGTCGAGTCTGTCGGAGGGCCGGCAGGAGCGCAGGATCGGCGCCGACCAGGAGTATCTGAGCAAGGAGCAGGTGCGGCAGGGAATGTTCAGCTTCCGTATGAATGACAGTATGGGGCTGGTCTTTGACTTTTCGTGGCTGTTCTGTATGTTGTGGGGCTGCGCGAACATCTATCGCGGGAACCTAACTTACGGTTCGCTCGCTGCGATGCTGCAGCTGATCGGCCGGATCCAGGGGCCCATCGCGAATTCGGTGAGTATCGCGTCGCAGCTGTACGGCGTGAGTTCGTCGGCGGAGCGACTGCTGGAACTGACGGAGCTGCCGGCGGAGGAAGAGGGTGAGGTGCTTCACTCTTTTGACGAGATCGTGATGGACGACATTACGTTCAAATATGATGACGGAATCGAAGAAGTGCTGCAGCACGTGAACTGGACGATCAAGAGGGGCGACTTCATGGCGCTGACGGGGATCTCGGGAGGCGGCAAAACATCGCTGTTCCAGCTTCTTCTTGGAATTTACAGGCCGACAAAGGGCCGCATGCTGTTCCGGGCGGGAGACCTGGAGGTGCCGGCTTCGAGGGGCACGCGGGCACTGTTCGCGTATGTGCCCCAGGGAAATACGCTGTTCTCAGGGACGCTGCGCGACAATCTGACGATGTTTACGGACTCGGCGACAGACGAGGAGATCCAGGCGGCTGTGGACGCGGCGTGTTTGACGGCCGTTGTGGAGGACATCGGATACGACGCGGTGCTCGGCGAGCGGGGCGTTGGCCTGTCCGAGGGGCAGGCGCAGAGAGTGGCGGTAGCCAGAGCGCTGCTGACCAAGGCGCCGATCCTGCTGCTGGACGAGGCGACCTCGGCCCTGGATGAGAAGACGGAGGCAAAGCTTCTGAAGAATATATCGAAGATGCGGGACAAGACCTGCATCATCGTGACGCATCGGCGCGCGGCGCTGGACATCTGCGACTACACGCTGCACATCGAAGAAGGCGTGATGAGCCGGAAGGATTAGATGACGCGCAGGCACAGCACAGACGGGGAATAAGGCATGAAGACTTTTAAAAACCTGGTCATAGGCGGAATTGAGAATAAGGTGGTCAATCTGATCCTGATCACGATCATTGTGATCTCAGCGGCTTTCATGGGGATGACCTTGTACCAGAACAAAATGCTTGAGGACGTCAATGAAGAGACGATCGGCAAACAGCAGCAGGCGCTGACGGATATCACGAACGGGATCATGAACGATATCGTGGACCAGAGCATGGACCAGACCACGGAGCTGAAGGCGCAGATGGCAGACGAGGTCTTCCACAATCTTGCAGTGCGAGTGGGAATGATGGGCGAATATGCCGGGAAACTGTTTCAGGATCCTTCTTCTGTCGGACGTGAGGAGTACGCCGCGCCGGATAAGGCGCAGGACGGCCAGATCGTATGTCAGACGATCCTGGCGGACGGCGTCAATGAAGAGGAGATCGCGGACAGGATCGGCCTTGCCGCAAATATGACGGATATGATGTCTACGCTTTTCGGCGCTTCGGCGGATACGAATTCCTGCTTTATCGCGCTGCCGGAAGGCGCTTTTCTGGTAGTGGACGACCGCTCGGGCTCGAAGTTCTCGGAAAGCGGCGAGAGAGTGATCTACGACTGCAGGACCCGCCCGTGGTATAAGCAGGCTGTGGAGAAGGAAAGCCTTATCTTCACGGACGTGGAGGTGGATGCTTTTACCGGCGATATAGGGATCGTATGCGCGATGCCCGTCTATGCGAACGGCGAACTGGTTGCGGTCGTCGGATCTGACCTGTTCCTGAACTCGATGAATGAAGCGATCCAGTCCTCTGAGGCAAACGGTGGTTTCGAATGCGTGATCAACAGTGCCGGGCATGTGATATTGTCGCCCAAAGAGAGCGGCATTTTCCGCGCAGTGGAATCCTCGAACGCCATAGACCTGCGCACGAATTCGAACAGCGAACTGGCCGCTATGGTCGTAGACGCTTTGAAGGGCAGTACCGGCGTGCGGCTGGTCCACATGGACGGCGGAACTTATTATATGGCCGGCTCGCCGATCGGTACGCTGGGATGGACGCTGCTCTATGTTTTTGACCAGGCGATGGCGGACAAGCCCGCCGAGATGCTGACTTCCAGTTATCAGGCGATCCAGGAAGAAGCCGGATCCACCTATCTGACAAGAATGGGAAGGATCAGGATGACGATGAGGCTGATATATTTTGCCATTGTGATCCTGGCAATTGCATCGGCGATCATCCTGGGCAAAAAGATCGTACGGCCTCTGAACCTGATCACGAAGAGGATCGCTAATCTGAGCGAGACCAACCTGGAATTCACGATGGAAGACGAGTACCGGACGGATGATGAGATAGAAGTACTGGCGGAATCTTTTGCCAAACTGTCCCACAGGACGGTGGAATACGTGGGCGAAGTCCGGCGCGTCACCGCGGAGAAGGAGAGGATCGGCACGGAGCTGCACATGGCCAACCAGATCCAGGAGAGCATGCTGCCCAGCATTTTCCCGGCGTTTCCGGAGCGCAGCGAGTTCGACATCTACGCCCTGATGGATCCGGCCAGGGAGGTCGGCGGCGACTTCTACGATTTCTTCCTTATTGATAAGGACCACCTGTGCATGGTGATCGCGGATGTCAGCGGTAAGGGAATTCCCGCGGCGCTGTTCATGATGATCTCTAAGATCATAATCCAGAGCTGCGCGATGCTCGGAAGGGACGCGGGCGAGATCCTGACAAAGACGAACGAGGCGCTGTGCTCCAACAACAGGATGGAGATGTTCGTTACGGTGTGGATCGGAATTCTGGAGATCAGCACCGGCAAACTCACGGCAGCTAACGCGGGCCACGAGTACCCGGCGATCAAGACAGGCAGTAAGTTCGAGCTTCTCAAGGACAAGCACGGGCTGGTCATCGGCGCGATGCCCGGCATCGTTTACAAAGAATATGAGCTGGATCTTAAACCCGGCGACAAGCTCTTCCTGTATACGGACGGAGTCGCAGAGGCGACGCGCGGAGGAGAAGAGCTCTTTGGCACGAAGCGCATGCTCGACGCCCTGAACAAGGATCCGGACGCAGATCCGACTATCCTTCTTAGGAACGTGCGGCGCGCGGTTGACGAGTTCGTGGGCAGCGACGAGCAGTTTGACGACCTGACGATGCTCGGATTTGAGTACCTTGGGCCGGAGGCTTGAAAATGAGAACGATCATTATCGGAGACATACACGGCTGCAGCGGTGCACTGAGGCTCCTGCTGGCCAAGATCATGCCGGATGAAAAGGCGGACAGGCTGATCCTTCTGGGCGATCTGTTCGACCGAGGGCCGGATTCCTGGGGCGTGTTCCAAATGGTCAGGGAATTGGCGGACAGGTTCGGAGACCGCTTCGTGCTGCTGAGGGGAAATCATGACGACTATCTTTTGACCCCGAAACTGTCTATAAGTATGCGGCTCGTGTGGGAGCGCGTGGGACGCGGAGCGACGGTGAAGTCGTTCAAGGCGCACGGAGAGAAGATGGAAGACACCGCAGCGTGGATCGGGGAGCATGTTGTCCCGTTCTACCGCGGGGAAGGTTTCCAGTGCGTACACGCGGGACTGAAAGTAGATCCGATAGAGATGAATGATTATTACACGATGATCCATGATCACGGCGTGGCGATGGAGAACCGGTACGCGGGGCCCCTTACGATCGTGGGGCACATCGCGCTGGAGAAAGCGGCGTGGTTTCCCGGGCTGGAGCAGCCCGTAAAGCAGATCCCGGAAGGGACCTGGCAGGAACTGCCTCAGAGAGGCGTCATATGTATCGATACCGGCTGCGGAAAAGGCGGCAGGCTGACGGGCATGGTGATCGAAGACGGTAAATTTATCCTGCACAGCGCGGGAGAGGAGGGGTGACCCATGGCAGAGACGAATGAAAAGAGCACAGCAAGCGCGAATAAGAACGCCGGAGAGAAGAGCAAGCTGTTTCGCGAGAAGAATCTGGAGCGGCTGGAGTCGCCGGAGCAGCTCAACGACTATCTGCGGGTTACTTCGCCCGGAGTGTGGATGATCCTGTCGGCGGTGATCCTGCTTCTGATCGGGGTCTTCATCTGGGCTGTGTTCGGAAGGATCGAGGCCACGACGCAGGCCGTGGTAGTGACGGAAAACGGCGGGAGTACCTGTATAGTGCCCGAATCGGCGATAAAAGGCGTTCTGCAGTACAGGACGGTGAAGATAGACGGCGAAGAGAAAGAGCTGGTGCCCGATGTTCTTGCGCCGGAGGTGATCAAAGAAAGCACAAATGTCTATGTGATGATCACCGGAGGGCTCAAAGTCGGGGATATTGTGTATCCCATCGATCTCGCGGAGCCTTTGGGAACGGACGGGATCGCGGCGGGAACGCTGGTGACCGAGGAACTGTCACCGATCGAACTGTTCTTTAACTGACTGCCGAGAGGTACTTCTGATGAGTGATAAGAAAAATATTCCGCAGCCCAGGACCAAAGGCGTCGTGAAGGTGCCTGTGGTGATGCAGCTGGAAGTGCTTGAGTGCGGCGCGGCGTCGCTGACGATGATCATGCACTACTACAGGAAGTTCATCCCTCTGGAACAGGCCAGGGTGGACTGCGGCGTGTCCAGGGACGGCGCGAACGCGAAAAACATCATATTGGCCGCGCGCAGCTATGGAATGGAGGCCAAGGCGTGGCGTGTGGATCCGGAGGATCTGATCGCCGAGGGGCCTTTCCCCTGCATTATTCACTGGGGCTTCAACCACTTTGTGGTGCTGTGCGGATTCCATCGCGGGAAGGCGGTGCTCAACGACCCGGCGCGCGGGCGCGTCGAGGTGTCAATGGAGGAGTTCGACCGGGAGTACACGGGCGTTATGCTGACTGTAGAGCCGGGACCGGATTTCGAACCTTCGGGCAAACGCAAGACCGTCTTTTCTTATGCAAAAGAGCGGCTGGAAGGCACATCGTCGGCTGTGATCTTCGTAGTGCTTACGACGACGATCTCGTCTCTGATGGGAATTATCAGCGCTGTTTTCAGCAGGGTCTTCCTTGACCGTTTGCTTAGCGGCAGCAATCCTGAGTGGCTTAATCCTTTTATTATCGCTATGAGCACCTTCGCGATCGTCTATATTGTAGTGCTGTGGATCGCGACGGTTTACAGTCTGCGGATCCAGGGCAAACTGGAAGCAGTAGGCAGTTCTAAATATCTGTGGAAGGTGCTCAGACTCCCTATGCAGTTCTTCAGCCAGAGAATGGCGTCGGATATAGCGGACAGGCAGTCCACGAACGCCTCGATCGCCGGGAGTCTGGTAAATACGTTCGCGCCGCTGGCGCTGAACGCGCTGATGATGGTGTTCTATCTGATCGCCATGCTCAAGTACAGCGCGCCTCTGACAGCTGTCGGAATCCTGGCTATCGCGCTTAATATGGGGATGTCCTTCATTGTCTCTCCTAAGAGAGTGAACCTGACCAGAGTGCAGATGCGCGACAACGCCAAATTGTCCTCCGCGACGGCCTCAAACATCCGCATGATCGAGACGATCAAGGCGAGCGGCGCAGAGAAGGGCGTCTTCGGAAGGTGGGCCGGATTCCAGGCCAGCGTCAACACACAGCAGCACAAGTATAACTGGGTCAATACTTTGCTCGGATCGGTCCCATCGCTGGTCACTTCGCTGACCAATATGGCGGTCCTGGGCGCGGGCGTGTATCTGGTGCTGCACGGAAACTTTACAGTTGGTATGGTCATGGCTTTCCAGGGCTTCATGAGTTCCTTCATGTCGCCGGCCAACTCTCTGATCCAGGCCGGGCAGTCCTTCCAGGAGATGATCACGCAGATGGAGCGCGTGGACGACGTCATGAGTTATCCGACGGACCCCTATCTTGAGGAGCGTCCCAAGACCGGTGAGTACAGGAAGCTCACCGGCAATATAGAGATGAAAGATATCGTTTTCGGCTACGCCCCTTTGGGCGATCCGCTGATCACGGATTTCTCGCTTTCCGTAAAGCCGGGACAGAAAATAGCGCTGGTCGGGCGCAGCGGCTGCGGCAAATCGACCCTGGCTAAGCTCCTGAGCGGGCTCTACCAGCCCTGGAGCGGGAGCATCACCTTCGACGGGCATCCGATCTCCGAGATCGACAGGAATGTTTTTATCGGCTCGGTGTCGGTTATCGACCAGAACGTGACGCTGTTTGAGGACACGATCGCAGCGAATATCAAGATGTGGGACACCTCGATCGAGGATTTCGAGATGATCATGGCGGCCCGCGACGCCGATATCCACGAGGACATCGTTCTTCGGCCGGGCGGCTATCAGCACAAACTCTCCGAGAACGGCCGCGACTTCTCCGGCGGACAGAGGCAGCGACTTGAGATCGCAAGAGCCCTGTCCCAGGATCCGACGATCTGCATCCTGGACGAGGCGACTTCCGCGCTGGACGCCAAAACAGAGTACGAGGTAGTCCGTTCCATCAGCATGAGGGGCATCACCTGCATTGTGATCGCCCACCGTCTTTCCACGATCCGAGACTGCGACGAGATCATCGTTTTGGACCGCGGGCACGTCGTGGAGCGCGGGACGCACGAAGAACTGATGGCAAAAGGCGGGGCGTATACAAGGCTTGTAACTTCGGAATGAGGTAAAAGATGGGCTGGTTTGACGAACAGATAGAATATCGAAAACAGCAGGAGCGCAGGATGCTCTCCGATTCCTTTGAAAAGCTCCATCTGACTGTGACCGGTCGCAAATCCGGGGATACTTTCGCAGAGGGGGCGGACGTCAACGACGCGCTGGAAACTCTGCTCAAGCACTTCGGGATCAGGGACCGGAAGATCCCGGCGAGTCTCAAAGGATTTGAGGAGAAGCTGGACTATCTTCTGACCGCTTCGGATATCATGTTCCGGAAAGTGACGCTGGAGCCGGGCTGGAGCAGGGACGCCATGGGCGTCATGGTCACGAGCCTCAAAGACAGCGGGGCAGTGATCACGGTCGTTCGAAACGGCGCGGGCGTGTATGTGTACAGGGATCCGAAGACCGGGAAGAATGTGACGGTCCACAAGGCTGAGGAGCAGAAGATCGGAAATGAGGCCTACTGCTTCTACAGGCCGCTTCCGCTGCGGAGTCTCACGCTGAAGGACCTGATCCGGTATATGACGGATTCCGTCGATACCTGGGACATCGCTTCTTTTATTATCGCGTCGCTCATGGTGACGCTGGTCGGCATGATCCTGCCCAAACTCAATCATATTCTCATGGGAGAAGTGGTTACTTACGGCAGTATGCAGCTTCTGGGAGCGGTAATGAGCTTTATGCTCTTTGCCATGATCAGTTCTTTCATGCTGTCGATCATCAAACAGTTTGTGCAGTCGCGGATCAGGACCAAACTCAGCGTCAATGTACAGGCTGCGGCGATGATGCGCGTGCTCTCGCTTCCGGCGGCTTTTTTCAAGTCATACAGTTCCGGTGAGCTGAGCCAGTATCTGGCTTATGTGAACTCGCTCTGCACGACTCTGGTGGACTCGATCTTCTCGACAGCGATCACGGGAATATTCTCCCTGGTATATCTGACGCAGATCTTCTCCTACGCCAAGTCGCTGGTAATACCGTCGCTGGTAGTCTCTGTTTTGACACTGGGACTGAGTATTGCCGGGAATATGGCGCAGTCGCAGATCAATAAGGAACTGATGGAGCTGAGCGCGCAGGAGCGCGGTCTCACCTACGCTCTGATGGGCGGAGTTGAGAAGATCAGGCTGTCGGGCGCGGAGAACCGGGTCTTTACGAAGTGGCTTGATCTGTATACGCGCGGAGCGGACCTCAAGTTCAATCCTCCTGTGCTGGTGAAATTCCAGAAGGTCTTTAACGCGGCGATCACGCTGACCGGAACCATTGTCATGTACTTTATCGCGGTGAAAAGCGGCGTCTCAGTGGCAGATTACTACGCTTTCAATACGGCGTACGCCTATGTTTCCGGCGCGCTTAACGCGATCACGTCAGTGGCCATCGCGGCTGCGACCGTCAAGCCGAGTCTTGAGCTGATCCGGCCTCTTATGGAGGCGGAACCCGAGAAGCACGCCGGGCGCGAATCGGTGGCGACGATCACAGGAAACATCGAGCTTTCCCATGTGACTTTCCGCTATGAGAAGGAAGGCCGCAAGATCATCGACGACCTGAGCCTGAAGATTCCCGCGCGCCAGTATGTGGCGATCGTAGGCAAGACCGGCTGCGACGCTGGATCTCGGGTCACTTCGCAAACTGATAGGGACCGTGCTGCAGGAGGGCGAGCTCTTCAGCGGCAGCATTTTCGAGAATATTACGATCTCGGCTCCCAACCTGACTCTCCAGGAGGCCTGGGACGCGGCGGAGATCGCCGGGATCGCGGATGACATCCGCGCAATGCCCATGGGAATGAGCACTGTGCTGCAGGAAGGCGGCGGCGGAATCTCTGGAGGCCAGAAGCAGCGTATCATGATTGCCCGCGCGGTCGCACCAAAGCCCAAGCTCCTGCTGCTTGACGAAGCCACCTCGGCGCTCGACAACATCACGCAGAAGCAGGTCTCGGACGCCCTTGACAGAATGCGCTGCACCAGGATCGTCATCGCGCACCGCCTGTCAACCATCCGCCACTGCGACAGGATCCTCGTCATGGACGGGGGCAAAATAGTGGAGGACGGCAAGTACGAGCAGCTGATCGAGAAGGGCGGCGTGTTCGCGGAGCTGGTGGAGAGGCAGAGACTGGACAAATAAAGGTATCGATTATGAGTACTTTTGAAGAAATACTTGAAAAAGACGGGAAACTGGTCTATAAAACTAAAGGCGTGAGCATGAACCCCATGCTTTACCAGAACAGGGACCTTGTGGTGATCGAGGTGCCGAAGGGGCGGCTCAAGAAGTACGACGTCGCGCTGTACAAGCGCGGGAAGAGCTATGTGCTGCACCGGGTCATCGAGGTGAATGAGAACGGCACTTATTCGATCCGCGGCGACAACACGTACAGCATTGAGACAGTGCCGGAAGAGGCGGTGATCGGCGTGCTCACAAGTTTTGTCAGGGACGGGAAGCAGTACAGCGTCACGGACCCGGAATATCAGCGCTATGTGAAGTTCTGGTGCGAAGCGTATCCGGCGCGGAGCTTATACACGCATGCCAAGTGGCGGACGAAAGCCGTGCTGCGCAGGATCATCAAAGGAAAGAAGTAATTGTGGAGGATACCTTGAAATCTTATTTGAAGTGGGTGATGCCTGGGATCCAGGCGGTTGTGACGGCAGTTCTGCTATATTTGCTTGTTTCGAGCAGGCTTCTGCCCGGTAAATATATGGCAATCGTGGCTGCAGCGGCTTTGGTACCGCTGGTGATCACGAGTCTTATGGCGTTGAGCAAAAAGAGCGTTTTGAACTCAGCAGGCACTATTCTCGCAATCTTTATGAGCGGTGTGCTGTTGTTCGGTGTCGTTTATGTCCGGCATATTCTGAAAACGCTGGATCAGATCGCCGGGGCGGACACACAGATCGAGACGATCGCGGTGGCTGTACAGGACAGCAATGTGGCGCAGTCTATCGAAGAGACGGGCGGATACCGTTTCGGCGTATATGAAGGCGCCAACAAGGAGTATCTGGATGAAGTTATCGAAGAAGTCAAAGGAGCGAACGGCGACTCCGAGCTGAAACTACAGTATTATGAGACTCCTGTGGTGATGGGCCAGGACCTTCTGGAGGGAAATCTGGACGCGGTGATCTGCAATAAAGCGTATATTGACCTTCTGGACGACGCGGTGGGAGAGTTCTCGCAGAAAACGCGGGTCATTCTGGAGAAGGAATATGAGACGAAGATTGAGGAAAGCACCGGAACCGGCGGCGAAGGGGAAGGCAGCGGAGAAGGAGCGGCATCAGGGACAGCAGAAGAGCGGCCCGGAAGCAGACAGCGGGGAGTGAATCCGACAGAGCATCCTTTCAATATTCTGATCAGCGGAATTGATGTAAGCGGACCGATCTCGACGACGAGCCGAAGCGACGTCAACATCATCATGACGGTGAATCCGCTGGACCACAGGATCCTGCTGACGACAACGCCTCGCGACTACTATGTTTTCATTCCCGGGATCTCCGGGGACGAGCGCGACAAACTGACACATGCAGGTGTGTACGGTATCAAAACATCGATGCGGACACTTGAGAACCTGTATGATGTCGGGATCTCCGACTATATCAGGATCAATTTCGACTCTCTGATCCAGCTTGTGGACGCTCTGGGCGGAGTTGATGTCAACTCAGAAGTGGAGTTCAGCTCAGGCGATTATTATTTCAGAAGAGGAATGAATCACTTGAACGGCGAGGAGGCGCTGGCCTTCTCAAGGTCCAGACACCAATTTGGTTCAGGAGACAACCAGCGAGGCCAGAACCAGATGCTGGTCCTCACAGCGATCCTGAATAAGCTTCAGTCGCCGGACCTGCTCCGGGACCCTTCCGAGGTTCTGGACGTTGTGGGACGGAGTATGCAGACGAGCTTCACATCAGAGGAGATCGCGAATGTGATCTCATGGCAGCTTGACAGCGGCCACGGCTGGGATATCGGAAGACAGGCGGTCACAGGAACGGGTGATTCGCAGCAGACTTTCTCGATGGGCGGCACAGATCTGTATGTAATGTGGCCTGACGAGGAGTCAGTGAGTTCGGCCTCAGAGAAAATGAAGGAGTATCTGGCGGAGTAAAGAAGGCAAATTCCGATTTTCCTATTTCTAAATCGGAGAAAATTGTATATAGTGTTATCTTAGAAGGCGTTTCTGCCCCGCACGGAGGAGGGGGGAGACAGCCAGCGCCGGGACCGGAAGGTTGACGAGGACAGCAGTGATCGAAAGATTCGGCGGATGCTGCTGCGGCGGGCGCGTCGAGAGGGACAGAGGTAAAAAGCAGAATCAACACTGTAACAGATGCTGTCTCAACGTATGACAGGCCGGACAGCCGGCTGGTGATTTATATGATCAGGAGGCTTACATTTTGGGCAAATATTTTGGAACAGACGGTTTTCGCGGTGAAGCGAATGTAGTACTGAATTACGATCATGCGATCAAGATCGGCCGTTTTCTGGGCTGGTATTACGGGGCAAGGATCGGCAAGAAGGCGAAGATCGTGATTGGCAAGGACACGCGCCGTTCTTCTTATATGTTTGAGTATGCGCTTTGCACGGGCCTTATGGCTTCAGGAGCGGACGCCTATATCATGCATGTCACGACGACGCCGTCCGTGTCTTATATCACAAGAACAGATGATTTTGACTGCGGTATCATGATCTCTGCGTCCCACAACCCTTATTATGACAACGGCATCAAGCTGATGAACCACAACGGGGAGAAGATGGACGAGGCGACGATCCTTGAAGTCGAGAAGTATATCGACGGCGAGATCCCGGAGATCCCGATGGCTAAGGACGCCGAGATCGGCAGAACTGTTGACTATGTCGCGGGCCGCAACCGCTACATCGGATATCTGATCTCTCTGTCAAAATACAGCTACAACGGAAAGCGTGTCGGCCTTGATGTCGCGAACGGAGCGGCCTGGTCGATCGCGAAGGCTGTTTTTGACGCGCTGGGCGCTAAGACCTATGTCATCAACAATGATCCCGACGGCTTTAATATCAACACGGACTGCGGCTCCACTCATATCGAGCACCTGCAGAAGTTCGTCAGGGACAACAATCTGGACGTTGGCTTTGCCTATGACGGCGACGCGGACAGATGCCTTTGCGTAGATGAGAAGGGCAATGTGGTCACAGGCGATCACATCCTGTACATTTACGGCCGCTACATGAAGGAGAGAGGAAAGCTCCTCAACAATAAGGTCGTCACAACTGTCATGTCCAACTTCGGCCTCTACAAGGCTCTGGACAAGATCGGGATCGACTACGAAAAGACCAAGGTCGGCGATAAGTATGTCTATGAGAACATGGTGACTTACGGAAACCGCATCGGCGGAGAGCAGTCCGGTCACATTATCTTCTCCAAGTACGCGACGACCGGCGACGGCATTCTGACCAGCATGAAGATCATGGAAGTCATGATGGCCAAGGAGAAGCCTCTGAGCGCGCTGGCGTCACCGGTGATCGTATATCCTCAGGTGCTCAAGAACGTGCGCGTCAAGAGCAAACCTGAAGCGCAGAACGACCCCGACGTGCAGGCTGCAGTCGATAAGGTCGGCAAGGAACTGGGCGAAAACGGCAGGATCCTGGTGCGCGAATCCGGCACAGAGCCGGTGATCCGCGTCATGGTTGAGGCGGACAGCATCGAGACCTGCGAGAAGTATGTAGATTATGTCATCGACGTGATCACGAAGAAGGGTCACCTGGCGTGACAGGAAGCGAAAATTAACGGATAATTGATAATAACGGGCGGCGCGGCGCGCCGCGCCAAGAGCACAAGAAGATTAAAATGAGAGTAGTTATTCAGGAAAATTACGATAATATGAGCAAGTGGACAGCGAATTACATCGCTGCCAAGATCAAGGCGCACAAGGAAGACAGACCTTTCGTTCTGGGCCTTCCCACCGGCTCCTCCCCGATCGGCGTCTACAATGAGCTGGTAAGAATGTATAAGGCAGGCGAGATTTCCTTCAAGAACGTCGTTACCTTCAACATGGACGAGTATGTAGGACTTCCCAAAGAGCACGACCAGAGCTACTGGTACTTCATGCATTATTATTTCTTTGATCATGTCGATGTTCCGAAGGAGAACATCAATATCCTGAATGGACTTGCAGAGGATCTGGAAGCAGAGTGCGCGAACTATGAGGCGAAGATCGCTTCTTACGGCGGCATCGACCTGTTCCTGGGCGGCATCGGCGTCGACGGCCACATCGCTTTCAACGAGCCCGGCACTTCCCTTGCATCCCGCACCGGCCTCAGAAAGCTCACAAGAGACACAAGAATCGTTAACTCCCGTTTCTTTGACAATGATCCGGAGAAGGTGCCCGCATATGCGCTGTGCACCGGCGTAGCTACCGTTATGGACGCTAAGGAAGTTATCATCGAGATCAGCGGCCACAACAAGGCGCGCGCGATGGCACACGTAGTTGAGGGCGCTGTGAGCCAGATGTGGACATGCAGCTGCCTGCAGATGCATGAGAACGCGATCATCGCCTGTGATGAGTCCGCATGCGACGAGCTGAAGGTAGGCACCTACAAGTACTACCTCGACATCGAGAAGGACGAAAGACTTTGATTTAAAGCTGATGGCGGGGCTCTTTGTCAGTATTATGGCAGAGGGCCCGGTCTTATAAGGAGAATATTTATATGTGTGGAATTGTTGGTTTTACCGGCCATAAGCAGGCGGCTCCTATACTGCTAGCAGGGCTGAAGAAACTTGAATACAGAGGATATGACTCCGCGGGAATCGCGGTTAGAAACGGCGAGGAGCTGGCGCAGGTGGTCAAGGCTACCGGCAAGCTCAAGAATCTGGCCGAGAAGACAGACGGCGGCAACTCCCTCAAGGGTACCTGCGGTATCGGCCATACGCGCTGGGCGACCCACGGCGACCCGACGCAGACAAACGCGCATCCCCATGTATCGGGAAACTGCACGGGATCCGGATCCGGACCGGTGGAGTCCCTTGTTGTGGGCGTTCACAACGGTATCATCGAGAACTACCAGGAACTGAAGGACAAGCTGCTCAAGCACGGCTATCAGTTCTACAGCCAGACGGACACGGAAGTGGCCATCAAGCTGGTGGATTATTATTACAAGAAGTACAAGATCGGCCCCATCGACGCGATCGCCAAGACCATGGTCCGTATCCGCGGCTCTTACGCGCTGGAGCTGATGTTCAAGGATTATCCCGGCGAGATCTGGGTCGCCCGTAAAGACAGCCCGATGATCATCGGCATCGCGGACGATGACACTTATGTGGCGTCCGACGTCCCCGCGATCCTTGAGTACACGAATCAGGTCTACTATATCGGCAACCTGGAGATGGGCAGGCTCTCTCCCGGCAAAGCTGTTTTCTACGACCTCAACGGCGATGTGATCGAGAAGGAGAAGGTTGAGATCACTTTCTCCGCCGAGGCAGCCGACAAGGGCGGCTACGAGCACTTCATGATGAAGGAGATCAACGAGCAGCCCAGAGCCGTGCAGGATACTCTGGATTATGCCCTTGAGAACGGCCGCATCGACCTTGGCAAAATAGGGATCACCGACGAGATCATCAAAGAGATCACACAGATCCATATCGTGGCGTGCGGCTCCGCATGGCATGTCGGAACGGCCGCACAGTATGTCATCGAGGACCTTGCGAGGATCCCTGTGCGCGTTGAGCTCGCTTCCGAGTTCCGCTACAGAAATCCTATCCTCAATCCCACTGATCTGGTCGTCATCATCAGCCAGAGCGGCGAGACGGCGGACAGCCTGGCGGCTCTTCGCGAGGCGAAGGAGAGAGGCATCAGGACCCTCGCTGTCGTCAATGTCGAGGGCAGCAGCATCGCGCGCGAGGCGGACTTCGTGTTCTACACCAAGGCCGGCATCGAGATCGCGGTAGCTACTTCCAAGGGCTATTCGGCTCAGCTGATCGTCACCTACCTGCTGGCGCTGCAGTTCGCGCTGGTGAGGGGCAGAATTGACGAGCAGCAGTATTTTGACTACATCAAGGAGATCCAGAAGATCCCTGCGGGCATCTCAAGGATCCTTGAGGAGAAAGAGAGACTGCAGTGGTTCGCGTCCAAGTACTCGAACATGCACGATTCCTTCTACATCGGGCGCGGCCTCGACTTCGCGATCTGCCAGGAAGGCAGCCTCAAGATGAAGGAAATCTCTTACGTGCATTCCGAGGCATATGCGGGCGGCGAGCTCAAGCACGGCACGATCAGTCTCGTCGAGGACGGCATCCTTGTGGTCGGCGTGCTGACCCAGAACGAGCTCTTCGAGAAGACCATCAGCAATATGGTCGAGTGCAAGAGCCGCGGCGCTTATCTGATGGGCCTTACAACTTACGGCCACTATGAGATCGAGGAGACGGCGGACTTCGTCATCTACGTTCCCAAGGTGGATCCTCACTTCGTGGCAAGCCTTGCGATCATCCCGCTTCAGCTGCTGGGCTACTATGTGGCGGTTTCCAAGGGTCTTGACGTGGACAAGCCGAGGAACCTGGCAAAGAGCGTTACAGTGGAGTGATCTGCGCAGCGTTTCTGCGCCCGACCGGCAAATTACAGTTGAATAAGTAAAGATCGGGAGCCTGCGGCATTTTCGGATGCGGCGGGCTCTCACTGTTTTGGTTGAGAATAGGGACTGAAAACGGTAATATATCAGTAACAGGCCCGAAGCGGCCAAAGAAGGGAATCGGATCGAATGAATTACGCGATAATCTTGTCCGGGGGGATCGGGACCAGAATGCATATGGGGGATTTTCCCAAGCAGTATTACAAGGTGAAAGGCAGGATGATCCTGGAGTATACGCTGGACGCTTTTGAGAAGTCCGGGTCGGTGGACGAGATCATTATTGTGATGGCGCCGGCGTGGCAGGAGCAGCTCGAAGAAGAACTGCGCGCCAAGTATAAGAAACTGCGAGGATTCGCGGAGCCGGGGGCGATACGGCAGGAGTCGATCCTGAGCGGGCTTTCAGTGTGCATGGAAAGGTCGGAGTCGGAGACTGACAAGGTGATCATCCACGACGGAGTGAGACCGCTTGTGAGCTGCGAGCTGATCGACGCGTGTTTTGACGCGATCGGGGAGTACGAGGCGTGCCTGCCGGTGATCCCCGCGGCGGATACGATCTACTTCAGCGAGGATGGGAAGGGCGTCGACAAGCTGCTTGACAGGTCGAAGCTGTTCATGGGGCAGTCGCCGGAGACATTCTGGCTTCATCAGTATTATAAGATCCATGAGGGTAAGAGCCATGAGTTCCTGATGTCGATGCGCGGGACGACTGAGATCGCGTATGTGGCGGGAATGAAGATCTGCATGATCCCGGGAGACCCCATAAATTTCAAGATAACGCATCCCGCGGACCTGCAGAGATTCAGGATGATCGTGGGGGAGTGACGTTGACATGATGATTGTGGGAGTGACGGAATCATTGCTTTCATGATATAATATTTAAGGATATGTTTTGTTTATTCTATGAAACTGAAACGAAACCTGAAGGGAGGACACAATGAGAAAGTTTATAGGAGTTTTTCTTTCGATATCGCTTGCAGTATCGATGCTGGCCGGATGCGGCGGAGCTGCCGGCGCTTCTTCTTCGCAGCAGGGGGCCGCGCAGGAGACTGAGGCGGAAGCTGCAGAGGATAAGGCAGAGGAGACTGCGGACGCCGCGAAGGCAGATGCAGTGGAAGAAGCCGCAGCTACTGAGTCAGGAGAGCCCGCAGCTGCTGACGCTGAGGCCAAAGAGGAATCCCAGACTGTAGCATCCGCAACTGAAGGCGAGCTGCAGCCTCTGGCAGGGCTCAATCTTAACGGGTTCAACGGTCTCAGACCCATGGAAGAGATGGATGAGACGAATGAGCTGACCGCGGAAGATACGGACAAGATGGACAGAGCGATGCGCGCGTACACACCGCCGGCGGACTCTCTTTTGGTAAATAAGGCCAAGAACTATCACTATTACAGTGAGATGAACAGGGATCAGCAGGCTATGTACGACGCGATGTACATGTGCGCGTCAGATCCGACTAATCCGGACAACGTCACAGTAGCTAATATCTCGGTGGATCCGACCACTTCTGATTTCTATGAAGTGCTTCTTGTCTCTTACTGGGGACTTCTGTATGACCATCCGGAACTGTTCTGGCTCTACAACGGCATTGAGGCGGATATGTCCTTCGGCGCGCCTTACCAGCAGCCCGGAAACGGCACTTATATGGTTTACTGCTACTTCGAGGAGCCTTTTGACGACTTCGAAGAGATGATGACGAAGTTCAACGACGCGGCAGACGAGTTCCTGGCAGACATCGATCTGACCAAGAGCGAGGAAGTAGTCGCTAAGGATATCCACGACAAGCTGATCAATGAGGTCGCATACAATACGCCTGTTATGGAAGACGGTACGGAGAGCGGATACAGCAATCTGGCGCATACCGCTTACGGCGCGCTGGTTGAGGACAACAACGGAACTCCTCACTATGCGGTCTGCGACGGTTACTCCCAGGCGTATGTATACCTGCTGCAGCAGGCCGGCATCGACGCGGCTGTCATTGTCGGTATCGCAGGCAACACCGAAGCTGATGCGGGCGGACACGCGTGGAGCGTTGTCAATCTCGGAGGCGACTGGTATGAAGTGGATTCCACATGGGATGACGCCGGCACTCTGGACGAGGCTGTAAACAGCATCAAGGATTCGGATCCTTTCAGCTACGGCTATTATTACGAGGCGCTGACAGACGCGGAGTACAGAAGCAAACTTGAGCACGCGCTCTGCTATCTGACAACTGCCGAGATCACGAAGTACGAGCCTGATGATTATTATAACTACATAACCAAGGATCAGAAGTATGTTCTGAGCCTGTCCAGCAGCAGCGTGCACGAGCGCGCAAGCGAGAACACAGCGGGCTATGAGAACTATGGCCTTCTGATGAATCTGGCTCCGGTTGCTGAAGGCGTTTTGTTTAAACTGAGATGACGGCGTTTGCCCCCAATGTCCCTGATGGGATTTTGGGGGCGGCGTTACTTGATTGATTATGCTACTACGGAGGATTTACCATGGGAATGGATATTAAGAAGCTTGAAGAACAGATCCGCGATCTGCCCATCGAAGGGCAGGGCGCCAAAAGAGACCTGCTCCCCCTGTATGCGAACAGCGAAGCTGTCGACGCGCTGATCAAATATCTTGCGGAACCTTTTCACGGAAAAGTTGATTATGTTTGCTCCCCTGAACCTCTGGGCTTTATTGTCGGAAGTATGCTCGCGCGTGAACTTGGAGTCGGTCTTGTCGTGATCAGGAGAAACCAGCAGTTCTGGATCGATCCCGAGGAGCAGGTGACTGCCTCTTACATCAATCACAGGGATAAGGTCACAGTGCTCGTCACGGAGAGAAAACTCCTTCCCGCAGGCAGCAGGGTCCTGCTGGCAGACGACTGGATGAGCACGGCGGCTACTATGCAGGCCTGCGCGACGGTGATCGAAGAAGCAGGATGCAAAGTGGCGGGGTTTGCCGCAGTGGGGACGGATGACCGGTCCGGCGTGCGGAATATCATTGATTCGGGAAGTGTGAGATTTGTCTATTCTGAGAAATAAGAAGTTTACGATCATTGTCATCGCCATCATGGCGTTCATCTTTTTCCAGTCGGCGCTGCCGGCGGATCTTTCCAGCGAGGAGAGCGGAAGGGTCGTCGATTTGATCGTCCGGCTGTTCCAGGGCGTCGCGCCGATCGACAGAGAGACGCTGGTTTTCATAGTTCGTAAAGGGGCCCACTTTGCGGAGTATATGATCCTTGGCGGGTTCCTGGTTCCGGCGGTGAAGGAGTGGATGGCAGTAGATACAACTCCTGTTCCTGTAGTGAGGGAAAGGATTACAGCGTGGCTGGCGGGAACCCTGTATGCGATGACAGACGAGATCCATCAGTCTTTCGTGCCCGGAAGGAGCTGTGAACTGAGAGACATGGGAATTGACAGCTGCGGAGTGTTGGCAGGCGTATTGGTCGTAAGTTTGGTAATCTGGTTTAAAGAGCACCGTTCACTGAATGTGGGCTAAGCGGTAGACTAGTATCGAAATCGACTAAATTAGCTTATAAAGGGTGGAATATCATCATAAGAATCTGAATGACTGTCACCTGCTGGTGAACGGCCATTCGGATTTTTTTGTTGTGATTTTCCGTCAAAAATGTCGGCTGCATGAAAAAGGGCTTCTGAATCAGAAAAGGGCCTCAGAAGAGGCCCAGGGTGACGCAGGCGTTATAGATGCCGTCGTCTTCGACGTTTGTGGTGATGAGATCGGCTTTGGCTTTAAGTTCGGGACAGGCGTTGCCCATGGCGACTTTGGTCCAGTCGTCAGTGAACATGGACATGTCGTTGAGGGCGTCGCCGAATACGATGGCGTCGCTGTAGTCGGCGCCGAGTCTGTCCAGGATCTGTTTGATGCCGACGGACTTGTCGGTAGGCTCGACGAAGAAGTATTCGTTGTGGTAGCGGCACCAGGGGAGTTCCCTGAGAGTCTCCAGTTTCTGCTCTTCGCCGGGGAGGCAGGCAATGTAGGCTTTGTATATTTTGTCATAAGCGCGGGGATCGAGGCCCGGCACGACGCGGGTCTTCATGTAGGGGTCATGGGTGAAGTCCTCGAAGCGGCTGTCGGGCGCAGTGCGGTAGACGGTGTTGTCGGTCTGGATGGCCCAGGGCATGCCAAGGGCGTCGCACTCGTCGATGAGGCGGACGACAGGCTCCCCCGGCAGCGGGATCGCGCCATAGAATTTGTCGTCAATGGTGATGCCGTAGCCGCCGTCGCTGACCATGTTCGTGAAGCTGAGTTCGTGCATGCAGTCGACGGCCATCGCCTGGAGGCGGCCGGTGGCAATGCAGAGAAAATGACCCGCTGCGCGGCATTTTTCAAGTGCGAGGACTGTGGAGTCGGGGATGTAGGTGTCGTGATACCCGCCGGCGAGCAGCGTTCCGTCGATGTCAAAAAAGAGATATCTTTTGCGGTTCATTAATTACTCCTGTTTGTGATGAGCCTGTAATTCTCGTATAATGTTAACATATGGATGCGCTTTGTCTACAGGTTGCCTGCCAGGAAATCCTTGGTCAGCCCGAAGAACTCCCGGAACATGTTGTTGGGGAGGTAAACGGGGTCTGACGGCGCTGCGATCGCATATACGTTGGTGAGGCCCTGTTTGCGGGCGAGGGCTGTCGCGCGGGTGACGTGGAAGTTGTTGGTCACCAGCGCGGTGGAGGCGTCCGGAGAGGACATGAGCTGCTTGCTGAACTGAATGTTCTGGACTGTGTTGCGAGCCTGGTCTTCGACGAGGATGCGAGCGGGATCGATGCCCTGCGCTGTGAGGTATTGTTTCATGCCTTCGCCTTCGGTGAGGGGCTCACCTTCACCTTTGCCGCCGGTGACGATGCAGAGGGTGGATTCGTTTTCTTTCAGGTAGTCGACGGCCGCGTCGAGGCGGTATTTGAGAACGGCGCTGGGGCCGTCTTCGCGGACCTGGGCTCCGAGAACGATCAGGTAATCGAGGCCTTCCGGAGCGCGGCTGCCGAAGCCGCGCAGCACAAAACCCTCACAGATGATAAAGAGGAGTATTACTGCGGCTGCGGCAATGAGGAGGAGGGCTTTCAGTATTTTGGGCAATCTGTCGTAGAAACGGATGCGGGCGAGGAAGCCAAGCAGAAGGAAGCAGGCGCCCAGGGCGAGCCAGACGGCGTAGAACATGGTGCCGCTGCGGATCAGGAAGACCGCGATGCCGTACAGGACGCAAAGTATTCCGATTATCATGAATAAAATGGCGGGAAATGTCATTTTGGGGAGCCTCCTTAAGTACTGTTGGGAGAATTGTAAGCCCTCGAAGGGCGTCCGGTCAACCGGGTGACAGGGGAGGCGATATTTTGACCGGGAAGGGAGACGAGATGCTGAACGAGGAGTCTATGGAGACTATCAAACCGGTACCGCAGAGGCGCATTGCGGATAAGATGAATGAGTACATGAGCCGCCGGGACTACGCGGGGGCGGAGCGGCATCTGCTCTACTGGCTCGCGGAGGCGGAGCTGGGACGGGACCTGCAGGGGCAGTTGATGCTCCGAAATGAGATGGTAGGGCACTATCGCAAGACCGCGCAGCGCGAAAAGGCAATGGAGAGCGCAGGGAAGGCGTTGGAACTGCTGGCGGAGCTCGGGATGGAGGATTCTATCTCCGCGGGTACGACTTATGTCAATATTGCGACGGCGTGCAATGCTTTTGGCGAGTACGAGCGGTCGCTGGAGCTGTTCGAGAAAGCGCGGGCGGTCTATGAAGGCAGCGCTTATGTGGAGCCGCGGCTTCTGGGCGGCCTATATAACAATATGGCGTTGACATGCACTGCTCTGTCAAAATATGATGAAGCTCTGGATCTCTACGAAAAAGCGATCGCTGTCATGGCGAAGGTGCAGGACGGCGAGCTGGAGCAGGCGATCACCTGTCTCAACATGGCCGACGCGGTGGAAGCCGGAGCCGGCATGGAAGAGGGGGAGAGCAGGATTTTTGAACTGGTGGAGCGCGCGGAGGAACTGCTGGACAACAAAGGCAGGGAACTGCTGTGCCCGAACGGTGAAACGTCGGTCTTGGAAACACCCGGAGCGCTGAAGGCGCTTCCGGCTGATGAGAAAGCGCGGATTGGCTACTATGCTTTTGTGTGCGAGAAATGCGCGCCTGTTTTTGAATATTACGGCTATTTCCTGACGGCAAATAAGCTCAGGGAGACGGCTGAGAAGATCTATGCGGCCGAATGAGGCGCCGATTGAGAGAATCTAAGGGCCGAATGAGGTACCGATTGAGAGGATCTAAGCGGCAAATAGAACGCCGGAAAGGATTATTCGGGAATGAAGGGACTGGAGATCGCCAGGGCTTATTATGAACAATACGGAGAGCCGATGCTCCGGGATAGGTTTCCCGGGCTGATGCCGTTTGTCGCGGCGGGTCTTGCTGGCAGCGGATCGGAGTGCTGGGGTTTTGACGATGAGATCTCCAGGGATCACGATTTTGAGCCGGGATTCTGCCTGTTCCTGCCGGGAGAAGATGTGGTGGACAGGAGGACTGCTTTCGAGCTGGAGAGGGCCTATGCGGCATTGCCTAAGGATTTTATGGGGCTGAGGCGGTCTCTGGTCGCACCGGTGGGCGGCCCGCGGCACGGCGTTCTGCGGACGGCTGAGTTCATGAAGGACAAAGTCGGGAAAGCGGACGGCAATCTGAGCCTTATGGAGTGGCTGTATATTCCGGAGTTTTCACTGGCAGAGGCTGTGAATGGGGAAATCTTTATGGACGGTTACGGCGAGGTGACCGCGATCCGGGAGCGGCTGAGGCGCCGGCCGGAGGACGTGCGGCTCAAAAAACTGGCCGGACAGCTCCTTCTCATGGGGCAGTCGGGGCAGTATAATTACCGGAGGTGCCTGCAGCACGGTGAGACCGCGGCCGCGCAGTTAGCCGCAGTGGAATTTGTCAAAAGCACGATGGCCGCAGTCTTTTTGCTGAACGGTGTGTATCAGCCCTACTACAAGTGGAGTTTCAGGGCAATGCGGGAACTTCCGAAGCTTGCGCTCACAGCGGAACTGCTGGAGTACCTCCTGACGACGGACAACGAGCCGAATACCGCGGAGGAAAAATCCAGGGTAATGGAAGGCATTGCGGCGGATGTCATTGGAGAACTGCGGGAGCAGGGACTGACCGGGGCAGTCGGCGCGGATTTGGAAAAGTACGCTTATATGGTCAACGATATGATCTGCGACGCCCGGATCCGCAACATGCATATCCTTGCGGCGGTATGAGGGCGCTTGGATGCGCAGGAAATAACAGATTGGATTGGAGAGTATTATGAAAATACACGGACTTCAGAAGATGACACTGCTTGACTTTCCCGGTCATGTGGCCTGCACGGTTTTTCTGGGCGGGTGCGATCTGCGCTGCCCTTACTGCCACAACTACGAGCTGGCGACGGGACAGGTGCCGGCGGTAATGGAAGAGGAGGAGCTGTTCGCTTTTTTGGCAAAGAGGAAAGGCCTCCTGGACGGCGTCGCAATCACGGGCGGCGAGCCCTGCCTGCACAGCAATCTGCCGGAATTCATCGCAAAGATCCGCGGGATGGGCTTTCCGGTAAAGCTGGACACAAACGGCACGCATCCGGCGGTTCTGCGGGAGGTCCTGGAGCGGGGTCTTGTGGAGTATGTGGCGATGGATGTAAAAAACTGCCCGTCAAAATATGCCCTTACGGCAGGCGTGCAGACTTTGGATCTAAAACCCATCTCGGAGAGCATAGAGCTTCTGAAATCGTCGGGGATCGATTATGAGTTCCGGACGACGGTTGTGGACGAACTGCACGAGGTGGAGGATTTCGAGGCCATAGGAAAGTGGATCGAGGGCGCGAAACGGTATTTCCTGCAGTGCTTTACAGACAGGGATACGGTGCCCTTCGGAGGGCTGAGCGCGCCGTCTAAGGAGAAGCTGGAAGCGTGCGCAGCCGCGGTTTCCGGGTATGTCACAGATGTGCAGATCCGGGGCGTGGACTGAGGGAAAAAACACAGCACAGACGGTCCCAGCCGCATGGCGGCCGGGACTGTCATAGGCCAGAGGCGCTTCGCGCCTTGGCCAACCCGTGCATTTTTACAGGGATGAAACGTTGATCAAGCTCCCCGTTCATCCCTGAAAAACGCACGGGGTGCTGTATTTTTTATAAATACTACATATAGACAGAAAATTTAAAATGGCACAAGATATTGACGAGCAAGCCCCTTCGTGGTACTGTAAGTGTGTTCGCGGGCGTGAGTCCGCGGTGAATCCATTGAATCAGCAAGGAAATACACTACCACACGAGGGGGATTTTATTATGTATCAGGTTACTAAGAGAGACGGGCAGGTCGTTGATTTTGAGATCAGTAAGATCAGTGATGCCATCACGAAAGCTTTTGTTGCTATCGAGAAGCAGTATCATCCCACGATTATTGATCTGATCGCGCTCCATGTCACATCTGATTTTGAACCCAAGATCAGGGACGGCGTGATCGCGGTTGAAGATATCCAGGACAGCGTTGAGAAGGTCCTCTCCGAGTCCGGTTACGCGGATGTCGCCAAGGCTTACATCCTGTACCGCAGACAGCGTGAGAAGGTCCGCAACGTCGGTTCCGCTCTTCTTAACTACAAGGACCTGGTAGACAATTATCTCAAGATCAATGACTGGCGCGTCAAGGAGAATTCCACCGTCACATATTCGGTCGGCGGTCTGATCCTTTCCAACTCCGGCGCGATCACAGCTAACTACTGGCTGAGCGAGGTATATGACGACGACGTAGCTAAGGCTCACCGCAGCGCGGCGATCCATCTGCACGATCTGTCCATGCTGACCGGTTACTGCGCAGGCTGGAGCCTGAAGCAGCTGATCCAGGAAGGCCTGGGCGGCGTACCGGGCAAGATCACTTCTTCCCCGGCCAACCACCTCAGCACACTCTGCAACCAGATGGTCAACTTCCTGGGAATCATGCAGAACGAGTGGGCAGGAGCGCAGGCGTTTTCATCTTTTGACACATACCTGGCACCTTTCGTAAAGGTCGATAACCTGACACAGAAGGAAGTCAAGCAGTGCGTACAGTCCTTCATCTACGGCGTGAACACACCCAGCAGATGGGGCACACAGGCTCCTTTCTCCAACGTTACTCTGGACTGGACAGTGCCGAACGACCTCAAGAACCTTCCCGCGATCATCGGCGGCAAGGAGATGGACTTCACTTACGGCGACTGCCAGAAAGAAATGGATATGGTGAACAAGGCCTTCATCGAGATCATGATCGAAGGCGACGCCAACGGCAGAGGATTCCAGTATCCGATCCCCACATATTCCATCACCAGAGACTTCAACTGGGATGAGACAGAGAACAACAAGCTGCTGTTCGAGATGACGGCGAAGTACGGTACGCCTTATTTCTCCAACTACATCAACTCCGACATGGAGCCCAGCGATGTACGCTCCATGTGCTGCAGACTCCGTCTTGATCTTCGCGAGCTGCGCAAGAAATCCGGCGGTTTCTTCGGATCCGGAGAGTCCACAGGCTCAATCGGCGTTGTTACGATCAATATGCCCCGTATCGCGTATCTGGCCAAGGACGAGCAGGACTTCTACAAGAGACTGGATGACCTTATGGATATCGCGGCAAGGTCCCTCAAGACCAAGAGAACCGTCATCACGAAGCTCCTTGAGAACGGCCTGTATCCTTACACCAAGAGATATCTGGGAACCTTCAGCAATCACTTCTCCACCATCGGCCTGATCGGCATGAACGAGGTGGGCCTGAACGCGAAGTGGCTGCGCGCGGACCTGACAAGCCCCAAGACCCAGAGATTTACACGCGACGTCCTCAATCACATGAGAGAGCGCCTCTCTGACTATCAGGAGAAGTACGGCGACCTGTACAACCTCGAGGCAACTCCCGCGGAGTCCACGACTTACAGATTCGCTCTGCACGACAAGGAGCAGTTCCCGGACATCATCACAGCGAACATGGACGGAAAGCCCTACTACACGAATTCCTCCCACCTTCCTGTGGGCTACACGGAGGATATTTTCTCCGCTCTGGATATTCAGGACGATCTGCAGACTCTGTATACTTCCGGAACAGTATTCCACGCGTTCCTCGGCGAGAAGCTTCCCGACTGGAAAGCGGCAGCGAACCTTGTCCGCAAGATCGCTGAGAACTACAAGCTTCCTTACTACACAATGTCTCCTACATACTCCGTATGTAAGGATCACGGCTATCTGACCGGCGAGCAGTTCACCTGCCCGATCTGCGGCAACAAGACTGAGGTCTACAGCCGCATCACCGGCTACTATCGTCCGGTCCAGAACTGGAACGACGGCAAGGCCCAGGAGTACAAGGACAGAATGGTCTACAACATCGGCCATTCCCACCTGACTCACAAGGGACCGAAGCCGGCTCCCAATGACAACGACGAAGCGATCTACGCGGCGATCAACGAGCGCGCATGCTGCGATCCTGTGCAGCCGATCATGAAGGAAGCGCCTGTCGATGAGAAGCCCGTGGCGGCCGCTCCTAAGCCTGAGGAGAAGCCCGTAACGATCGCGGTCAAGCCTGAGAGTTCCGTATCGATCTTACTGTTCAAGACCCCTTCCTGCCCAAACTGCAAGGCAGCGGGAGCGATCCTGGACAAGGCGGGAGTGGAGTATCAGCCGCTCAACGCCAATGAGGAGAGGGAACTGGTTCAGAAGTTCGGCATCAAGCAGGCTCCCACACTTGTCCTGGTCAACGGCGATTCTTTCGAGAAGTATCGCGGCGTGTCCGACATCAAGGGATGGCTGATGCACAAATAATGAAAGAAAATAGAGCCGCCCGGCAGTGGGATCACTGTCGGGCGATCTTATCGTAACGGCACAAACGGCCCGGGCGCGGCGCAGGCAGCCGTTCATAGATTCATCAAGGGAGGAAAGCAAAATGCATGATATCATCGTAGTCGGCGGAGGCGCCGCAGGAATGACCGCAGCTCTGTACGCGCAGCGCAACGGCAAGAGTGCGCTCGTCATCGAGAAGAACGGGTTCGGGGGACAGATCACACACTCACCCAAGGTTGAGAATTATCCGGGAACACTTCAGATGAGCGGAAATGAGTTCGCGGAGAAGATGCTGGACCAGATCCTGGCGCAGGGCGCCGAGATCGAGTTTGAGAATGTCATTTCTGTGGAGGACCGCGGCGATGTCAAAATAGTGAGGACCGAAGAAGGCGGCGTCTACGAGGGTTCAGCCGTCGTGCTGGCAACGGGAGTGAAGCACCGCATGCTCGGCATCGAGGGCGAAGATGATCTCGTGGGGGACGGCATCTCTTTCTGCGCGGTATGCGACGGCGACTTCTACACCGGACGGCGCGTGTGCGTGGCCGGCGGCGGCAATTCGGCGCTTCAGGAGGCGATCCTTCTGTCCGAGAAGTGCAGCGAAGTGATCATGCTGCAGGATCTGGACTTTTTCACCGGTGAGCAGAAGCTCCAGGAAGTCCTGTTTGCAAAGCCCAATGTAAGGACTTTTACAGGCGTGAAGATCCTCCGCTTCCTCTCGAAGGACGGCGAGCTGTGCGGCCTTGAGGTCGAGAGAACAAAGACCGGCGAAGCGTTTACTGTTGAATGCGACGGCCTCTTTGTGGCGATCGGCCTGATCCCTGAGAACGAGCCCTTCCGTGAACTGGCTGACCTGAACGGGTTTGGATATTTTGACTCGGATGAGCGCTGCGAGACCAAAACGCCCGGCATCTACGTCGCGGGCGACTGCCGCAGCAAGACTGTGCGCCAGCTGACAACAGCAGTGGCGGACGGCGCGAGCGCCGCGCTGGCAGCGTGCAGATATCTGCAGATGAGGTAATACGGAGCAGTTGATATGAATTCTATTATATTCGGCGTAATATTCTGGGTGGTCCTGCTGGGCGCGGCCTGGCTCGTCCGGCCCGGATCCGGCCTGCTGCGCGTAACGATGGAGAAGTGGTCTGCCGCGCACATTATGGTGACAGTCCTGGTGCTGGCGGCGCTGATCGGCTCGAGCAGTTTCCTGATGACGCTGTGCCCCATGTGGAATGGCGAGATCACCGCGAAACTCATGGAAGAGACTGAGGCGCGCTCTTCAGAGAAAGCTTCCGCAACGGGAGAAGAAGAATGGATGAAGAACGCGGCCGCAGCCATGAGCAGCGACGATCCGGACACTGATCCAGACCGCTACGCGGTCAAGAACAAGAATCAGTATGAACTGATGGCCGACGCTCTTTTGAAAGGGCAGATCTATCTCGAGTACGGCGACATGGACCGCCGCCTCCTTCAGATGCCCAATCCTTACGATACAAATGCAAGGAGAGCGTTGGGAGTAAGGTATCACTGGGACCATGCTTTCTATAAAGGGCGCTACTATATGTATTTTGGCGTAGTGCCGGTCTTTCTGCTGTTCATACCGTTCAAACTGATCACCGGGGCGAGCCTGACGACATATCACGCGACCCAGGTCTTTGTCGGCATGTCCATAATCGGGCTGTTCCTGTTCTTCAGATTATTGTCAAAGCGGTTCTTCCCGAAGCTGTCCTTTGCCGTCTACCTGTTCCTGGGCGCGGCCGTGTCGGTAACGAGCATGGTGCACTGCGTCGCCAAACCGGCCATGTATATGACGGCCTTCTCGTCGGCTTTCTGCATGGAGATCTGGAGCGTCTACTTCTATGTCAAAGCAGTGTGGGCCACCGATAACGAACACGAGAACCGGGCCATTTTCAGGGCTTTCCTCGGCGCGCTCTTCGGCGCGCTCGCGTTCGGGTGCCGCCCGTCCATTGCACTCGGAAATCTGATCGTAATACCGTGCCTGATCGTCTTTTTGCGGGAGCACAAATTCACCTGGAAACTGTTTCTGAAACTGGTGGCAGCGGCCTCACCTTACATCATCATCGGCGCGCTGCTCATGCTCTACAACTATGTCCGGTTTGAGAATCCCTTCGAATTCGGCCAGAGCTACCAGCTGACCGTTGCCGACCAGACAGCCTACGGAAGCCTGCTCTCCAGACTGAGCGTCCGCGGCCTCCTGAACGGAGCGACATATTTCCTGACCCGCTCCGAGGACCTGATCGCAGACTTCCCCCACATCGTGGAGGGAGGCGTGTTCTACACCTACCCGGTGTTCGGCGTGGGGCTTTTCGCTCTCACAAACAAGAAGACATGTTCCGCGATCCGGGCCAACAAAGTTGTCCTCTTCCTGCTGGGAGGGATCGTTACGATCGGTGTAATCATTATGATGGATATTGTCTGGACACCGTATTTGCTGGCAAGGTACAGGGAAGATATGATGTGGCTTCTGGGTATGCTTGTGTTCCTTGCGGTGGGGATGCGGTATGCGGAGATTTCCGGAGAGGAGCTTGCTGTTTCTGAGGTGGAAGAAGGGACTTCTGTGGCGGAATCTGGTGTGAAATTTGTTGTGGAACCCTGTGAGGAAGCTAAAGAATTCAGCTCGGCGGTCTGCCTGCTTTCTATCTATTCGATGCTGGTCTGCGCGTTTGTGTTCGTGCAGCTTGATATGAAGCATTTCCTGCCGGAACAGATTGAACTTATTAAAAAGATTGTGGGCGCGATGACATTCGGGCTGTGAAAAAAGGACTGCCGCAAAGGCCGCAATGTCATTAAGATAAGAATTTAGAGGTCGAAAAGAACAGAATCGGGTCTCCACAAAAAAGTGGGGACCCGTTTTGTTTTGTAACAATTCAGGCATAAATCTTCATATGGTTTTGCTCTCGCTGCCTATATTTGTGTTAATATAGTTCATGTCGACGGACAAAGTATTGAAAGGTTTACAACAGATGCTGAACGAGATATTAACCAAGACAAGCGAATTTCTTAAGTCTATGCCAAAGAGCAAACGTAAGAAGAAAGGTCAGTTCTTCACGTCGAAAGAGACTGCCGTTTTCATGGCGTCACTGTTTGATACGGAAAGATTTGGAAACGAGATAACAGTCCTTGACCCCGGAAGCGGGACAGGAGTGCTTTCTGCCGCCTTCATTGAGCGCATGGGAAAGGAAAGCATAGTCGATAAGATAAACCTGTACTGCTATGAGACAGACGAGGAAGTCCTCCCCGTTCTTAAAGAAAACCTTAAATTCATGAAAGAAGCCTCCCCCATCAATCTCGAATATCATGTCATGGAGGAAGACTATCTTCTGTCCCAGTACCACGACTTCAACCATGACCTCCTCGCAGAAGAATACCCCCGCAAATATGACGCCGTTATCGGAAATCCTCCCTATCTCCGCGTCATGAGAGATAATCCTGCGGCGATGGCAATGCCAGAGATAGTCCACGGTGCCCCGAATATGTATTTTATGTTCGCAGCCATGTCCCTGTTTAACTTAAAAGACGATGCGGAGATGGTCTACATTATCCCGCGCAGCTGGACTTCCGGCGTTTACTTCAAAGCATTCAGGGATTATTTTCTGCACTATGGGAAACTGGAACATATCCACTTGTTTGTAAGCAGGGACAAGGTGTTCAGCCAGGAGCAGGTGCTGCAGGAGACTATTATTATAAAGGTCAAGAAAACACAGGTTATCCCGGAAATCGTAAGGCTGACTTCAAGCCAGTCAAACGGCGATTTCAACGCCATAACGGAACTTTCCCTTCCATACAGCGCATTGGTAGTCGGTGATGAAAAGTACGTGTTCCTTCCAACTAGCGAAGAAGAGGTATCCGTTATCCAGAAGTTAAATCAGTATGACAATACCCTGCCGGATATAGGGCTTCGCATGAAGACCGGTATCATCGTAGATTTTCGACAGTATGATGACCTACGGGCAGAACCGGGTGAAAACATTGTCCCCCTGTTCTACAGTCAGCATATCCGCAACGGGCGCGTGAATCACAATCCATCCGGCAAAGACTTCGATTGGGTTATAACAGACAAGCCCGGGCTTATACAGAAGAACAAAAACTACCTCTTCTGTAAGCGTTTTACAGCGAAGGAAGAAAGACGTCGGCTTCAGTGCGGAATTTACCTTGCAAAAGACTTCCCTGATTATAAGAGCATAGGAACACAGAACAAGATTAACTTTGTCGACCATATAGACGGGCATGAACTCTCGGAATGTGAAGTGTATGGCATTTATGTCCTTCTGAACTCTACCTGGTTCGATATTTACTATCGTATCCTGAACGGCAGCACCCAGGTAAACAGTACGGAAGTGAACAACATGCCCGTTCCGCCTCTTTCTACTATACAGGATATGGGGCGGCGGCTTATCAAGACAGACAGCCTGACAACCGAGACCTGTGACAGAATAATGGAGGCAGTTTATGAGTAAGATTGATGAGGCAAAAATGTTCCTTGCAGATGTCGGCATGCCCATACAGCAGCAGACGGATATAGCGGCGCTCACGCTGCTCACTCTCGCGCATGTTGCGCCGGATGACTCATGGAAAGACGCCAGTAATGAGTGGATTCGCATCCATGATGTTATACAGTTTGCGGAGAATATTTACGGGCGGCACTATGCCGAAAATACGAGAGAGACTATCCGCAAGAACTGTATGCACCAGTTTCGTCTGGCGGCACTCATAGAAGACAATGGGAAAGCGACAAACAGTCCGAACTATCGCTACCGCATAACAGATGAGGCGCTTTCGCTTGTAAGAGCAATACCTGTGGACAGATATAGAGATGAACTTGCCCGTTTCAAAATGTACCACGATTCCCTTATCGAGATGTACAGGAGTAAAAAGACCATGGAAAAGATGCCTGTCCGCATCAACGGACAGGACCTTCATTTCAGTCCCGGGAAACACAACAAACTCCAGAAGGCTATCATTGAGGAATTCGCGCCTCGTTTTGCGCCGCACAGTGAATGCCTGTATGTTGGCGACACCACCAACAAAGATATGGTAAAGAACGTGGAGAAACTGTCTGAACTAGGCTTTGAGATTACTCTTCACGACAAAATGCCTGATGTTGTCCTTTACATGCCGGACAAGAACTGGATATATTTCATTGAAGCTGTGACCAGCGTAGGTCCTGTCAGCCCAAAGAGGATAATGGAAATAGAAGAGATGACAGAGAATGTGACCGCCGGGAAGGTCTACGTTACTGCATTTCCCGACATCGCTACTTACAAAAAATTCGCTGCGGAACTTGCCTGGGAGACAGAGGTATGGCTTTCAGAACTTCCGGACCATATGATACACTTGAACGGTGACAAATTTATTGGTCCAAGAGACCAATCATAACAAACAAGACCGGAGCAGCCATAAGCCGCTCCGGTCTTCAATATTTACCAGATATTACCCTTCTGATTATTGTGGAAGCTGCAGAGCATCTGGCAATTCTCCTCTATGGTCTTTCCGCCCTTGCTCCACGGCTTAACATGGTCTGCCTGCATCTCTTTGAAAGCATACTCTTTGTTATTCCCGTCTTTAACGCAGAACGGACATTTATGCTTCTGCTTCTCGTATACAATCCTTGCTATCTTTTCTTCAAACTGTCTGAGCTGAAGATACCTTTCATCTCCATAGATGATGTACATGACAATGCCCTTCATCTTTGCGGTAATTTCATCATCGCTCATGAGATTGATGATATCTTTATTGATTTCATCTGCACTCTTGTGAATGATATTGTTATCGAAAGCACCTTTTGTGTAATCTTCGTAAACAGCACCCCAGTCAAGACCTTTCATGGTTTTATTGTATGTGGTGAACTTACTCCTGACCCATTCAAGCACACAAGAAAAATACTGCCAGAGAGCCGATGCGTCATTATCCTTACAATGCTTCAGCATATATTCTTCAATGGCATTCTTTCCCGTAAATCCTTCGTGCCTTGCAGCCCAAAGAAGTGCGGTCTCAAGGTATTCCTGCCTGTTCCATGAACCGTTAAGAAGCGGCTCACTTGCGCCGTTATTCGGGTTAGTGTCTGCGAGAATGACCCCTCTGCCGTTTTTTGAAGAAAACCGTGCTTTTGCGTCAGAAAGCCATTTCCCCGTATAAGAAGAATTTCTGAGTTCCTGCTCATTTAATGGTTCGCCGCACGTGTTTATGCGGTGGAACCATTTGAGTTTTTCAGACGGTGTTCCTTTACAGACATACACTTCCAGTTCGTAATCCATGATTTTATCAGATATGTCGTGCATGTTGAAGACAAGGTTCTGAAAGTCCTGCGGAAGGTCTGTCGGGAATACATCGGATGCGACAGCGAATTCACCGGAAATATATTTGCAGATGGACAGTATTCTCTGCTGCCCGTCGAGGACTTCGAAAGTGCCGTCTTCCTTATCAACGAAATAGATGGTATTGAGCGGGCAGTCTTCTAAAACAGTTTCAATTACCGCATCTCTTTTCGGCTGCGAATATACTGAGTTTCGCTGATAAGATGGACGGATGTTCAATTTTCCATCAAATCCAAAAACTGAATCTGTCGTATATCCGTCGTCGGAGTCTTTCATATAACCCGAGGTCAGGTCGCGGATAGTAAACCCCTTTTCTGTGTCTATGACCTGTATTTGGCCTTCTTTGATAAGGTCTCTTATTCTTTTCACCTGCATTGTTAATTCTCCTGTTTGTTTTTCTCTAAAAGTACAAGAATCCAGACATTGCTAAAACGTTTTTCAAGTATGGACTCAACGTTAAGTAATTTACAGTTTTTCATGTCTGTTTTCCTTGACTGCATATTTCGCGGAAGATGCATTCTTAATACCCTATATCTTCCGATTTCTTGACAGGATGTAAATTTCGAATCAATATGCGTGGATAAATTGCTTTGTATATCTTTCCTTGCACAGAATAATAGGGTTTGTCATGTAATGGCTTTGTAATTTCAACCACTGCGCCATCATTTGCTTTTGTTACACTTTGCGTGGTTCCGTTTGGATTATGCTGTATCTGTTTATCGAATATAAGCATTCTATACTCATTACCGATAGGCGTCTTTGTCATTGTCTGAATTTCAAATTCATCTGGATTATATTTGTCCTCGTTTCCCTCGTAATAACAATGTGCCTGCGTGTTATCGAATTTCCCGTTCCTGTGCCACAGTCCGTCATGACGGTATTTTACATCCATATTTGTAAACCAACGAATACCTGAAAGGTTGATATAATGTTTGCCGTCTTTGACAAACACATTTGAACTGTATTCTTCATAATCATCCGGTATACGGAAATCAATACCGCCTGAATGAATACTTGCGCCATACCAAATCATGTTTTCCTTGATTAAAGGAAATATATCCTGATAGGTTGCGGCGTTCTGATTCCCGAGGATGATGAACTTCTTTCCGTATTCGATTAGTTGTGCGACGTACTCCCTGAAGAGCGAAAAAGGCGGATTAGTCGAAACGACCGTGGCCTCTTTTAGGAATCCGACACATGCATCACTGCGGAAGTCCCCGGCGTTGTATCCATCATTCCCCTTGATAGGGACCACTTCGCCCGCGCTCATGTTGAAGTCGTCCCCGCCTTCGTAAATCATAGCGTATGACGGCTCCGTGTCCTTCCTGTAGTGCGTGGCAATCAGTTTCTTCAGATTCAGTGAACCGAAGTTACTGTGAAAATACTTCCAGAAATTGCTCCACGCCGGGTCGTCGCAGTTGCAGTACACCACCTGTCCCTCAAACTGTTTGCGGTAGTGTCCCATTTCATCAGAGATTGTTCCGTACTCAGTGTAAAATTCATCATTCTTGACAGCTTTCGCCTGCTGCATCTTTTTGTTGTCTGCCATACGCTTTCCCTTCATAAATCACAAAATATCGGGCTTCTAAACATCTATATGTAAGAAATTTTTGAAGAATCCGGATTTATCAGCCTTTTTGTTTCTTGTTCTTAGGGAGTATGGGAGAAAAACGTATGTTTTATCTTTTTTCTAGGAAAATGAGCAAAAAAATAACAGCGCCATTATTTCTAATGACACTGTCTTAAATCATCTGTATTTTGTGAGCATTGACCTCCCTTTTTGGTATAATGTCAGCGACCAAACCTTCACTAATCCAAAAATGAGGCAATGCTCGTGAACATTATACTTTATCTTATTCAACTGTGCCACCAGCTTTATCAGCAAAACTGCTGGCTGATCAACTTTATCTGCAGATATATCCCACTCAAGCAGTGGGCCTTCGACGATTCCCATTCCCCCAAGTATCAGAAGTTCAAGGTCGATCAGCTGCCGAAGATTGTCTACCATCATCAGGACTGGGACACAGCGTCGATCAGAATGCGATATTCCGGAAGATTGCTCCTGCCCTGCCTGCAAGGCCCCCCAGCCTTACCTGTATCGCAACAATGGTAAAGCCGGACAGCTGCTGTGTAAGGTCTGCGGAACACGCTTCTCACCAGATGAGAGCCGTTTCTCCAAGGCGCTTTCGCTCAAGTGTCCTTACTGTTCCCATACGCTGACCCGTAAGAAAGACCGGAAGCATTTCATCGTCCATAAATGCGTGAATCCCAAGTGCTCTTACTATCTCCACAACCTCAAGAAGGTTGACAAGGCAGATCTGGATGAGGACTACGGCAAAAACAAATATAAGCTGCATTACATCTACCGTGAATTCACGATAGATTTCTTCAAGATGGATATCACCACCCTGCCGAAGAATGCATCTTCGCTGAAATTCACTAAAAACAGCGCTTACATCATGTCCCTGTGCCTCTCCTACCGGGTCAATCTCGGTCTGTCCCTCCGAAAACCCGCACAGGCCATGAAAGACATCCATGGCATCTCCATATCCCACCAGATGGTCGCCAACTACTGTAAAACCGCCGCCGTCTGTATCAAACCGTTTGTTGACACATATCCTTACGAAAAAGGATCTACCTTTGCTGCTGATGAGACTTACATCAAAGTCCGCGGCGTCAAAGGCTATATCTGGCTGATCATCAATGCTGCTACCCGGGCTGTGATCGGCTATCAGGTGGCTGATAACCGTGGTGTCGGCCCCTGCATTATGGCGATGCGCATGGCCTTCCAGCATCTGAAAGAGCTGCCTGAAGACTTCCGCTTCATCGCTGACGGTTACAGTGCATATCCCCTTGCCGCCCAACAGTTCTTCCATGAATCCGGTGAAAAGTTTAAGTTCGAGATCACCCAGGTCATCGGCCTTACGAACGATGATGCTGTTTCGAAAGAATTCAGACCGTATAAGCAGATGATCGAACGACTTAACCGTACCTACAAAGCTTCTTACCGCCCTACAAACGGATTTGATAACTACGACGGTGCCAACTACGATCTTGCGCTCTGGGTCGCCTACTACAACTTCCTGCGGCCGCATAAACTGCATAAGTTCCAACCGCCGGTCAAAAACGACATCATCTCAAACGGCGAAAACATGCCTGGAAAATGGCAGCTGCTGATCTTTCTTGGCCAACAAACCATCAAAAAGATGCAGGAAACTGCTGCATAACAGGGCGCGGAACCGTTGTCAAGGGAACCGTGGAATACCGGAACAGGCGGCGGAGCCGTCTGTGAGGATATGCCGCGAAAGTCCCTTGACATAAGGTTCACGGATCATCCTCTTGTAAAGGGAAAGGGGCAACTGCGCCTTTCCCTGCTTCCGGCGAGGACGGGTCCGGGCAGAGCCCGGGAGAAGGGTCAAGGGACGAGTCCCTTGCGGGTTCTTAGGGCAGCGCCCTAAGCCCTCGGAGAGCCTTCCGGCTTCAATATCTACAGATTTTCAAGGTTCGTTAGAGCCTTTTTCTTTGGCTCTGTTTTTTCATAGGTCACTTGACACTACCTAAAATAAAAACATCGTTCAAAAGTGCTTTGGAAAGCACTTTTAAACCTTGCAAAAATCAGGTCATTTTTGTCTTGACAGTTGAAAGTAACATAACCATAATGATGAGGAAAAGCGTTTTTTAAAAACTGTCCAGAAAAAATGCCGGCGAAAGGCCGCAATGCAGGTCGAGTCAAGACGGAAAGTGTTTTTCCTCTATAGATTTTGGCCGGCAGAGAACGACTGAGCTTACCGCGTGACGCAGGCAGGAGGCACCCGATGATCGATAAAGAATTGAGACGCATGAGCCGGCTCGAGCTGCTTGAGATCCTGATTGAGCAGATGGAGGAAAACGAGCGACTGCGGCAGGAATTAAATAAGGTACAGACGGAGCTGGAGCATATGCAGTTTGCGGTCAAGCGGGTGGGCACCCTGGCGGAGGCTGCCATGGAGATCAACGGGGTCTTTGAGGCGGCGGACAAGGCGGCCAAAGAGTATCTGGAAAATGTGCGCCGTTTGGCAGAGACGGGGGGCGGCGAGTAATGGCATCCGGACGACGTAATACCCATGACATTCCCGATGTGGAGCAGCTGAGAGCGGAATTGAGCAGAGAGCAGTACAAGCAGAGATACAGGAGTGTGCTGCGCAGTACCATTTATACATTGGTAGTAGTTGCTGCCGTAGCGGTTTTGATCTCGGTTCTGTTCCTGCCTGTTTTGCAGATCTACGGCACCTCTATGACGCCTACCCTGAGCGAGGGGGATATCGTGGTCTCCGTTAAGGGAGCGGACTTTGAGAGCGGAGATCTGATTGCCTTCTATCTGGGCAACAAGATCCTGGTCAAGCGCTGCATCGCAGGGCCTGGCCAGTGGGTGGATATCGACGAAGAGGGAAATGTATACATAGACGGCAAGCTGCTGGAGGAACCCTATCTGGAAGAGAAGGCCCTGGGCGACTGCAATATTGAGCTGCCCTATCAGGTGCCGGACAATCGTTACTTCTGTCTGGGGGACCACAGAGCTACGTCGGTAGACTCCAGAGACACAACGGTAGGCTGTGTGTCTGAGGAACAAATTGTGGGAAAGATTGTTTTTCGGATCTGGCCCCTGTCCGGACTTGGAACGCTGGAATAATGAGGAGGGTGATTGATAAGTGAAACAAGATGCGTTGCAGCAGACATCGAAATACGCGAAGGCGCACCAGCGCAAACGGCGTTGGTACAAGGCCGTCAGCTGTCTGGCGGCAGTGGTGGTGTTTTGCACGACCTATGCGTTGATTCTGCCTGCCATTACAATGGAACAGGACGCAAAGTGCGGCATCCCGGAGCACGTCCATGACGAGAGCTGCTACATAGTGGTCTCTGAGCCTCATGTCCACGACGAGAGCTGCTACGAGCTGGTGGGAGGCCACGCCCACACCGACGACTGCTACACCCTCCAGCGGGGCGAGCTGATCTGCGGTCAGGAGGAGCGCGAGGATCACCACCACACCGACGCTTGCTACACCGAGACCACCCGTGAGCTGACCTGCGGTCTGGAGGAGAGCGACGGCCACCAGCATACCGATGAGTGCTACGCCTGGGAGCAGGTGCTCACCTGCGGTCAGGAGGAGTCCGAGGGCCAGCTGGTTCTGACCTGCAATCTGGAAGAGGGCAAGGTTACCACCACGATCTCCGACACCCCCGTCTGCGGACTGGAGGAGCATACCCACACCCTTGCCTGCTGCTCCGACCCCGCCGCCGATGTGGAGACTGCGCAGATCTGGGAGCGCGCCATAAAGAATGTGGAGCTGACCGGCGACTGGCGGGAGGACGTCATTGCCATTGCCAAGACTCAGCTGGACTATCAGGAGAGCGCAAAGAATTACATTGTGCTGGAGGACGGCGAGACCATCAAGGGCTATACCCGCTACGGCGCATGGTACGGCGACCCCTACGGCGACTGGTGCGCCATGTTTGCCTCCTTCGTCCTGAACTACGCCGAGGTGGAGGGTATCCCGCTGGACGCCAACTGTCAGCATTGGATCGAGACCCTCTCCAAGGAGGAGAACGACCTCTACCGCCCGGCGGACGAGTACCTGCCTCAGCCCGGCGACCTGGTCTTCTTCGACTTTGACATTGAGGACGAGGCGCCCACTGCCGATCACGTGGGTCTGGTGGTGGAGATCATGAACGACGAGGACGAGAACCCCATCAAGCTCAAGACCATCGAGGGCGACTCCTCTGATAAGGTGCAGTACGTCACCTATGAGCCGGACGATCCCGCCATCCTCGGCTACGGCCAGCTGCCTGAGCAGGAGCCGGAAGACGAGGAGCCGGCGGAGCAGTTCGTCCTGACCGCCGAGAGCGAGGACGGCATTGCCGTCACCGTCACCGGCGATCCGGAGTCCCTGCCCTATCCTGTTGAGAAGATCACCCTCTCTGTCAAGCCTGTCACCGACGAGGATGTCATTGCCCTCTGGAAGCAGACGGTGGAAGAGGCGGGCGAGAACGCCGAAGAGGCATTCCTGCTGGATATTGCCCTGCTCCACGACAGAGAGGAGATCGAGCCTGCCGGCCCCGTTCAGGTCACCTTTGAGGGCGTGGAGATGGGAGACAACGATGAACTCACCGTATTCCACGTTGACGCGGAGAACGAGGAAACCGAGGACATGAACGCCGTCGTGGACGAAGCGGGCACTGTGGTGCTGGATACCGACCACTTCTCTGTCTATGGCGGACTGGTGAGTGTGTCAGGGCAAACTCAGAAGATGCCTCAGCCCGGGGAATATATATATTTGGATCTAAGTGCGCTTCATGGATACTATCCAGATGAGGGCTATACGCTTGGATTTTTTTACCATGATTCTCGTAACGGCGAACATAAAGTCAAAGATTATGAAAATGTGGCAGAGAATCTGTTCAAAATTAAACTTGCTCATGATGTTGATGTGAACAAGGGCATCAATTTTTATCGACAAAGAAGTGATACAGAATCTTGGATACCGGGGGGCACGACTTTTCAAGCTGGAACAAATCTATATAAAATGACAAACTGGACAGAAGTTAATCAATGGACCGGTGAATGGGATGGCTCCTGGTATGTTGAAAGTCTGGCCGGCCAGACCATGGCCTTTGAAAACAAGAGCGGCGCAGCTCTGTCTGGGGTCAAGGCACGCTTCTATTCCAGCACAAGCAACAGCCCCATTGCAACGGTTGACGTCGGAACGGGATCAATTGCGGACGGGGCATATGCAACCTTTCAGATTCCGGAGAACTACGGTTCTTATGTCCAGTTTGTGACGCCAGACGACAACATCCTCGGCGATCAGTTCTCCTACTTCCTCGGCGAGGGCGTGGGCGAGAGCAACGTTGAGAGCTTCGTGTATAACAACACAACGAAGTACTGCTATAAGTACAAAAACAGTGCATCCGATTCCACATGGGGCGTCCCCGGTGACGGTGTTGAGATCCACACTGCGGAAGAGTTGGAGGCGTTCCTTACGGGCGACGGTGTCGTTGGAATTCTGGCCGCCGACTTCGCCTGCAGCAACGCCATCACGGTAAATGGCGACAAGACCCTGAACCTGAATGGCAGAACGATTACCTCCAGTGTGGAAAAGCTCTTTACCGTAGGTTCCGGCGCAACCCTGACGATCACTGATAATGTGGATGTTACGGACAGCAAGACTACTGACGGTGGAAATAAGTATGGCAGGCAAGGTTCTATGACCGATTATGCGTTAACATACTATGTGACGGAATCCACCGCAAGCGAAACCGCAACGATGGAAACGCTTTATCAACATACGGTCAACTTTGGTAGCGCAGGTAAAATCGTCAGCAACAGCACTGGAGACAACGTCATTAACGTGACAGGCGGTACCCTGAATCTGGAGGGCGGCGTCATTTCCAGTAGCGGCAGTCACGCAGTTGTTCTTGATACGACTAATGGCGGCACCATGAATATGTCCGGCGGCCTGATCAAGGGCAAAAATGGTACCGCTGACGGAGCTGGAATCTACATGGGCAGCGGCAACCTTAACATGAGCGGCGGCTACATTGCAGGCGGCGCAAGCAACAAGGGCGGCGGCATTTACATGAATTCCGGCACCATCAACCTTACTGATCATGCGGTAATTGCCGCAAATAACGCGACTTCAAATGGCGAAGGCGGCGGTATCTACGTGAATTCCGGCGTGCTGAACCTCCATGGCGGTACAGTTGCGAGCAACTGGGTCGATAGTGGGGTCGACAGGTTCGACAGCAATGGCGGCGGTATCTATGTGAAAAGCGGTACCATCAGCATGACGGACGGCTACGTGACCAACAACAGCCAATACGGTGGTAGAAATGATGCGTATGGTCAAAACGGCGGCGGCGGCATTGCGTTTAATGAAGCGCAGATGTATATGTCCGGCGGCTATATCACCGGTAACTATGCGCAAGAAGCCGGCGGCGGCGTATATGCTGGTTTTTGGCATGCTAATGACGTTGGAGCCAGATTCGTTATGAGTGGCGGCACTGTTGCAAGCAACTATGCTCAAAATGGCGAGGGCGGCGGCATCCGAATCTCGGGCGGCACAGAGGGCGTTGTCTCCGGCCCCTCCGGCAGCACCGTATACATCACGAACAACACGACCATGACCGAGCAAGACTGGGGCGGCGGCGGCATCATGGTTCAGACGGAAGGCACATTTAACATCATGGATGTGCTGATCACCGATAACCATGCCCAGGGCTTTGGCGGCGGCGTGGCCTCCTGCCCCACCGGCGATGTCGATGCTGTTTCCGATAAGGGCGCTGCGATCTTTGGTAATAAGGCAGACTGTTCTGTGGTTCGTCCTGCGGAAGGCGTGAAGAACTATGACCGTGACTTCAAATGGAGCTATGAGACATACAGTGAAGCCAAACATTTTGACCCCGATACCGATGTTCAGGATTACTTCTGCACCAATCAGCGAGATGCCAACGAACTCATGTTGGGTGGAGGCAGGGAAAACTGGACCGGTCCGGGCCGGAGTCCGGGAGTTAGGGACAATATGCCTTGGCAAATTGGGAATCCTGGTGATTATCATGATGTTATGGCCTTGACTGCGTATCCTACAGATGAACATAAGAATGCAGCAAAGGCTGCAGCCTCCGTCATTATCTCCGGCAACTTGTCCCACACCCATGGCGGCGGCATCACCACCAACGGTACGCTTGACATGGGCAAGACCACAAGAACAGAGAAACGTACCTCCCTCACGATCATCGCAACCAAGCAGGTGATGAAAGCTGCCGGCGACGTGCAGACAACGGGTCTTCCTACGTTTGAATTCGTGTTGCTGAACAAGAAGCCGACCTGGAATCCGGCCACCAAGCAGTTTGATTATGCTGATACCGAGGTTCTCCAGACGAAGACGAATGATGGAAACGGCAAGATTGAATTTGGCGCGATTAACTATAATATCGCTGCATATTATACTTACTATCTGATCGAGAAGCCCACCACGACGGTTGAGGGCACCTACGAACAGGATCCGACGCTCTACACGATCGGCGTCATGGTAAAGAGCACCACGACAACCAGTGGTACCACAAAGACCACGACCTACACCATTGAGAAGGTTGAGCTGAAACTGGAGCAGAATGGCGTATCCATCGGCTCGAAGGCCGGTAATCTGGTAGACCTTGGGAATAACGAAAAGTCCATCACCCTGACCGACCTCAACGATGAGACCACTTTCAACAACAAAGAAGTCGTCCCCTACTCCCTCCCCGAAACCGGCGGTCCCGGAACCTCTATGATCTATCTTCTTGGTATAGCGCTGATCGTGCTTGCCGGGGGTGGATATATACTCCGAAACAGAAGACTTCTCGTAACCAGGCCGGGTTCCGGTCATGGCAGAAAAGGAGGTGACCCTATGGGATGATGAGGAAACAGACTCCTCACATCCGGGGAAAACCGCTCGAACCTTCGGTCAGGCGATTACAGCGCCGGCCGAAGGGAACAGCCTCATCTCCTGGAGGAGGGGAGTGCAAGTCTCCGCCGCTATCATTCCGGGCGGCGAGAGTTCAGGTGAAAGGGGGGGATTCGGGGACCGGATCCACTTGAGTAAGGTGCAGGGCAGAGCGCTTTGCACCGGAAAACGGAATAATAACCGGTTGACGGTTTGCTGGTTTTGCAGCCGGATCAGGATTGCGACCGGGAAAACCAGCAATTTCAAAATCCCAAAATAATCTGTTTACAGACGAAAGAAAGGATTATGAACATGAATAAGACTTTTAAGAAAATGCTTAGCCTGGTTATTGCTCTGGCAATGGTTATGGCAATGGGCCTGACTGCATTCGCAGAAGATGCACCTACTTATAAAATCACCATTACAAAAGACAGTACAGACAAAGCTGCTCATACATATGGCGCATATCAGATTTTCAAAGGTAATCTTGCTGAAGAAAATGGCAAAAAGACATTGTCAAATATCCAGTGGGGTGACAATGTTACTTCTGCAACTGCAATCACTGAACTGCAGAAAATTGAAGCTTTCAGTAATCTTCCTGCTGATGCTTCTGCAGCTACTGTTGCAAAGGCAATCGCTGATGCTAATCTTACTAATGACTCTGCTGGGGCAAAGGCCATTGCAGATGCGTTTGCAGCTGCTGTTACCTCACCGAAAAAAACAGTTGATATTGCAGCTGGCGAAACAAGCGGAGAGATTACAGGCCTCGCAGCAGGTTATTATCTGGTCAAGGACACTGCTGCAGTAAGTGGTGAAGGTGCTTCCACACGCTATATTCTGAAAGTTGTCAGTAATGTCAGCGTGACTGAAAAAGCTAACGTTCCTTCCGTTACAAAGAAAGTAAAGGAGAAGAACGATACTACTAATGCAACCACAAATTGGCAGGATGCAGCAGACTATGATATCGGCGATGAAATTGATTATAAGCTTGAGGGTACACTTCCTTCAGAGTTTGCTGTGTTCAAGAAATATACTGTTTATAAGTTTACTGATGAATTATCTGCAGGGCTTACTTATAAAGCAGATTCTGCAAAAGTAGTATTGAATACTGAAAATGGAACAGATATTACCGAGCTTTTCGATATCTCAGTTTCAGGTCAGATTCTTACAGTATCATTAAAGAATGGTAAAGATCTGAGAGCAGATAACAGATTTACTAAAGACAGCAAAATTATCGTCCTGTATAAAGCGACACTGAATGAAAACGCAGAACGCGGTTCCGAAGGCAACCCTAACGAAGTAGAGCTTGAGTTCTCCAATAATCCTTACTGGAATGGTGAAGGAACACCTGATAGTGGTAAGACTCCTAAAGATAAGGTTATCGTCTTTACTTATGAAATCAAGGCTTTAAAGGTTGAGCCTACAAGTGATGCAGCTATTACTCAGAAAGCGTATGATGCATTAACAGATACTGATAAGGCAAAGTATGTTAAAGTAGGTGAAAAGTATCAGAAGACACAAGAACTTAATGGTGCCGGATTTACCCTCTATAAAAATGTAAACGGAACTTATGAAGCAGTTGGTAAAGAAATCAAAAACACAACCACTTTCGAATTCAAAGGAACGGATGCTGGTAAGTACAAACTCGTTGAGACGACTGTACCGACTGGATATAATAAGGCAGAGGATATTGAGATTGAAGTAACAGCTACATATGATACTGATTCTGCAGATCCTAAACTGACCGGTCTTAGAGTAACACCTGAAACAGCTGGCTTTGTAGTAGAGAGCACAAATACAACAACAGGCGAAGGTGCCGATGCGGTTACAACAACAACCTATAGTGGCGTGATTTCCGGTAAGGTCCTTAACCAGAAGGGCGCCACACTTCCTTCCACCGGCGGCATGGGCACCACCCTGTTCTATGTCCTTGGTGCAGTCCTTGTTCTGGGCGCAGGCGTAGTCCTGATTTCCAGAAGGAGAATGGAAGCTTAATCTGATGGTGTATCAGACAGGATATAAATAGCTGCAGTAAATGGCACCAATAAAGGTTTAGTCATTGTTAAGGCGGCTTATTTGCCTGAAATATAAAACGTATATATTGTCCGCGCTTCCCGCTTCGGCGGGGAGTGCGGCTGATATATAAAACAACAGGGAAAGATAGCCGGAGTGCCGGCAGTATCTGAAAAGGCTTACAGGTATAAACTGTGGACATGAATTGACTTCATGGGCAGAGTTTATAACTGCAGGCAGGTTCACAGGGCATATTGCTTTGAATCTATAAACCTATTTTGCAGAGATGAGACTGGAGAGCAGCATGATCTGCTCGGGATATGGAACAGGCGGGCTGGAGCAGACAGATAATGAAAAGATGGATTAAAGAACAAAAGGTCAACCTGATTCTGTGTCTGATCATCCTTATAGGTATTGGCCTGATCAGTTATCCCAGTGTGGCTGACTGGTGGAACAGTTTTCACGAGTCCAGGGCAGTTGCTTCCTACGCAGCTGCGGTATCTGATTTGAGCACAGAAGATTATGACAGACTGTTCGCGGAGGCGGAAGCATATAACCAGAGGCTGGCACAGACTGGCGTGAATTGGTCTATGTCAGAAGAGGAGATTCAGGAATATAACAATATCCTTGCTGTATCTGATTCCGGAATCATGGGTTATATTGACATCCCCAAGATCCGGCAGACGCTGCCGATCTACCACGGAACAGATGATGTTATATTACAGATCGCGATAGGCCACTTGGCCTGGACTTCTTTTCCGGTCGGCGGTGAATCCACACACTGCGTAGTATCGGGACACAGGGGGCTTCCCTCAGCCAGGCTGTTCACGGATTTGGATAAGCTGGTCGTTGGAGATATCTGGACCATGACGGTTCTGAACCGTACGGTGACCTACGAAGTGGATCAGATCCTCATCGTGGAACCGGAGGACCTTTCGGAACTGCAGATCATACAGGGCAAGGATTACTGTACGCTGCTGACCTGCACGCCCTATGGAATCAATTCCCACCGTCTGCTGGTGCGGGGGCACAGAATCGCGAATTTGGATGGTTACGCCAATGTAACGGCGGATGCCATGCAGGTCGACAGAACGCTGGTGGCGATGGTACTGGCCGCGATTATGCTGCTGATCCTGTTGATCCATCTGCTGGTCACTTCCAGCAAGTGGTATAAGGAACGTATGGACAGGCGGGAGCAGGAACGAAGGAAGAAGAGAGCACAGCGACGTAAGAAATCATGAGATTCATGCGGAGGCTGAAAACGGAATAGAAACTGCTTCATTTGGCCGGTGGACAGGAGGCTGCTCCATCGGAGGAATGAAGAAAACCAATACCGGGAAGAGGAAGTAAAATGAAACGATTTGCGAACATCTTCGGGAAACATGTTAATAAGAAGAAAGGCGGGTTCATAAGAAGAGCCGGCGCTCTCCTATGCGCCTTGTGTCTGGCTGCTGCCATACCTGTGATGGCTATGGCCGATACTATGGTTGATCCGGATCGGACGGATGGTTCCATTACGCTGCAGCTGTCCTATACCAATGCCAAGGGCGTTAAGAAGAGCATGAGCGGTGGCAGTATTGGTATCTTTACAGTAGCAGGCGTCAAAAGTGAAGACGGCAATCAGTTATATGATATCAGTACGGGCAAGTTTGCTGATCAGGCGGTGGTCAGGGACATCCCCGGTATGAGTGAATCCAAATTAAATTCCAAAAACAGTTCGATCGCTTCGGTTTTGGCTAAAAAAGCTTCGGAAGATGATGCGGATCAGGTGGTTTCCATTCAGAATGGCAGCGTGTCTTTTAAGGAGCTTCGTCCCGGACTTTATCTGGTCATGCAGATCGAGGATTCCAAGGACGATGTGGCCATTAACCCGTTCCTGATTTCAGTCCCTTATGATGGTGCATTTCAGATTAGTGCGCTTCCTAAGGCCGGCGTAAAGGTCCCTGATAAACCGGAGACCCCTCCGCCCCATAAGCCGCCTAAGACACCGCCCGAGCGCCGGATTCCCAGGACCGGACAGCTGTGGTGGCCGGTGGCAGTGGGATTATCTGCAGGCGCGGTCCTGATCGTTGCCGGTATCCTGATGCGGAAAAAGAATCAGAGTACCGCAGCCTGATGGCCTGAATAGATTCATGAAGCAGTATAAAGCAGCTGCAAGTGCCCGTCCGGGCATTTGCAGCTGCTTTTTCGGGATTATCTGCAGGCGGAATTTTGTGATTGAAGAACTGCAGACAGGTTGCAGACAGACTGAATTGCTATGGCATTACCGGAACAGCGGTTGTATGATATACAAGAGAATGAAAAGTATGCAGGAGCATTATTATGAGAAATAGAATCAGTAATATATTGATCTTCCTGGGCATAATCCTGGTACTGGGAGCCGGCGGTCTGACGGCCTATAACATATGGGATGGCAACCGTGCGGCAAAGGCTTCCAGTGAGATCGTTGAGAAGCTCAATATCGGGGAGGACCTGATCGAGGCTCTGGATTTTGAACCGGACGGTTCATCTGAAATGCCGGTCTACACGGTAGATGGCTATAACTACATCGGGATCCTGGAGATTCCTTCTCTGGAATTGACGCTTCCGGTCATGGACAGATGGGATTATACCAGGCTCAAGATCAGTCCCTGTGTATATTGTGGCAGTTACAAGACCAATGATCTTGTCATATGCGCTCATAATTATGCAAGGCATTTCTCGCCCGTCAAATGGATTGATATAGGTGCGGACGTATATCTGATAACTGTCGAGCGAAAAGTTTATCACTATCAGGTCACGAACAGGGAGACTGTGCAGCCTGACTCAGTGGAGCATATGATCCAGAATACCAATAATACGAAAGATGGTTCTGTGACCAGCGAGTGGGACCTGACCTTATTCACCTGCAACACAGGCGGGCAGACCAGGTGCGCGGTCCGGTGCAGCAGGGTCAGAAAAGAGGAATAGCAAATGAGAAGTAACGGCAGGGTCGGCGGAGAAATCCGCCGGCCCTGTTTTCTTTCCCCAGATTAAGAAAAAATGATTTACATTAAAGTAACCGTAAATCGGTGTTCAATCGTAAGCGCTTAAACATTGGGTGGTAAAACACTCTCGATTCCATGTGTGATAATGGTAGAGGGTAGCTTTTTACTCCCAACAAGAAAATACTCCAGCCGCTTCGGCTGTGGCCAGAGTACCTTGATAATTCACATATGATCGAAATGCGGCGGGAATCATACTTTTCCCTTTTCTTTCTCGTAGGATCTGATCGCATCCTGCAGATGGCTGCTCCAGGGCATAAGTTCCTCAAAAATGGAACTGCTATCGCGAGCAAAGAGCGGAATGGTGGACATTCTTTCCAATACATACCGAAGGTAATAGTAGAGGTGAGACGCAATGAAAGCGATGGAACGGGGATACGATGTATACCACACCCTGCGGCAGACTTTGGAATCGGGCTGGGAGGTACTGGCCCGTCAACCGGCGGTTCCGGTTTTGGCGGAGTGTGCCGGGCGGCTGCACCTCGCACCAGATACACAATGTGCAGGTGGAAAAAATCCTGCTCCGGGAACTGCGGCGGATCACCGCTTATGCCCATGAGCATGAGGATGACTTCGTGCAGCTGGTGACACGGCAGAGCGAGAAGGAGCTGAACCGACAGCTTCGGGACAGCAACCGGGAACTGGCGCAGGCCGAGGCAAGAATCCAGAAACTCGATGTGATTATGCAACGCCTCTACGAGGATAACGTGGATGGCAAGATCAGCGATGAACGGTTCGCTCGGATGGCCAAGACCTATGAGGATGAGCAGAGACAGCTTGAGAGCAGAAAGGTTGAACTGGACGCTTTCATTGCTACCGCCAAGGAGCAGCGCCTGAGTGTAGACTCCTTCCTCGATATGGTACGGAAGTACACAGATATCACAGAATTGACTGCGGAGATCATCCGCACCTTCGTGGAGAAGATCGAGGTCATGAAGCCGGAGAAGGTTCCCGGCACGAGAACGAAAAAGCAGACCATCGTGATCCACTGGAATTTCATCGGAGCTGTCGAGATCCCCGATACCAAAGAGAAAACGGCATAACCAGAACAATGCCTGATTATGCCGTTATTCTTTTCAGGAATTAAAATCCCTTAGTGAAGTGCCCAAATGCGGCAGTCCTTTTTTTATTGTGTTATTCAAGATTCAGTTTACGATCCAGCAGCAGCCAGGTAATGACGCCGAAGAAGGCAGTCTGGACCAGCAGGAAGAGGATCATGCCTCCCTGGGCGAGGTAGAGAGCCTGTGTGGTGTCGGCTTCGAAGATCTGGCCGAAGGAGTCGAAGATGCCGAAGTACACGCCTGCGCGGCTGCAGATGGTGGAGAGCGTCGTGCCGATCATGTTGAAGCCGATCAGGGCGACGATACTCATCAGGATCCTGTGGTCATTGAACTGGTGGCCGATGGCAATACCTGCGTAGATGCGGACGATGGAAGCCGCCGCGCCCAAGATGAGCATCAGCATGAAGAGGATAGTGGTGCCAATTGCGTTGGGCAGGTATTCGAGCAGTTCCGGGTGGGAGAAGATTTCCGCAATTCCCTTGAAAATGCTGACGCCGCCGGCGCCCAGGGCGGAGAGAAAGACCGCAAGGAAGGAGACGACCGTGCTCAGCATGGACCAGATCAGGACGCTGAGGACTTTAGAGGTGATCAGCGTTGCCGTATCTGTGGGCAGGGAGAACATCAGGTAGCCCTCAAGACCCAGAAGATTCTTATAAAAGCGGGTCACGGACAGCACGCAGGTCATGATGATGATCGACATCATCAGGATGCCGTAAAGCATGAAGATCAGGATGCCGGGAAGCCCGCTAAGGAAGTCCTGCGGCAGGAACTGGATGCTCAGGCCGGTAAGCAGCGCAAAGCCAAGCAGCGCCGCGTAAAGGGGCAGCATGATCCGCCCGAAAGCTTTCATTTCATATCCGATTAATTTCAGAAGCATCTGTACACCTCCCGGAAATACCCGTCGATGCTCTTGCCGGTTCTCTCCCGCAGCGCGTCGGCGTTCTCATGCAGCGCGATCGTTCCATTCTGAAGGAAAACGACTTCGTCCAGGATCGGCTCCACATCTGTGATCAGGTGGGTGGAGATCAGGACCAGCGCGTTCTCAGAATAATTTGTCAAAATAGTGCGCAGAATATAATCTCTTGTAGCGGGATCAACGCCCGCGATGGGCTCGTCGAGCAGGTAGACCCTGGCTTCGCGGCTCATGGTGAAGATGAGCTGTACTTTCTCCCGGGTGCCCTTGGACATCTTGCCGAGGGGCATGGTTCCGATAACGCCGAGAGCCTCGAGCATGTCGGCGGATTTAGCCGGATTGAAGTCCGAAAAGAATTCGTGGTAGAAAGCGGTCAGCTGATCGAGGTTCATCCACTGGGGAAGAAAGTCGCGGTCCGGCAGGTAGGAGACGATCGCCTTGGTCTGGGGACCGGGGAGCATGCCGTCGATGGTGATCATGCCCGCTGTAGGCGTCAGAAGGTGCTGCGCAAGCTTGATCAGAGTTGTCTTGCCGCTTCCGTTGGGGCCGACAAGGCCGACGATCCTGCCGCTCTCCAGGGACAGGTCGATATTTTTCAGAGCCTGTATGCTGCCGTAGTTCTTGGACAGGCCTCTGCATTCAAGAATACTCATTTCAGGTTTCCTCCTTGTGTTCGCTGTTAATCTTGTCCCGGACCGTATCCAGGATCTGTTCGTCGCTCATTCCGATGCCCCGGAGTCTTGCGATGAATTCGGATACGATCTCTTCACTCATCGATTTCCGCAGGTCCAGAAGAGCGGAAGCGTCTTCGGTTATGAAGCGTCCGGCGGTTCTCTGGGAGTTAACCAGTCCGCTCCGCTCCAGTTCGGAGAGCGCTCTCTGCATTGTGTTGGGGTTGACGCCGGCCTCCAGCGCGAGATCGCGGACGGAAGGGAGACGTGAGCCGGGCGGATAGGCTCCGCTCGCGATATTCCTCTTTAAAGTGTTCACGATCTGCAGATAGATGGGGGCGCCGTCATTGAATTTCCATGCCATGATTCCCTCCATATTCATTATCGTTGTCTTATTGTACTAGGTGATTAATACAATAAGACGGTAATACACTTTGTAGGGATTGTCAATAGGTTGCGTCTTATTTTTTATAAAGTCTATAATCTTAGGTGAGGTGCTGCCATGAAGAATAAGAATAGAAATAAAAAGCAGATGAATACTGTATGGAAGACTCTGCTGCGGATCATATCCGCCGGGCTTACGCTTATCTGCCTTTGCGGATGCGGGAAGCAGAAAGCTCACTATGAAGAAGTGCGGCGCAAGGCGGAGAAAGTATTTCAAAGAGAAATATGGCGAAAAGGCTGAGGTGGTCGACAGCATAGTGGCGGGCAACAACGGGCTCTTCGGGTATCTGGGAGTGGACGACCGGGCTTATGAGATGAGCGACGGCACGATGGTGTACTGGAATGATAAGGAAGAGTACTTTGCCGACAATAAGCAGGCGGAGGAGATCGCCGCAGCGCTCACGAGCAAGGTAGTGGAGCCGGCGCTGGCTGCCATGGACCCGGACTGCCGCGTAAGCGACTACTCTTTTAACCGGACAAATATGGATTCTTTCGATGAGATGGTGTACAGGGAATATTTTGACGGGAATCTGGAGGAATTCGCCGGAAAAGAGGAGATCAGGCTGCGGGATTTTGAGGCGCTGGTACATGAATCCGCCTATCGCGAGGGCGTTGAAGGGTTCTTTGATTCGATCAGCAGGTATCTGAAGGGATACGGCGGAAGAGTTGTGGTACTTCGGGAGGACACGGGAGAAGATCCGCCTTTTGAACTCGGTGTGAACTGGCCGGAGGGAGACCGGCGGGTGCGCGCGGTCGCTTATCATGAATCTGAGGGAGGAGTGTCATGGCTAGATAACACCTATGTGGAGGTGCTCCCGGGAGTGAAGATGATGAGCGCGCTCAGGGATTTTGTTTTGGAACCGGGGGATCTGACTTTTGTGGAAGCCGGCACAGCCGGGGATCTTCAGAAGATGCTCGACGAGGCCTATTACGCGATGCCGGTGGACGCCAAGGAGAATGAAAAAGGCGGGTATTCAGTGCGGGACCAGAGGCACGAGTCGAGAGCGGTGCTGACGGACCCGGAGGCGGCGATCTGGCGTGTTCAGTTCTCGGAGCGCCTCAGGGATGAAATTGAAAAAGGGGATTTCCGCAATTCTTTCTATGTTTTGACAGATGATCCTGAGAACACGCAGTTGTGGAGCTATCTTGTCAAAGATGACAGGTACCGCTTCTGCGTCTGGAAGGTCACGGATGACAGCGTTTTGCGAGGGGCTTATAAGAGCTTCTCAGAGGGAGACCTGTTCTACCCCGGAGGCGTGACCTATGAGAAATTAGGGGAGTGAGCGGCGTTATAGCGCATCGGCCTTATATTTGTTACAATAGACCTGAGGCCGGCCGGGAGATGCCGGCACCGGATACACTTTGCAAGAGCACTATTTTGAAGGGGGTTAACTATGATGTATTATATAGAGAATGACCGGATCAAAGTCGCGGTAGCTGATCACGGCGCTGAACTGTGCGGTATCTATGACAAGAAGAGAGGCCACGAGGTGGTCTGGCAGGCGGATCCCGCATACTGGAACCGCCACGCGCCTGTCCTGTTCCCGTTTGTGGGCAAGGTCTGCGGAGGACATTACCGCTACAAGGGAATCAGCTATCCCATGGGACAGCATGGTTTCGCCCGCGATATGGACTTCACTCTGGTCGGCAAAACAGAGAATTCCATTACTCATGTGCTGCGCTCCGATGATGCGACATTGGCAAAATATCCCTTTGAATTTGAACTGGAGATCACCCACCGGATCGAAGATAATAAGGTCTTTGTTGAGTGGAAGGTGACCAATCCGTCTAAAGGCGAGCCGCTCTATTTCTCCATCGGCGCGCATCCCGCTTTCAATGTTCCTGTTCTGCCGGGCACAAAGAAGGACGACTATTATGTCAGTTTCGACGGAAAAGAAGAACTGGAATATGTATTCCTTGATCCTGTCGCGGAGGCGGCGGACGCTGAGAACCCGCACAAACTTGTGCTGGACGGCGGTTTCATGAAAGTGACCATGGACTTGTTTGACAACGACGCGTATATCTTCGACCACGGACAGGTGGAGAAGGTCGCGATCTGCTATCCGGACAAGACGCCTTATGTCACCATCGAGTGCAAGGGATTTCCGTCTGTGGGCGTCTGGTCCAAGCCTAAGACCGATGCTCCTTATATCTGCCTGGAGCCCTGGATCGGGCGCGTGGACAACAAGGGATTTGCCGGTGAGCTGCCCGAGAAGTTCGAGGAGCAGTGCGCGCAGCCCGGAGAGAGCTTCGAAGCGGTCTATACGATCACGGTGGATTAAGAGACTGCGGCGCAGCAATATTTTGATTAAGGGGGAAAAGTATGCTGTCTATTAACATGAGCGACGTTATGAACGTCATTAATTCGATCAGGACCTATCTGATCGCAATCGGGGCCATCATTGCAGCCGCAATCCTGATCCAGCTTCTGGTCAGCAGGATGAAAAAACCGGGGAGGCGCCTCATCAGGGGATCCGCTTTTATCGCGGCGGTCGCTGGCATCTGCATCTGCGTGAACCTGATCTGCATCGGACCGATGAGCACGATGCTCGATCTTATAAGCGGAAGCGGCACGATCACGGATGAGACCTCTAAGGAGGCCTCGGCGCTGGCAGTCGAGATCGCAGAAGAGGGAACAATGCTCCTTCAGAACGATGGCGTTCTTCCTCTTGCAGCGGGGACGAAGCTCAATGTTTTCGGCTGGGCTTCCACAAATCCTATGCTGGGCGGCGGCGGATCCGGTGCTCTCAACACGGCGTATGAGTCAGTAAGCCTTCTGCAGAGTCTGAACGACGCGGGCATCGAGACCAACACCGAGCTGAGCGATTTCTATACGTCTTACAAGGCGGACCGTCCGGTCTGCGGCATGTGGGCGCAGGACTGGACTCTGCCCGAGCCCAATGTCAGCAAATATTCAGCCGACATGATGGCGAACGCAAAGGCGTTCTCCGGCACAGCTATGATCGTGATTTCCCGTCCCGGCGGAGAAGGCGCAGACCTTCCCAACGATGTTCAGGCGATCATCGACGGCACTTATCAGGACGGCACGACCTATAGAGCGGCGACCTACGACGATACGCTCAATGAAGGCAATGACTGGAACGCGGGCGACCACTATCTGCAGCTGGATAACCGCGAGAAAGAAATGGTAGCCCTGGTCTGTCAGAATTTTGAGAACGTCATTGTCGTCTACAACGGCTCCAACGCTTTCGAGTTCGGCTTTGTCAAAGAATACCCGCAGATCAAGGGCCTCATCTGGGCGGCTCCCGGCGGACATGTCGGCATGACCGCTCTGGGCGAAGTCGTATCCGGCAAGGTCAATCCTTCCGCGAAGACGGTCGACACGCTGGTCTATAACCTCAAGTCGACTCCCTGGTGGAACAACTTCGGCGACTTCAACTACACTAATATGGATGAGTTCAAATACACTTCCGTCGGTTTCACAGGAACCGAGTCCACATCCATTCCTTCCTTCGTAAACTATGTGGAAGGCATCTATGTGGGCTATCGTTTCTACGAGACAGCGGCAGCGGAAGGCCTCATCAACTATGACGAGGTCGTCCAGTATCCTTTCGGCTACGGACTTTCCTATACGACGTTTACGCAGAAGATGAGTGAGATCACCGACAACGGCGATACGATTTCCTTTACGGTCGACGTCACCAATACCGGCACTGCCGCAGGAAAGGACGTCGTGGAAGTTTACTCCAATCCCCCGTATACCAACGGCGGCATTGAAAAGGCGAGCGCAAACCTCGTGCAGTTTGAGAAGACCGGCGTGATCGAGCCCGGCGCATCCGTGACAGTTAACATCGAGATCAGCAAGGAAGAGCTGATGTCCTACGATGAGAAGAACGCCAGGGGCTATGTCCTCGAAGCGGGAGACTATGAGATCTCCATCAACACAGATTCTCACCACAAGATCGAATCCAAAGTGTTCAACGTCGCGGAGACTGCCGCTTACAGCGGTGAGAATAAGCGAGCAAGCGATCATATCACAGCGACCAACCGGTTTGATTATGCGGCCGGAAACGTCGAGTACCTGTCCCGCGCGGATCATTTCGCGAACTACGCGGCAGCCACGGCGGCTCCTGCAAGTTTTGAGATGGCTGAAGACGCCAAGGCGGGCTTCTACAATATCAGCAACTACCTGACAGCGGAAGCGACTGCGGCGGATGAGGATCCGAACGCGGCGGCGGTCGCTACAGGCGCTGACAACGGCCTTAAACTCGTAGATATGCGCGGACTTGATAAGAACGATCCCAAGTGGGACCAGCTGATGGATGAAATGACTTTGGACGACATGAACGCGCTGATCTCTCTGGGTGGATACCAGACAAACTCAGTCGACAGCATTGGCAAGGTACGCACCAACGATTGTGACGGCCCTGCTTCCATCAACAACAACTTTACCGGCGTGGGTTCCATCGGCTTCCCCGTAGGCGTTACCATCGCGGCGACATGGAACAAGGATCTGGCTTACAGGTTCGGAGAGAGTATCGGCAAGATGGCGAACGAGATGGATGTCTCCGGCTGGTACGCGCCGGCTATGAACAACCACAGAACTGCTTTCGCGGGGCGCAATTTCGAGTATTACTCCGAGGATCCTGTCCTTTCCGGACACATTGCCGCAAACGCGGTCAAGGGATCCCAGGACTACGGCGTCTATGCCTACATGAAGCATTTTGCGCTCAACGACCAGGAGGGCAACCGCTGCGATATGCTCTGCACCTGGTCCAATGAGCAGGCGATCCGGGAGATCTACTTAAAGCCCTTCGAGAAGTGTGTCAAGGATGCCGACTGTCTGGCAGTCATGTCCTCCTTCAACTACATCGGCAACCGCTGGGCCGGCGGAAGCTCATCCCTCTGCAGGAATGTCCTCCGCGACGAGTGGGGCTTCAGGGGATTTGTCGAGACAGACTATTTTGGCGTATACGGCTACATGAGCGCGGACCAGGGCATCAGAAACGGTTCCGACCTGATGCTGGTCAACTATCCGACAGCGACCAATGATGTACAATTCCGTGAGACAGCCGGCGCGCAGCAGGCTATGCGCGAATCGGCGAAGAACATCCTTTATGTCGTCGCCAACAGCCGCCAATACGACCCTGAAAACCTCAATACAGGCATACCGAAGTGGAAGATCATCATGTACGCGGCGGACGCGGTCATTACGCTGCTCTGCCTTGCGCTGCTCTCCAAGTTCTTCAGCAACTACAGGAGAAGAAAAGCAGGAGAGATGAAGTGATCCGCAGCTAAGCGGTGCAAACGACTGATCAGAACATGGAAAAACAGGGAGCTCCCCGTGCAAAATACCGCGCGGGGGGCTTTTTTATTCCCCAATTCACACCGAATTGTGGAATTTTCCTCAACGGCGTGAAATCTGGCAATTGAGTTCGGGAGGAGATTGCCCCATAATACCCCATATGTGGAATAATCATTAAATGGTAATTATAAAAATTTGCCGCCGAAGAAGGCGGCGGAATGGAGAGTATCAGAGTTATGGCATACGCATTACTTGCAACAATTCCTTTTCTGACAGCGCTTGTGCTGATGGTAGGCTTTAAGTTCTCATCGGGCAAGTCCCTGATCATCTCGCTGATCGTGACGATCGTACTGGCAGTCGCGGTCTGGAAGATGGAAGTGCCGGCGGTCCTGGCATATTTTGTCTACGGCGCGCTCAAGTCTCTGGATCTGCTGCTGATCATAAGCGGCGCGATCCTGCTGCTCAACACGCTCAAGCAGACCGGCATCATGCAGGTCATCAACGAAGGATTTCAGAAGATCACGCCGGATCCCCGCATTCAGGCAATCATCATCGCGTATATGTTCGGAGCTTTCATTGAAGGCGCGGCCGGTTACGGCACGCCTGCAGCGCTGGCAGCCCCTCTTCTGGTAGGTCTGGGATTCCCTCCCGTGGCAGCCTGCGCAGTCGCGCTGATCTCCAACAGCACGCCGGTTCCCTTTGCTGCGGTAGGCACCCCGATGCTGACCAACATGACGAACCTTTCCAGCGCTGTGACCGAGCAGCTCGGGATCCCGCTGGATCAGTTCACAGCGGAAGTCACGCACAAGACGGTCCTTTATCTGGGACTTGCGGGCTTCATCGTACCGATCCTGCTGGTTGTGACTCTGGTAATGTTCTATTCGACGGGCAGACGGATGAAGAGTATCGTCGAAATGATCCCCTTCTGCCTGATGGCGTCCTGCTCCTTTGTGATCCCGTACTATTTCCTGGGAACTTACCTTGGACCTGAGTTCGCGTCCATTATCAGCGCCTGCATCGGACTTGTGGTGACAGTGCTGGCAGCGCGCGCCAAGATTTTCGTTCCCAAGCATGTGTGGTACTTCTACGATATCGAGCACGACGAAGTGATCATGCCCAAGGAGATCTTCGGAACAGTCAGCCGCAGGAAGCTTCTCAAGGCCTGGACGCCTTACCTGATCATCGCGATCATCCTGCTCCTCACACGCGTCCCCCAGTTCGGACTCCGCGCGCTGCTCAACTCTATAGCCATCCATGTGAAGAACATACTCGGCGTAGAGGGCCTCAACTATGATTTCGCGCTGATCTACAATCCGGGTCTTACGCCTTTCATCCTGGTCGCGATCGGCACGATGCTGGCCAACCGTAAGAATCTGAGCAAAGAAGACGTTGATTATGTCTTCAGCGCGACAGGCAAACAGGTACTGACCATTGCTATGGCTCTTGTGAGCGGCATCGCGATGGTGCAGATCATGCTCGGCTCAGGCCTCAACAACTCCGGCCTTGACAGCATGATCACCCAGATCAGCACAACGATCGTCGCGAATATCGGAAGGGCCTTCCCCTTCATCGTTCCGCCGCTGGGCGTCTTCGGCGCGTTCGTGTCCGGCTCCTGCACAGTCTCAGGCGTTATGTTCGGTCCTCTGGAATTCCAGACCGCACAGATCCTGGGATTCCCCGCAGCATCCATGATCGCCCTGCAGATGGCGGGCGGCGCGATCGGCAATATGATCTGCATCCACAATGTCGTCGCGGTCTCCTCAACTACGGAAGCGACGGGTAATGAAGGAAAGATCATTTCCATGAATATTTTGCCATGCGCGGTGTATGTGATCCTGGTATTGGCAGTCTATTGTATCTTCGGATAGAGCAATGCTTAATAAACGGCTGTCGCACTAAGAAAGGTTCTGGTGCGGCAGCCGTTTTTTAAAGGACGGGGAGAAGGTGGTCTATAATATTCCACGGATATATACCTCTCTTGCCTATTGAATTATGATTATTTATAATATATTCTTAACTGACGCCTTTTCCGGAAAGACAGATCCGGGGATGTCAGGAACTCAAGTATGTGACACAGGAGATAAGTGTGGATAAGATAGCGGTTTTGATACCATGCTATAACGAAGAGAAGACGATCGAAAAGGTAGTCCTGGACTGGCGTGAGTCTCTTCCGGAAGCGGTGATTTATGTATATGATAATAATTCCGCCGACAGGACGGCAGACATCGCCCGGGAGGCCGGCGCGGTGGTCAGGCACGAGTACCAGCAGGGAAAGGGCAATGTGATCCGCAGGATGTTCAGGGAGATCGACGCCATGTGTTATATCATGGTAGACGGCGACGACACTTATCCTGCTGAATACGGCAGGCAGATGGCGGACCTGGTCCTCTTAAAGAATGCGGATATGGTAGTAGGAGACCGGCTCTCTTCCACTTATTTTGAAGAGAACAAGAGACCCTTCCACAATTTCGGCAACAGCCTTGTGAGAGGCAGTATCAACCGCCTGTTCAAGACCAATATAAGAGATATCATGACGGGCTACAGGGCATTCAGTTTTCTGTTTGTAAAGAGTTTCCCGGTCCTCTCCAAGGGATTTGAGATAGAGACGGAGATGAGCATTCACGCCGTCGATAAGAACATGAGGATCGAGAACGTGATCATCGAGTACAGGGACAGACCCGAGGGAAGCGAGTCCAAGCTCAACACCTATTCGGACGGTATGAGAGTCCTCTCGACAATTTTCCGGCTCTACAAGAATTACAAGCCGATGTATTTCTTCGGCTGGCTGAGCGTGATACTGTTCGCCCTGACAGTGATCCTGTTTGTACCCGTATTCATCGATTACACACAGACGGGTCTTGTGCCGAGGTTCCCCACGCTCATAGTCTCGGGATTTATCGGCCTGTGCGGCGTCCTGTCGCTGTTCACGGGGCTGATCCTGTCGACGCTGGCGGAGAAGGACAGGCAGGAATTCGAATTCCGGCTCACTGTCATAGAGAATATCTATCATTTTCTTTTAAAAAACCAGTAATTCATTCCGGGAATGTGTGCATACTGAGGAATAGCAAAATAGCGGCGGATGTATTATAATAATACAGTTACAGAAATATCAGTGTTTTTGTGATATACTGAAAATGTAGCTTTTTTATAAGCGTGAGAATCTTTGAGGAACACAGGAGAGAGCGAGTGGCGAAGAAGGTACGTGTTTTACATATCGCGGAAGCGCCGGGCGGCGTGGAACGATACTTGGTCGCCTTGTTGACTAAGCTAAAACAGAATTATAGTGACGAGCTTGAGCATGTCCTCGTGTGTTCGGATTCCATTGACGCGAGAAAGTTTACCGACATCGTCTCCAAAGTGGAACATGTCGCGGATATGCATCATCCGATCAGCGCGAGCGCGGATCTGAGAAGCGTTATGGAAGTCAGGAAGCTGATCAGCAAATACAAGCCTGACATTGTTTACTGTCACAGTTCGAAGGCCGGGGCGATCGGACGTCTTGCTAATATAGGCCTTAAGAACAGGGAAGGGAAACGGAATATTACAGTCTATAACGCGCACGGCTGGGCCTTTAATATGAAAGGTGCCGACAAGAAACTGATCGGGTCCTATGTCATGATCGAGAAGATGCTGGCCCCTGTCACTGACAGCATTGTCTGTATATCCGAGTTTGAGAAGAACACGGCGCTGGCTCATGAGATCTGCGAGCCTTCAAAGCTTCACGTCATCTACAACGGCATTGATTTTGACGAGGAGTGCGTGGTGCATACTAAGCCGCGGGACATGAACGTCATCCCGGACGACGCGTTTGTCGTCGGAACGGTCGGCCGTCTCGCGACGCAGAAAGCGCCCGATATCTTTGTCAAGGCCGCTTCCATTATTAAAAAACGGATTCCCGAGGCATTTTTCGTTATCGTCGGAGACGGCCTCAACAGGAAAGAGACAGAGAAACTTGTCAGGGAGTACGATCTCAGAGACTGTTTCCTGATCACGGGATGGGTGAATGACCCTTTCAATTATATCTGCAACTTCGACGTGGCAATGCTGATGAGCAGATGGGAGGGCTTCGGCCTTGTTCTTCCCGAGTATATGCTGATCAAAAAGCCGATCGTCGCGTCAAATGTCGACGCGATCCCGGAGATCATCCAGGACGGCGTCAACGGCCTCCTCGTGGAGAGAGAGGACTACTATGGAGCCGCGGAAGCGGTGGTGAGACTTCACGATAATCCTGAACTGAGGGAGTACCTTGTCAATAATGAGGTGAAGATCGTGAAAGACCGGTTCAATGTGGAGAGAACAGCCAGGGAGCACAGGGACCTGTTCATGAAGCTGACCGGAAGGGAAGAAGAGAGCGGGAAAATAGACTAAGATCCAGGGCTAAGACCCGCATCACATTTATATTTACAAATGATCTCGGCGGAATTTAAACGCGGAACGGGAGAGAAGAACCATTATCTCCCGGCAGCGGGCGTTCCGCCGGCTTTTTGTGCTGTAAACAAGAATAATTTGATTATTTGCCTGAAATCTTATACACTTAACTCGGTATAGCTGCCGATACGAATTAAATGAAAGAATACTATGATAACTGTCAAAGAAATAGAAGAAAAATCAATGACGCCTGAAAAGAAGGCGATGGCCAAAAACGATATGTTTGCCTTTTATATAGGCAGACCTCTTTCCTATGTGCTGACGATCCCGTTTCTGTACACAAACCTCACGCCGAACACGATCTCTATGATCTCGATCATACCGGCGGTGCTCGGTTTTATCGCTGCGTGCGTCACCGGATCGAAGACCGGAATGATCGTAAGCTGGATCCTCTTTTTTATGTGGAATCTTCTGGACGGCGTGGACGGAAATGTCGCCAGATACAGGAAGCAGTTCTCTAAGATGGGGAGTGTCTACGACGCAATGGCGGGCTATATCGCGTCGGCTCTTATGTTCTACGCCGGCGGGATCATGGCGGCGCACAGCGCGGGGCCTCTCGTGAGGGCAGGACTTATAACAGCGGAGGCGCTTGTGATCTGCGGAGGCCTGACGGCGATCGTTGACCTGCTTCCGAGGCTGGTCATGCACAAGGCGGTCACGACCACTATGGACAAAGAGTCCGTAAAGGATGTCATGGATAAAGCGGATTACGGGCTTGTCAGGACGATCGCGCTTAACCTGCGCTCCTGCGCGGGAGGCGCCCAGGCCCTGCTGCTCGTGGCGATACTTTTCAATATCACGGATCTTTACACAGTTTGCTATCTGCTGTTCAATACGGCGGTAATGATAGTGTCTCTTCGGTCTGTACTAAAGGAGGATTAATATGAATGTCGCGATCATCATCGCGGGAGGATCGGGCCACAGAATGGGCTATGATATCCCCAAACAGTTTATAAATGTATATGACAAGCCTATTCTGATCTACACGCTGGAGGGCTTTCAGAGGCATCCGGAGATCGACGCCATCGAGGTGGTCTGTATTGACGGGTGGCACGATATCGTTTGGGCTTACGCCAGACAGTTCGGCATCGACAAGCTCAAGTGGATCGTGTCCGGCGGAGTGACCGGGCAGGAGTCGATCCGGAACGGCGTCTACAACCTTGAAGGCAAGTGCGGCGACGACGATATCGTCATCATTCATGACGGGATCAGGCCTATGGTGGACGCGACAGTCCTCTCAGACGTCATCATCAAGTGCAGGAAATACGGGAACGCGGTGACATCTCTCCCCTATAATGAGCAGATCTTTGTGGTCGACGATGAGATCAGCACGGTCAAGTATATTCCGCGCGAGACGCTCAGGAGAGTTTCAACTCCGCAGGCCTATCGCTTCGGCAAACTGGACTGGGCTTATCACAAAGCTTTTGAGGAGGAGATCGGGATCTACGGCTCTTCTTATACCAACACGATGATGGTGGAACTCGGCGAGAGGCTCTATTTTGCCGCGGGTTCCGACAAGAATATCAAGCTCACGACCAAGGACGACCTGGAGATGTTCAAGGCTTATCTCAAAGCCGACAGGGACAATTGGGCAAAATAGAGGAAGAGCGGATGAATTTATACGACAATACTGACTATATGGAGGATGTCAGAAGGACAGCGCAGCTGGACCTTCCGTGGGACCGCTTAAAGGATAAGGCTGTCCTGATCTCGGGCGCGACGGGACTGGTCGGCAGTTTTCTGATCGACGTATTGATGGAAAGAAATGAGCAGTTCAGCATGAACTGCGGGATCTACGCGCTTGGACGCAGCGAAGAGAAGGCAAAGGCAAGGTTCGGCGCGAGAAGCTGCGATCCACTGTTTTCTTTTATTCCTTATGACATCAATCTTCCTTTCGTCCGGAATGATATAGGCAAAGTGGATTTTGTGCTGCATCTGGCGTCCAACACGCACCCTATGCAGTATTCTACGGATCCGATCGGAACGATCACTACTAATATCATAGGCCTTCAGAATATGCTGGAGTTTGCCTGCGCGCACGACGCGGAGAGGTTTGCCTTTGCCTCCTCCAACGAGATCTACGGGGAGAACCGCGGCGACGCCGAGCTTTTCGATGAGGAGTACTGCGGCTATATAGACTGCAATACCCTGAGGGCAGGATATCCGGAGAGCAAGAGGTGCGGAGAGGCGCTCTGCCAGGCTTACAGAAAGCAGAAGGGGATCGACGTATGTATCCCGAGGCTGACGCGCTCTTACGGCCCCACTATGCTGATGTCGGATACCAAGGCGATCAGCCAGTTTATCAGAAAGGGGATCGCCGGTGAGGATATCGTCCTCAAATCGGCGGGCACCCAGTATTACAGTTATACATATGTGGCGGACGCTGTGAGCGGTCTGCTCACTGTTCTCCTTAAAGGAGAGAGCGGAGAGGCCTACAACATCGCGGATGAGGCCTCTGATATAAGACTCAGGGACCTCGCTGAGCTGATCGCTCAGAACGCGGGAAGAAAAGTGATCTTCGAGATCCCTGACGCCGTAGAAGCACAGGGCTACAGCAAGGCGACCAAGGCAAGGCTCGACGGCGCAAAGCTCAGGGAACTGGGATGGAAACCTTTTTATGATATCAAAGACGGTATCAGCAGAACGATGCAGATCCTTGGACAGATCTGAAGGCCCCGCTGCGGGAGAATAGACAGACATGGCGAAAACATATCAATCTGATTACCCCATTGACTTCGTAATACTGTGGGTGGATGACAGTGACCCGGAGTGGAGAGAACTGAGAAAGCGCTATGCGCCGAAAGATCACTTTCTGGTAGACGACGGCGAAGCGAGGTACCGGGACTGGGAGACGCTTCGATACTGGTTCCGGGGGGTGGAGAAATTCGCGCCGTGGGTCAACAAGATCTATTTTGTAACCTGCGGGCACGTTCCTTCCTGGCTGAACACGGACGCGGAGAAGCTGGTCCACGTCAGACACTCCGACTACATTCCGGCCGACTATCTTCCGACTTTCAGTTCCCATCCCATTGAGCTCTGCGTCAACAGGATCCCGGAACTGTCTGAGCACTTTGTATATTTTAACGACGATATGTTCATTCTGCGGAGCATACCGAAGGAACTCTTTTACCGGGATGGAAAGCCTGTTCACCAGGCGAGACTGCACGCAGTCAGGCCCGGCAGGATCGGGGCGATCATGCCCCATATCTATCTAAATAATACAGAAGTCATCAACGAGCATTTTGACATGCACGAGGTCCTTAAGAAAGACAGGGACAAATGGTTTTCGATCCCCGGGAACGGGGTCAAAACAGTGCTGGAGAACATGTACTGCAGCCAGTTTAAGATGTTTCCGGGCTTCAAGGACGAGCACCTTCCGGTGCCGATCCTCAAGAGCACGATGGATACGATCTGGAAACTGAACGGCGACAGGCTTGACGACACTTGCCGGCACCGCTTCAGGGATGTCAGGGATGTCAGCCAGTATGTATTCCGTTACTGGCAGTTGGCAAGCGGAAACTTTGTCCCGGAGAAGCTCGCCAATCTCGGCGCTCATTATACGATCGACGCCGACAGGGAGAAACTGAAAGCTCTCTGCAGTTATGTGGCAGGCGGGAAGTACAACCTTCTGTGTCTGAACGACGCGGACGGGATCCACAGTTACGAGGAATTTCTCATGGCGAAGGAGCAGCTTCTTAAAGCATTTGACAGTCTGCTCCCGGAGAGATCCGTGTATGAGAAAGAGGAGTAGAAGATAATATCCTGCGAGCGGGTGAGATTATGAAGCCTATTGGTATTTTGACTTTTCACAGGGCGTCCAATTACGGAGCGGTGCTGCAGGCTTATGCTCTGCAGAAGGTTATCTCTGAACGGGGACACAAAGCTGTCATTGTAGATTACCGCTGCCCGGCTGTGGAGGAGGGCCACAGGCCGTGGGGCCTTTTCAGGCGCCACAGATTTCCCATAGTGCTTCTCAGGTGTCTTGTCGCGATCAGAAAAGACATCCTTTTTGGAACATTTCGAAAGAACAGGCTTGATCTTTCAGTACCGATGCGGGCAGAGGAACTCGAAAAGGAGAGAGACAACTACTCACTCTTTATCTCGGGATCGGACCAGGTGTGGAACGATGTTTTTTCCGGAATGGATCCCGCTTATATGCTTACCTTTGCAGATGAGAAGCAGAGGTATTCCTATGCCTGCAGTTTCGGATTCGACAGTTTCCCGGAGGGAACCGGGGAATTGTACAGGGAATGGCTTTCCGGGATGCAGTGTGTTTCTGTGAGGGAAAACAGAGCTGCTGATCTGGCTGAAGAGATCGGATACGAGGCCAGAGTGGACCTCGACCCCACGCTTTTGCTGTCACGCGATAAGTGGGAGGAGCTCATGACGCCCGCAGAAGTCACAAAGCCGTATATATTTGTCTATACGGTGAATCCGCCCGTTCATCTGCTGGACTACGCGAGGGAGCTTTCCCGAAGGACCGGCGCCGGGATCCTGTATCTGAACAACCAGTATAAAGACAATCGCGATATCAAAAGAGTGCGGTACAAGACGCCCGAAGAGTATGTGGGACTGATCGCGGGCGCAGAGTACGTGCTGACAAATTCATTTCACGGCACAGCTTTCGCTGTTTTGTTTAAGAAAAAACTCAAGGTGGAACTGGAGACCGCGAAGAAATTCAATGTAAGGAGCAGGGATCTGCTCATGAGCTGCGGACTGCGGGAGTGCGTCCTGCGCGGCAGCGAGGAGGACTACGTATTTGACGCCGACTGGGATGAAGCGGACCGCAGGCTCGGCACGATGCGCGCAAGATCCCTGAAGTATATAGATCTGATCGCCGAAAGAGCGGATCAGATCGAGAGGGAATGATTTCTCAAATGAGCCGAGAAGGTAAATTAGCAAAAAATACACTCATATTATCAATCGGAACCTTTCTGCCCAAGCTGGCTTCGTTCATAACGCTCCCCATCCTCACCGGGTATCTGACCCACAGAGAGATGGGAACATATGACCTGATCATTATCATGGAGTCGCTCTTTCTGCCGACCGTGACTTTCCAGATCCAGACAGCGGCTTTCCGTTTTCTGATCGACGCGAGAGGAGACTCAAAGAGAGTCAAAGAGATCGTGACCAGTATAACGGCGTTCACTGTTCCGATCTCCATTGCCGCGCTCCTTGTCCTTTATGTGTGTCTGGGAGAAGTGGACAGCACTGTGAGGATGCTGATCTGCCTGTACTTTCTGACGGACCAGCTGGTCAACGTCGCGAGACAGATCTGCAGAGGCCTCAATGACAACATGGTCTATTCGATCAGCGCGATCCTGTCCTCTCTGGGGAAAATGATCTTTGCTGTGATCTGTGTCTACTGGATGCGCGCGGGTCTTCTGGGAACGGTCATCGCGCTTTTTATGTCGGTGCTGTTCTCACTTATCTATCTGGTCTTCAGCGCCAGGCTCTACCGGTATATTTCACCGGCTGCCTTCAGTAAAGACAAACTCATAGAAATGCTCAGGTACTCCTGGCCTATGGTGCCCAACTGCATGTCCTCCTGGGTCATGCGGGTATCAGACCGCCTGGTAGTGAACTTTTTTATGGGTGTTGAGGCCTATGCGGTGTACGCGGTTGCCAATAAGATCCCCAGCCTGTTAAACATTGCTCAGAATACTTTCACCATGGCGTGGCAGGAAAACGCGACGGTGGTCTCCAAAGACAAGGACGCCAGCGAGTATTATTCCTCCATGTTCGGAGTCATGTTCGACCTGATGGCGGGCTTCTTCGGGCTCCTGATCGCGGTGACGCCCATTTTGTTCAAACTTTTGATCCGGGGCGATTACGGGGCGGCGTATTTTCAGATCCCAATTCTGTTCATGGGCATGTTTTTCTACAGTATGTCGATGTTCCTGGGAGGCATTTATGTCGCATACAAGGAATCGAAAAGCGTCGGCGTGACGACGACCGCGGCCGCGGCCTGCAACCTGGTCGTAGATATCGCCACGATCAGGTGGATCGGACTGTACGCGGCTTCCGGCTCTACGCTGGTGAGTTATCTGTTCTTGTTCATCTTCAGAAGCGTGGACGTGCAGCGGATCGTAAAAGTCAGATATAACCTTCGGCATGTATTGGTCGTGACGGGTATCATGACTGCGGAGAGTATCCTGTGCTATCAGCAGAGCATGGCGCTCAACCTCGTCAATTTCGCATTGGGCTGCATTGTCTTTGCGGTGCTCAACAAGTCTTTCGTGAGGACTGTGATCGCGAAAGGAATCGCTTATCTGAAAAAAAATGAAAAGGTTTCGGGGAGCAGAATACAGACAGAACCTTCCGATCTGCCGGATCTTGCGTCGGAAAAGAAAAGCTGCTGCGGCTGCGGCGCCTGCTATGATGTATGTCCCGCGGGGGCTATTGAAATGCAAGAGGATGAGGAGGGATTTCTCTATCCTCAGATCGATCCGGACAAGTGTGTGCGCTGCCGCAGGTGTCTGCAGGCGTGTACCTTTAAAAAGGATCTGAACGACTAAATCTACGTATGGAAAAAACACTGGTTTACGCATGCAGAACTAAAGACAGAGAAATACTGGCGAAGAGCTCTTCCGGAGGCGCTTTTACGGCGATCTCGGACTATTTCCTGGACAGGGGAGACGCCGTGCTCTGTTCCTCTTACGACTATGACGGGCACCGCGCCCGTTTCGGACTGGCGTTCACGAAAGAAGAGAGGGATGCGGCCCGGGGATCCATGTACATGCAGAGCTATGCGCTGGATTCGTGGAAGGAGAGCCTTATGTGGCTCAGAGAGAACCCGGACCGGAAGCTTCTCTTTACCGGAACAGGATGCCAGGCGGCAGCTTTCAGGAATTTCATGAAAATGAACGAAATGGAAGACAGGGCTTTTATTGTCGATCTTGTCTGCCACGGGGCGCCGAGCCCGAAGATATGGAGGGAGTATGCCCGCACCCTGGAGAAAGAGGGAAAACTCAGCGGCCTGAACTTCAAGAACAAGAAGACTGGATGGAGCAGATCCGTTGGAACGGTCAACAGAAACGGTGAGGAGCTCTCTATTGCAAAATACAGAAGGATCTACACAGACCGCTATACGATCCGCCCTTCTTGCCACGTCTGTCCTTACACCAGGATCGACAGAGATACGGATATCACGATCGGTGATTTCTGGCACATGGAGAAGAGTATGCCGGATTTCGTGGACGAGATGGGAACGAGCCTTGTCCTGATCCACACAGAGCGGGGAAAAGAGCTCTTTGATGATATCAAAGAGAAACTGGAACTGCGGGAGAGCAATACGAAGGACTGCTGGCAGCTGAACCTGCAGGAGCCCACAAAACCCTCGCAGATCAGGCACAAGTTCTGGAGAGATTATCGTAAACACGGGATCGACTTTGTGATGGAGCACTACGGATCGGTCACCCTTATGCGCAGGATCGAGAGGAAGATCAAAAAGATCCTCCCATGACCGCTAACAATAGAAACGGAGAACAGACACATTGTCAACCTATGTGATCAGCGATATACACGGCGCCCTGCCGCAGTTTCAGAAGCTTCTGAAAAAGATAAAGTTCGCCCCTGAAAAAGGAGACGAGCTCTATCTTCTGGGAGACTACATAGACTGGGGAACTTATCCTCTGGAGACGCTTCTGTTCGTGATGCACCTTGACCGCTCCAGCGACCGCGTGCACTGCCTGAGGCTTGAGGACGCGGAGGAATTCTATGTGAGATGAAGAAAGAGACTGCAGGGAGAGGCGCTCCGGCAGTCTCTTTTTTGACCCGGGAGCAGATGGGCTTGCTTGACATTTAGGGGAAAAGATTCCATACTGAAGTTTGAATGTGTAAAAAGTAATAAATGGAAGGATGATCACATAAATATGATCCATTTTGCAGCAAAAATAGAGAGAAACGACCCGTGCTGGTGCGGCAGCGGCAAAAAATACAAGAACTGCCATATGCGCTTTGACGAGAAGATCAGAGGATACCAGCTCGGCGGTTATATCGTGCCCGACCGGAGCATCATCAAGACTCCTGAGCAGATCGAGGGCATCAAAGAGAGCGCGAAGGTCAACATGGCCTGCCTGGACGCCGTCGCGGCGGCTATACATCCGGGCATGAGCACCGAGGAGATCGATAAGATCGTCTACGAGACTACTGTGTCAATGAACGCGATCCCGGCTCCGCTCCACTACGAGGGGTTCCCTAAGAGCGTGTGCACCTCCATCAACGAGGAAGTCTGCCACGGGATTCCGGATGAAGTCCACATCCTCAAAGAGGGCGACATCATCAACGTGGACTGCTCGACTATATACAAAGGGTATTTCTCGGATTCCTCGCGAATGTACTGCATCGGCGAAGTGTCGGAGGAGAAGAAGAGACTGGTCCAGGTCACCAAAGAGTGCATGGAGATCGGACTTGAAAATGTTATTCCGTGGACGACCCTCGGCGATATGGGCAGCAAGGTCCACGAGCACGCCGTAAAGAACGGCTACACGGTAGTCAAGGAGATCGGCGGACACGGAATCGGACTGGAGTTCCACGAGGATCCTTTCGTCAGCTATGTCTCCAAGCCCGGCGAAGAGATGCTGATGGTCCCCGGCATGGTATTCACTATCGAGCCCATGGTCAACATGGGAACAGATGAGATCTACCAGGACGACAAGAACGGCTGGACGATCTACACGGCTGACGGCAAGCCGTCCGCGCAGTGGGAGATCCAGGTGCTGGTCACGGAGACGGGGCACGAGGTGCTTTGTTACTAAAAATACTTATCAGAGGGGAAATGACCTATGCAGAATAAAGGAAAATACTACATTACAACAGCGATCGCATACACTTCCGGCAAACCGCATATCGGAAACACCTATGAGATCATTCTGGCAGACTGCATCGCCAGATACAAGAAAGCGGACGGCTACGACGTGCATTTCCAGACGGGAAGCGACGAGCACGGACAGAAGATCGAGTCCAGGGCAGCGGCAGCCGGCAAGACTCCCAAGGAATTCGTCGATGAAGTGGCCGGAGAGATCAAGAGACTTTGGGATCTGGTAAACACTTCTTATGACCGCTTTATCCGCACAACTGACGAAGACCACGAGCGCCAGGTCCAGAAGATCTTCAAGAAGCTCTACGATCAGGGCGACATTTACCTGGGCTATTACGAGGGAATGTACTGCAGAGAGTGCGAGGCTTTCTACACTGCCTCTCAGGTCGTAGACGGCAAGTACTGCCCGGTCTGCGGCGGCGAGGTGCACCAGGCCAAGGAAGACGCGTATTTCTTCAGGATGAAGAAGTATGCCGACCGCCTGATCGAGCACATCAACACACACCCTGAGTTCATCCAGCCCGTATCCCGCAAGAACGAGATGATGAACAACTTCCTGCTGCCCGGCCTGCAGGATCTGTGCGTCTCCAGAAGCTCCTTCACATGGGGCATTCCGGTTGACTTCGCGCCCGGCCATGTTGTCTATGTGTGGCTCGACGCGCTCAGCAACTACATCACCGGCATCGGCTACGACGCGGATGGCAACAGCAGCGACCTTTACAAGAAGAACTGGCCCGCCGACCTTCACCTGATCGGCAAGGACATCGTCCGCTTCCACACCATCTACTGGCCCATCTTCCTGATGGCGCTGGGCGAGCCTCTTCCCAAGCAGGTATTCGGCCATCCCTGGCTGCTGCAGGGCGGAGAGAAGATGAGCAAGACCAAGGGCAACGTCATCTACGCGGACGATCTGGTGAAGATCTTCGGCGTTGACGCCGTGCGCTATTTTGTCGTGCACGAGATGCCTTATGAGAACGACGGCGTCATTACCTGGGAGCTCGTGGTGGAGAGGATCAATTCCGACCTCGCCAACACAATGGGCAACCTCGTGAACCGCACCATTGCGATGAGCAATAAATATTTTGATGGCGTTGTTGCCGACAAGGGCGCGGCAGAGCCTGTTGACGACGATCTCAAGGCCTTCGTTACAGCCGCTTACAACAAGGTCGAGGCCAAGATGGACGAGCTGCGCGCGGCTGACGCCCTGACCGAGATCTTAGCGGTATTCAAGAGACTCAACAAGTATATCGACGAGACCGAGCCGTGGGTACTGGCAAGGGATGAGGCCAAGGCTGACCGTCTCTCCACAGTTCTCTACAACCTGATCGAGGGTATCACGATCGGCACGGCCCTGATGGCTCCGTTCATGCCTGAAACCGCGGACAAGATCGTGAAGATGCTGAACACTGAGATCCGCGATTTTGACACACTGGGTACTTTCGGCCTGTATCCTTCCGGAAATAAGGTTACAGACAAGCCCGAGATCCTCTTCGCGCGCCTCAAGGAAGCTGATGTCATGAAGGACGTTGAGAAGATCATGGAGAAACAGCGCAAGGAGGCCCAGAAGCAGGCTAAGCTCGAGGAGAAGGCCAAGGAGAAGGTCGCCGGATCTGAGGAGAAAGCTGCGGAACCTGCCAAGGAAGCAGAAACTCCTGCGGTGGAGAAGAAGCCCGAAGTCACCATCGACGACTTCGCGAAGCTTCAGTTCCAGGTCGGCGAAGTTATCGCCTGCGAGGAAGTGAAGAAGTCCAAGAAGCTTCTTTGCAGCCAGGTCAGGATCGGTGACGAAGTGCGCCAGATCGTTTCCGGTATCCGCAAGTACTACTCAGCGGAAGAGATGGTTGGCAAAAAAGTGATGGTGATCACGAATCTTAAGCCCGCCAAACTCGCCGGGATCGTATCCGAAGGCATGCTCCTGTGCGCGGAAGGCCCCGACGGATCTCTGGCGCTGATGACGCCTGAGAGCGGAAAGGATATCCCGGCCGGTTCTGAGATCGGCTGATCATAGAATGGAATGTGCGGCTGTATTTTGTGAAAAATACAGCCGTTTTGGAAATTAAGGACAACCCCCACGGAGGTTTTCTATGATAAAGAAAAGAGTGTTTACGATCCTGATGACTGCAGTGCTGGCCTCTACATGCGCTGCAGGACCTGTCTGTTATGCCGCGGCTTCCGAAGGGGCCACGAACGAAGTGGCCGAAGAAGTGGAAGAGAGCCTTCCTGAAGAAAAGGCCGAAGATAATTCGGACAAGAGCCTTCTCGAGCAGGGCGAGGAGATCGGTGGAGACCTGTACAAAAAAATGGACGAGGCGGTTGACGGCGTCGACAAAGATTCGATCCGCAAATCAATAAGAGAGGCCCTGCAGCAGATGGACGAGATGGGAATCTCGCCTTCAGCCGTTGCGGAGAACGTGCTCGGGATCCGGACCACTTATAAAAGCAATGAAAAGGCGCCTGAGAATACTCTGATCAGAGATGCGCAGCACGAGGTGCAGAAGAGGACAGAAGGATTCTTTACTGTACTTTGGAACGGCTTTCTCGATACCATCGAGAAGATGATCACTACCGGGATCAGTGTGTTCGGAAGCGGCGACGGGAACGTCGCGAAGGGAGGAGCCGCCAAGTGAGTATTTTTGAAGAGGGAAGCTCCTTTCAGGGATTTTTAAACAAAGTGACGGATCTTTTGATCCTCAATCTGGTCACGCTCCTTCTGTGCCTGCCTGTCATCACGGCGGGAGCGGCCCTGACGGCGATGCATTACGTACTTCTGAAGATGGTGAGGGGAGAAGAGGGATATATCGTAAAATCATTCTTCCGCGCCTTTAAGAGGGAATTCAGGCAGGCCACTGTGATGTGGGTCATGTTTATGGCGTTGGCAGCGCTCATGGGCTCCACCCTGGTCATGGTCCTGCAGGGAGGAGGAAGTTATCCGCTGTGGCTTCCCAGTTCCATCCTCGTGGTGGCTGTCCTCGAACTCATATGTATGATCTACGCCTTTGCGATGCAGTCGAGGTTCGACAACAGCGTCATTCATACGATCATTAACGCTGTGACACTGACATTCGCGGAACTTCCCAGTTCGCTGGAAATGGCTGTGATCACGCTTGTTCCCATGATCGCCTTCATATTCGCGGGCGTACTGCTGCCGCTCCTTATCCTGTTCGGGCTGAGCGTCCCCGGCTATGCCTGCGCTATGATCTATGACCCGATCTTCAGAAAAGTGGAAAAGCAGATCTGGGAGCAGGAGAACTCGGAGGACCCGGACGAAGAAGAATGACGGATCTGTCAGTCTTCCCTGAAGGGACCTGTCAAAACAGACAAACAAAGAGGAAAATTCTGTACAAGTTTACGAAAAACAGAATTTTCCTCTTTTTTGATAACGAATCCTCACTAAGACCTCAAAAAAACTTTGTGTATTAGTGGCATAGCGAGGGGTGACTATTTTGACTATACTAAGTTCAGTTATTTGAAAACTGCAATCTCGCATTATATTTTTACAAAGGAGTTGTACAATGGCAAGCTTATCATTAAAGGACGTATGCAAGGTTTATCCCAACGGCTACAAGGCTGTTCAGAATTTCAACATGGAGATCGCCGATAAGGAATTCATCATTTTCGTAGGCCCTTCCGGATGCGGAAAGTCCACCACTCTGAGAATGATCGCAGGTCTGGAAGACATTTCTTCCGGTGAGTTCAGGATTGACGGCAAGCTCATGAATGACGTTGAGCCCAAGGACAGAGATATCGCGATGGTATTCCAGAACTACGCTCTGTATCCTCATATGACCGTTTATGATAACATGGCATTCGGTCTTAAGCTCCGCAAGGTGCCGAAGGATGAGATCGACAAGGCTGTTAAAGAAGCCGCAAGGATCCTTGACCTGTCACACCTGCTTGACCGCAAGCCGAAGGCTCTTTCCGGCGGCCAGAGACAGCGTGTCGCTATGGGACGTGCTATCGTTCGTAATCCTAAGGTCTTCCTTATGGACGAGCCTCTTTCCAACTTGGACGCTAAGCTGCGTGTACAGATGAGAACTGAGATCGCCAAGCTCCACCAGAGACTGGGCACCACCATCATCTACGTCACACACGACCAGACAGAGGCTATGACCCTTGGTTCCAGAATCGTCGTTATGAAGGACGGTATCGTTCAGCAGATCGATTCCCCTCAGAACCTCTATGACAAGCCCTGCAACCTGTTCGTAGCAGGCTTCATGGGATCTCCTCAGATGAACTTCGTAGATGCAGTCGCAAGAGTAGAAGGCGGCAAGGCATTCCTGGATGTCGAGGGACAGTCCATCGAGCTTCCCGCTGACAAGGCCAAGAAAGTGATCGACGGCGGCTACAACGGAAAGCCCGTAGTATTCGGTATCCGTCCCGAGAGCATCATCGAAGTCAAGGGCGATAAGAAGGCTCCTTATCAGTTCGAGTCCAAGGTCAACGTTTACGAGCTTCTCGGCGCGGAAGTATTCCTGTACTTCGATCTGGGCAACGCTAACATCACCGCGAGAGTTGAGCCTACAACGAAGGTTCGCCCCGGTGATACAGTTAAGTACACCTTCGATACCAAGAAGATCCACATCTTCGATAAGGAGACCGAGCTGACAATTGCTAACTGATAAATGATTGGCATTGCCTGAGGGCACAATAATCGGTTATTATGAGGGTGCCGCACTTAATAAAAACAGTGCGGCACCCATTTTTCGTATAGAAAGCCCGCTGTTGGCAGGCCGGAAGCGGGAGGATCTGCATAAGGAGCCTATACAGGAGGAAACATATGGTATCATCACAGATCATCAGAGGGTGTCTGGAACAGCTGCGGACCATCACCAGGATCGAATTCTGCTTACAGGATATTACAGGCAATGTTGTAGCCCAGACAGAGGGCGCTGAGGCGCCGGATAAGAGTATGGCCGCGGGTTTTGCCCAGTCGGCGGCGGACAGCCAGATCGTCGGGAACAGTTTCTACCTTAAGGTGTTGGACGACGACGAGCTGCAGTTTGTGCTGACGGCGCAGGGAACCGCTGAGCACACGTTTATGGTCGCGAAGATAGCTGCCAGCGAGATCGAAAACCTGATCGTCGCGTATAAGGAGAAGTTTGACCGCAACAATTTCTTCCAGAATCTGCTGCTGGACAATCTTTTGCTCGTGGATATCCATAACCGCTCCAAGAAGCTGCATATCGCGGGAAATGTGCGCAGGGCGATCATTCTGTTTGAAGTCAAGGCGGAGTCGGAGCAGCTCGCGTCGGAGATGCTGTCCGGGCTCTTCACCATTCAGAACGGCGACTATCTGACAGAGGTGGATGAGAACAGCGTGATCCTTATCAAGGCTCTTGAAGACAATGAGGGATATAAGGAGATCGAGGACGCCGCGAAGACGGCTGTGGATATGCTGAATATGGAGGCGATGATCAAGGTGCGCGGATCCTACGGCACCATCGTCGAGGAGCTCAAGGACCTGTCCCGTTCCTACAAGGAAGCCAGGATGGCCATGGACGTCGGCAGGATCTTCTACGCGGGCAAGAGAGTGATCTCTTACAACGAACTCGGGATCGGGCGCCTCATCTACCAGCTTCCGCCGAGCCTGTGCAGGATGTTCATCCAGGAGATCTTTGAAGCGGGCGAGATGGCGGAATTCGATCAGGAGATCCTTACGACTATCAACACATTTTTTGACAATAACCTGAATGTGTCAGAGACGGCACGACAGCTCTTTGTTCACAGAAACACGCTGGTTTACCGCATTGAGAAACTGCAGAAGAGCACAGGCCTCGACATCAGGACCTTTGACGACGCCATGACGCTCAAGATCGCGCTGATGGTAAACGCGTACATGAAAGAACTTGAGAAACGCAGGAGATAAATAAGAGACAAAAAAACCGCCTCAAAGGCGGTTTTTTTCTCCTGAAAGGCCTGTCCCGTCGAAGGCGGGGATATAGCTTTGGGAAGCGGTCTCACCGTCCTGGATGAAACCGTTGGTGACGCCGATTGAGATCGCGTAGTTCACCAGTTCGTCGTACTCCTCAGCCGTAAGCTTGCGGCCCAGATTGGGATCGCCGTAGACCTGGGGCATAGGCGTATACTGATTCATCAGGCTGATGAAAATGCTGTCTCCGTAAGTGGAGTGGAGATAGTCCAGGATATCTCTGGAGTCCTCGGCGCAGCCAGGGAGGGCAAGGTGTCTTACAATGACGCCGCGCACCATGACCGGATCATCAGCGTCATCCGCCGCGTCAATGGAGGATGTGCCGTCCGCGAACAGCGGCCTGGGGCACTGACGTACCATTTCGGCCAGGGCTTTGGAGGCGTACTGGAAGTAATCCGGAGTGTGAGAGTAGGCCAGCGAGATGCGGGGAGATATATACTTGAAATCGGGCATCCAGATGTCCACAAGGCCCTCCAGGGCTTTAATGGCTTCCACGCGCTCATAGGTACCGGTATTATAGACGACAGGGATCGAAAGCCCCTGTCGTTTCGCTTTCTCAATAGCGGGAATGATCAGGTAGAGATAGTGGGAGGGCGTGACCAGATTGATGTTCTCGGCATTTTGGTCCTGCAGCTCCAAAAAAATCTCGGAGAGCCTTTCGGGCTCGATCTTCATTCCGGACATCGCCTTGGCGATCGCATAATTCTGGCAGTAGACACAGCCCATATTGCAGCCTGAGAAGAACACGGCGCCGCTCCCGTGACGGCCGGAGATCACAGGCTCCTCGTCAAAATACAGGGCGGCTCTCGCGGCGTACAGCTCAGCGTCTTCTTTACAATAACCCACTTCACCTCCGGCGCGGTTCGCCCGGCAGCTCCTGGGACAGAGCGTACAGTCAGTCATATCCATAATATTGTCTAAACTCATAACGAACCTTTCTGAATATAAACTATCCCGATCACATGACATCTTCGACAAAAAATGCTCTCCGCGGCGGAACCTTAACCCGTTACTGTGCTTACTGCTCCGCCAGGCACCCTCACGGCACATGATAGGGCCCGTTTAGTGCTGCTTTGTTCCCAATCTGACACGGTTCGCGGGGAATCATTGCGTAAGACCCAAACTTCATCACAGCAAGCGGCAGGCAGCTGTTAAGGCTCCGTTAAATAGGGGGCGCCTTGGCGCCCACATGTGTAAATATAGTAGATTCAGCCGGCAAAGTCAATCAAAAGATTGATCTGCGGAGCCGGCCTTTTTGCGCATCTTGTTTCGAAGGCGAAGATCCTTGAAGAAACGCTGCAGGATCTGCGTGCACTCCTCCTGCATCAGTCCCTGATCCACCACGACCTGGTGGTTGAATTCGCTGTTTTGCAGGATGTTGAGAAGTGTTCCGCCGCAGCCTGATTTGAAACTCGGGGCTCCGATCACGACTCTGTCGATCCTTGACTGAACAAGGGCGCCGGCGCACATCTGGCAGGGCTCGAGAGTTACGTACAGCGTACATCCCTCCAGCCGCCAGTCGCCGACTTTCTTGTTGGCCTTTCTGATCGCGGTGATCTCGGCGTGGGCCAGGGTAGTGTGATCGGTGTTGCGGCGGTTGTAACCGCGGCCGATGATGCGGCCATTTTCCACGATGACGGCGCCGATCGGAACTTCACCGATTGCCAGCGCTTTTTCGGCCTGCTTCAGGGCGGCCTTCATATATTTGATATCTTCCCGGGTAAATTCCGTATTGTCAGTCACTTTCCATATCTCCAATCTCGGGGTGGTCGGGTGATATCATTTCATATCCGGCGTCATTTGTCAAACTGAGTCAGGTTATAGAGGTTTATGATCGCCATCGTGTGGTCGACATACTGGCTTCCGGTGCAGTAGCCGTCATTCTTGATATTCTGCAGGTACTGTCTGGCGTTTGTGACGCCTTTGAGGTTGGCGTAGCGCTTAAGCTGAATGAATTCAAAATATCCCTTGACGCCTTCTTCCATACTGTCATAGGCGCGGAAGTTGCTCCTGATCGTGGTAAGCGTTCCTGCGGAGTACTCCTCCTTGGTGGAGAGATTTACACTCTTTCCGGTCCAGCGGGTTCCGCACTTGAGTCCGAAGTAGTTGTGGTATTTAGCGGAGAGAGAAGATTCTCCCCAGCCGCTCTCGTGGATCGCCTGGGCGATGATGGGGCTGTAGACCTTTATGCCGTACTGAGGTGCGTATTTGCGCACATAATTCGCGATCTGGATCACGAACTGCTTCCTGGATTCGGTGGTTTCGTTAAGTTTGCCGACAACCTTTGTAACGGCGGCCTCAGTTGCTTTAGAGGCCTCCTCTTTTGCGGCCGCTGTCTCTTTCTGCGCGTCTTTGTCTGCGTTTTTCGCGGTAGCTGCGCTGTCTTTCTCTGTTTTGACATTCGCGGTGCCGGATTTAAGCTTTTCGGTCGTCAGAGGCGCTTTCGCGGCAGCCGCAACGGAAGAGGGGACAGCGCCGAGCAGATCGCAGGAACTGCCGAATTTGTATTCTCTGCCATCGATCTTAACGGTGCCGACTGCTGCGGTACCGTCGGCAGACATATAGTAGTAATGGTTCTTATAGAGGATCCATCTGTTTTTTACAGCTGTTCCTTCTGTGGTATAGTAATACCATTTTCCTTCTTTCAGTTCCCAGGCGTTTGCAACGTCGCCGTCGGAGGTAAAGAAGTACCTTCCGCTGCCGATCGTAGCCCACGCGGGGCCCTGGATCATGGATCCGTCTTTTTTGAGATAGTATTTTGTGCCGGAGGGATTAAGGACCAGCCAGCCTGTCACCATTTTTCCGTCTTTGGTATTAAGATAGTACCATTTGCCGCCGTCTTTGACCCATCCCGTGAGCATGTGGCCGTCTTTTTGGTCAAAATAGTACCAGCTTCCGGATTCACTCACCCATCCGGTCCTGTTGGATCCGTCCGCGTTTTTGCAGTAGGTCCTGCCGTTCTCAACGGCGAACTTTCCGGCGGAAAGATCTGCGCGTACCGGGGAGGTTTCCGCGGAAGAGACCCGGGCGGCAGCCCGGACGGGGAAAGCGGGAGACAGCATAGGAGCGGCTGCCGCCAGCATCAGTATGAGTGATAAACGGGTGTAAAATCTCTTAATCATCAAAACTCCTCATAATCACGGGTCAAATCTTGTCAGGTTATAGCTTTTGATCACGTTGTATACGTTCCTGACATAGTTGCTGGAGGTGGCATATCTGTCTGCCTTGATCTTTACCAGATACTCGTAAGGATCAGTTTCTCCGATCAGGTTGTTGTAGCGGGTCCTGTTTCTGAACAGGAACTCGAAATATCCTCTGACGCCTTCCTCCATAGTGTCGTAGACACGGAAGTTCGCGGAGATCGTGGTATAGGAACCGGGCGTGTATTCCTCACCTGTGCGGAGATTTACGCTCTTTCCGGTCCAGAGTGTCCCGCACTTGAGACCGAAGAAGTTGTTGTACTGTTTGCCGAGGCTCGATTCGCCGGAAGCGCTCTCCAGGATTGCCTGAGCGATGATGGGGCTGTAGACCTTGACATTGTACTGGGGCGCGTATTTGATGACCAGCGGTGCGATGCACTGTATGAACTCCTCAGTATTGCTGTAGGAATTCGTGCTGACTGCCAGAGACCCGTCGCCGTTAAAGTAATACCAGGTGCCGCCGATCTTCTGGGAGCCGGTCAGCATGGCTCCGGAGGAACCAAGATAGTACTTGGCGCCGTTCTCCTCGAGCCAGCCGTATCTCATGTCGCCGGCTTTATTGAAGTAATACCAGTTTTTGCCGTCCCAGAACCAGCCGGTCTTCATGGCGCCGTCGCTTGCGAGATAATACCAATAACCGCCGTTCCAGAGCCAGCCGGTCTTCATGGCTCCGCTGCTGTTAAGGAAATACCATTTCCCGCCGGTCTTCAGCCAGCCGGTCTTCATGGAACCGTCTGCGTTCAAATAATATTTTGCCTTGCCGTCAGTGAGCCAGCCGGTCTTCATGGCGCCGTCACTTGCAAGGTAATACCAATGACCGCCATTCCAAAGCCATCCTCTCTTCATATAGCCATTGGAATCCATGTAATACCATTTGCCTCCGTACCAGGCCCATCCGGTCTGCATAGCGCCGGAACTATTGAAGATGAAGGAGGAACTGCCGAGATCGAGTCGTCCGGTCTTCATGGAGCCGTCGCCCGTGAGGTAATACCATGTTCTGTCTTCCTTATACCAGCCCTTTTTCATATAGCCGTCGGAGTCCATGTAGTACCATTTGCCTCCGTACCAGGCCCATCCGGTCTGCATAGCGCCGGAATTGTTGAAAAGGAAAGAGGAACTGCCGAGATCGAGCCGCCCGGTCTTCATGGAGCCGTCGCCCGTGAGGTAATACCATGTTCTGCCTTCTTTGTACCAGCCCTTTTTCGCCTCTCCGCTGCGCTCGAGATAGTACCAGGCATTCCCGTAATAGGTCCATCCGGTGCACATTTCTCCGGCAGAATTAAAAATATAGATCTTTCCGTCGATCGTCATTTTTCCGGTAGATTTGGTACCGTCGTTCTTGATGTAGCGCCAGCCGGAGGAATAGCTTCCCTCCCAGTGGGGCGTCACGAGAGCGCCTTGAGCGGGACTGACTTTGGAAGAAGTGTTTCCGGTCTCTACCGCCGCGTTCATCGCGATGGCGGCTGCAGATGACTCTGTGGGTTCTGCAGCGGCAGCAGCGGTCGGATCGCCTGATACAGTTGCTTCAGGAGCCGCGGCTGCTTCGTCAGCTGCTGTCTCTACAGCTTCGGGTTCTGCGGCGGCGACAGGTTCTGTTTCGGGAGCAGCAGCCGGGTCGCCGGATACTGTTGCTTCCGCGGAATCTGCGGCTTCTGCAGCGGGCTCTGCGGTTTCTTCTTTCGTCTCGGCAGCGGGCTCTGCTTCGGGAGCCGCGGCTGCTTCATCGGTTGTCTCTGCCGGCGCAGGAGCAGAATCTTCCGTCACCGCAGTTATTTCTTCGGAAACCACAATTTCAGGCTCCAGGACAAGAATCTCATATTTAAACTCCGTAGGATTTTGGCTTATATCGCTGGATATGCTAAGTGAGATCAGACCTGCGCCTGCAGATTTGGCTGTTATGAACCCGTCGTCATCTATATCAATGATCTCGGGAGTTTCGCTGTTCCAGACAGAAAGAGCGGGAAATTCTTCGCCCTGCTCTATGAGAGCGGTGAGCTGCCGGGTCTCCCCGACGGACATGCTGTATTTTGCTGTATCTTCTTCCTGCCCGGCGTCATTACTGATCGCGCTCAGGACGGTCTCATTCTCGTCTTTGACTGATACTGATATTTTGGCCGGAACCGGATCGCCGGACTCAGATCCGGCGTCTGTCTCAGCCGCCAAAGCCTGAGCGGGATAATAACCCGCCGCAGCGGGAGAAATTGCTAAGCATCCTGCAAGAAGTAAAGCGAGTTTGCGTTTCATAATGGAACTCCTTCCACAAATTATTAACCTTTTTACGATGATTATAACGAATAAATGACGATAATGCAAATATATTATTCATAATTTGTAACAAATTCTTAATAAATGTGGAGAAGACGTGAATTCAGGCAATAAAAAAACTGCTGTGATTACTGAAACATCAGTAATTACAACAGTTTGACGAGTGCGCCTCCAGGGACTCGAACCCTGGACACCCTGATTAAGAGTCAGGTGCTCTACCAGCTGAGCTAGAAGCGCATATTGTATTTGTGCGACGAAATTGTTTTCTTATTCGTGACGCAAGTGTTATTATAGGGGAAGAGTTTTGGAAATGCAAGGCTTTTTTATTATTTTTTCTAAAAGAGGACAGAGATGATTTTTGATACACATGCACATTATGACGACGAAGCTTTTGACGGCGACAGGGATGAGCTGCTGGCGGGACTTCCGGCGGCAGGGATCGGACGCGTGGTGAATATTGCCGCGTCGCCCCGGAGTATAGACGAGTGCCTTGATCTGGCTCACCGGTTTCCACATGTTTACTGCGCCCTGGGAATTCACCCGGAGCACTGCGCGGAAATGACGGAAGAACTGCTGGAGGAGATCAGGGGAAAGCTCGCGGATGATAAGGCTGTGGCAGTGGGAGAGATCGGACTTGATTATTACTGGCCGGAGCCCGACAGAGAAATTCAGAAACATTGGTTTGCAAGGCAGCTGCAGCTGGCGCGGGAGGTGGATATGCCGGTCGTTGTACACTCCAGGGAAGCGGCCGCGGACACGATGAGGATCATGAAAGAAAATCACGCAGAGGAAGTCGGAGGCGTGGTGCACTGCTTTTCCTACAGTGTGGAGATGGCGAGAGAATTTGTGAAGATGGGATTCTACATCGGTATTGGAGGAGTCCTTACTTTTAAGAATGCCAGAAAACTTGTCGAGGTCGCGAGAGAGATTCCGCTGGAGCGCCTGATCCTGGAAACGGACTGCCCGTACCTGGCTCCGGTGCCGTACAGAGGAAAGAGAAATTCCTCGCTTTATCTTCCCCATGTTGTCGGAAAACTTGCGGAGATAAAGGGAATTTCGGAAGAGGAAGTGATTCAGGTGACAGAGCAGAACGCTGTGACGATGTACCGGTTATAAACGGCCTCGCAGCGCAGAGCAAAATACCTGCCGCTTATTAACAGAAAGAGGAATACATGAGAGAAGTATTAGCGACACCGGGAGCTACCCGGTATATTTTGGAAAAATACGGGATCAGGGCGCGCAAGAAGTATGGCCAGAACTTTCTGATCGACGCGAATGTGATCAGGGGGATCATTGACGCCGCGCAGATCACGCAGGACGACTGTGTGCTGGAGATCGGGCCCGGGATAGGGAGCATGACGCAGCTTTTGTCCGGGGCGGCGGGAAAGGTGATATGCGTCGAGATCGACGAGAGCCTGCGGCCGGTGCTGGAGGAGACGCTGGAAGACTGCGATAATGTCAAAATACTGTGGCAGGATATTCTAAAGACTGACCTTCGGGCAATATGCGACGAATACAATGAAGGCAAGCCGCTCAAGGTGGTGGCCAATCTTCCTTATTATGTGACTACGCCGATCCTGATGCAGCTTTTGGAGCAGAAGAATGTGTTCCGGAGCATCACTGTAATGGTCCAGAAAGAGGTGGCGGACAGGATCCGCTCAGGCCCTGAGAACAAAGAGTACGGAGCTCTGTCCCTGGCTGTTCAGTATTATGCGGAACCCGAAGCGGTGATGACGGTGAGTCCGTCGTGCTTTATCCCGAGGCCCGGTGTGGACAGCAGTGTTCTGTGCCTTAAGGCTTACGCGGAACCGCCTGTGGAGTGCAGCGAAAAGGTAATGTTCGGCCTGATCCGGGCGGCTTTCAACCAGCGGCGAAAGACGCTCGCCAATGCGATATCCCACGGCTATTGCCTCGGCGGGAAACAGTATACAAGGGAGGAAGTGACAGAGGCGCTGGAAGAGATAGGGATGCCTGCAGCCGTGAGAGGAGAAGCCCTTTCCCTGGAGCAGTTCGCGCAGCTGTCCCTTAAACTGGATCCGGATCAGAAAGTGAAGGAACAGGGCATTTGAAGCCGTCAGGAAGGCATTGCTTTTGACATTGCTATAGGCGTATGATAAACTGAAATTAGTGAATTTGCCCTGTTTTTGGACAGGTGAGGACCGGTTTGTAGTAAATTGTGACGAGTAACAGCCGAGGTCTAAAGTTGGATAAATATGAACTGAAAGTTACGATCAGCGAGATCGATTCGCTGATCTCCAAGCGTCGATTCAGGGAGGCGGCGGAGGTCGCCGATTCTGTGGACTGGCGCAGAGTGAAGAATGTAAGGACACTCTGCAGGATCAGCGACGTCTATAAATTAAACCGAAGATATCATGACAGCAAGCGGGTACTGGAACTGGCTTACGCCAAGAGTCCGTACGGAAGGCAGATCATCTTTTCTCTCTGTGAGCTTGAACTCAAACTCGGGAATTATGTGAGAGCGCTGCAGCTCTACAACGAGTATATCAATGTGGCACCGAGAGACGCGGACCGCTATGTACTTCAGTACAAACTCTATAAGGCACAGAATGTCAGCGTGAACGAGAGGATCGCCGTCCTGGAGGATCTGGCCAAGCATGACTTCCGCGATAAATGGGCCTATGAGCTTGCGAAGCTGTATCTGGAAGCCGGAGAGAGGACTTTGTGCGCGTCCGAGTGTGATGAGATCATCGCCTTTTTCGGGTACGGCAGATATGTGTACAAGGCTCTGGAACTCAAGGCCTCTTTCACGGAACTGACCGTGAAACAGAAAGCCCTTTTCAGGAAGATGAACGGGGAAGAGGAAGAAGAGGAAGAGAGCGGCGCGGAAAGCGGCAGCACACCGGATGCGGAGACCATCAGGATACCCGCGCGTTCCGACAGTCCCGAAGCGGACGCGGAGAAAGGGGCTGCCCGCGGGGAAGATAGCGATGATACCGGCGAAGAACCGGATCTGGACACCGGGAAGGAGCAGGTCAGGGCTCCGGAAGAAGGGACTGATCTTTCGGAAACGGAACAGGATAAAGAGGACGGGCAGGCGCAGGGAGGTTCTGCGGCAGCAGCTGATGAGTCCGGCGATTCCGTAAGCGGACAAACTCCTGAACCGGCACAGAAGGAGGAGATGATCCCTGCGCTCAACCGGGAGCCGGCGGCGGAGATCCCCTGGGAATATGAGGATTACAGGATCAGTCCCGGGGAACTGAAGAAGAAGCCGGCGAAGAAGAGCCGCGACAGTGAGCGCGGACAGGAAGACAGCAGTGCGGGCAGGCCGGACATACAGAAGAAGCCGGCGAGATCCGGAACGACAGCGCCGGCGCCTGCAGCGGATCACGCTGTATTTGAAGACCGGTCCTTTGAAGTGAGTTCTGTGGAAGAGTCTATATTTTCACAGGAGAGAATGCAGGAGACGATCGCGAAAGGGCTCAGGAATCTGGAAAATTATGACCCTTACCTGCGCCAGGAAACTGACGGACAGTACGCGATGGTAATACAGGAGGACCCGAAACCGGAGAAGCAGATCACCGGCCAGCTCAATCTTGAAGAGATCATGACCGAGTGGGAGAAGGTGAAACGGGATTTCTACGAGTATAACGGACTCGAGGACGACGCTCCGCCGCAGAAGCCTGCCGCGGGCATGAAGAAAGCTCCGTTCAGCGGCGCGAACCGGGAGAACGCCGGCTCGACCAAATCCTGGGACCCGGGAGAAGTGCACAAGGCGCTTGAGATCAGAGACAATGATGAAGAGAGCGCCGGATACGACACGAGCCTGTTCGTTACGGAAGGCGGAGGAGTATTCCCGAAAGAGTTTGCCGTGGAGCAGATGACGCTGACCAGAACGGATGGGAAGGGCAGCAAGGGGCAGATGTATCTTCACTCCGAGGACTCCATCAGGCAGCTCACGGACGCGCTCGACAGGATCTTCTTAGAGGGAGGAAGAGGCAATGTCGTGATCACCGGCGACGAGGGAGCGGGAACGCTCAGCCTGGCAAGGGAACTGGTACTGAGGTACCGGCGGAAGAATCCCAATTTCGTCGGCCAGATCGCGAAATCGGAAGGAAGGTATATAACCAGGGAGAATGTTCTTCGCGTGATCCCGAGAATGCCTTTCGGAGCCCTGATCATTGAGAAGGCCTCCATGATGAGCGAGGAAGGAGCCGCGGCGCTCTGTGAGATGATCGCTGTGCCGGAGCGCAGCATCCTGATCATCATGATCGACAGAAAGGGCGTCATGGACGCGTTTTTGAACGACCATCCGAGAATGAAAGAGATGTTCCCGGCCAGGGTCGATATTGCGGCCCTGAGCGTTGATACTCTTCTTGGCTACGCAAGAGAGTACGCGGGGAAACTGCAGTGCGAGATCGACGAGTACGGGATCAGCGCTCTTGAGAGCAGGATCATGTCCATGCAGACCGTGGATCACAGCGTGACTCTTGAAGATATCCGGGATATCGTGGACGAGGCGCTTTACTACGCGAGCCGCAAGACGATCTCGAGCCTTGTGGATTCTTTCTCAAGGAGAAAGACAGGAGCTCAGAGAATTATACTGAGGGATAAGGATTTCCTTCATTATTGAGATATATAAACAGTTCGCAGGACCGGTACAGGGGATAAGATTTCCGGACACCACGGCAGCAGCCGGACTTAGCGCGGCATCTTCCGCGTAAGACGTCTGCAGAAACAAGTATCAGGAGGTATGGTAAGATGGCAGTGAAGAAAACAACTACAACCAAGAAGAGCAGCGCGGCGCCTGCAAAGAAAACTACAGCTGCGAAGGCTGCTCCCAAGGCAGTAAAGAGAGCCGCGGCGGCGAAGCCGGAGGACAAGAGGGTCTACATTTCCAATGATGACGCCTATTGGTTCGGAAACGGCACGCATTACCAGATTTATAAGAAACTGGGCGCGCATCCTTCAGAGGAAAACGGGGAGAAGGGAATCTTCTTCGCGGTCTGGGCGCCTAACGCCAAGGCAGTCCACGTCGTCGGAACATTCAACGGATGGAATGAAGAACAGCATTCGATGACGAAATACAACGCGGGCGGAATCTGGACACTGTTCATTCCCGGACTCGGTGAAGGCGAACTTTACAAATACTGCATCACTACGCAGGACGGATCCAAGAAATATAAAGCTGACCCTTATGCAAACTGGGCGGAGATGCGTCCCGGCACAGCGTCCAAGACCGTCGACATTTCCGGTTACAAGTGGGGAGACGCGCGCTGGATGAAGGCCCGCGCCGGCAAGGATCCCAATCGCGAACCTCTGGCGATCTACGAGTGCCATATCGGCTCCTGGATGAAACATCCCGACGGATCCGCGGACGGCTTCTATAATTACAGAGAGTTTGCTGATCGTCTCGCTGAGTATCTCAAGGTCATGAAATTCACGCACGTGGAGCTCATGGGCATTTCCGAGCATCCCTTCGACGGATCCTGGGGTTATCAGGTGACAGGTTACTATGCACCCACCTCCAGATACGGACATCCCAAGGATTTCATGTATCTGGTAGACACACTGCACAAGAACAATATCGGCGTTATCCTTGACTGGGTGCCCGCGCACTTCTGCCCTGACGCGTTCGGCCTTGCTGAATTCGACGGCACCTGCATTTACGAAGATCCCGATCCGCGCCGCGGACAGCATCCCGACTGGGGCACCAGGATCTTCAACCTTGCGAAGAAAGAGGTCTCCAACTTCCTGATCGCCAACGTCAACTACTGGATCAACGAGTACCATATCGACGGAATCCGCGTTGACGCCGTTGCTTCCATGCTGTATCTGGACTACGGCAAGAAGGAAGGACAGTGGCTTGCCAACAAGTACGGCGGAAATGAGAACCTCGACGCTATCGAGTTCTTCAAGCACCTCAATTCCGAGCTGCACGGGGCTTATCCCGGATTTTTGACGATCGCCGAGGAGTCTACCGCATGGCCCAAGATCACGGCGAAACCCGAGGACGGCGGCCTTGGCTTCTCCTTCAAGTGGAACATGGGCTGGATGCACGACTTCTGCGAATACATGAAGCTGGATCCGATCATGAGAAAGGGCGACCACAACGGGCTCACCTTCGCGATGAGCTACAACAGCGCTGAGAAGTATATTCTGCCTCTGTCCCACGACGAGGTCGTACATCTGAAGTGCTCCATGGTCAACAAGATGCCCGGTTACAAGGTAGATAAGTACGCCAACCTCCGCGTGGGCTATACTTTCATGTTCGGCCACGAAGGCAAAAAACTGCTGTTCATGGGCCAGGAATTCGGCCAGGAGCATGAGTGGAACGAGGCGACGGAGCTCGAGTGGTGGAGACTTGAAGAGGGCAAGGACGACAACTATCTCAACATCGGCATGAAGTACTATGTGCAGAGACTTCTTGAGATCTACAGAAGCCACAAGTGCCTGTATGAGATCGACGACGACTGGTCCGGATTTGAGTGGATCAACGCGGACGACGCTGACAGAAGCATCTATTCCTTCTTCCGCAAGTGCCCTTCCCAGAAGAAGGCCCTCCTGTTCGTACTGAACATGACGCCTATGAAGAGAGAAGGCTACAGAGTCGGCGTTCCGGTACGCAAGCAGTACAAGCTTCTGCTCAACAGCACGGAGCTGGTATTCGGCGGCGCCGGCGAGACAAGCGTGCCCGAAGTGCTCAAGGCCCAGAAAGGCGAATGCGACAGAAGAGACCAGTACATTGAATTTGATCTCCCGGCATACGGCGCGGTGATCTTTGAGTTTTCATTATGATCCTCCGGTCATTTAAACGAGGTATTTAGAATATGAAGAAAAGCCATGAGTCGTCTGAAGACTATCTTGAGACGATCCTGATACTGCGCGAGCAGAACGGAAACGTCAGATCTATTGACATCGTCAATAAGATGAACTATTCCAAACCGAGCATCAGCATTGCGATGAAGAAACTGAAGTCGGAAGGTATGGTGGAGATGGACCTGAACGGGTACATCACATTAACTGCCAGGGGAGAAGAGATCGCGAAGAGGATCTATTCCAGGCACAAACTTTTGGAGAAATGCCTGGTCGCGATCGGCGTGGATCCCGGAACAGCAGAGGAGGAAGCCTGCCGGATCGAGCACGTGATCGACGACGACACTTATGACAAGATCAACGCTTTTTACGAGAGGCACGCGCAGGGCAGCTGGTGAGAGACAGACGAAAGCAAGGAGGCAGTCGTGGGAACAGTATTAAAGGTTCCGCATATTGAACAGACAGATGAATGGCCGGCCGGTGACGAGTGCCTGTGCGCGGTAATGCTTCTGAGGTATCTGGGGATCAGGATCACAGTGAACGAATTCGTGGATTTCTTCCTGCCCCAGGGCCAGATGAGCCGCAAGGAAGGGCAGCTGCGAGGGTGCGATCCGGACAAAGAATTCGCGGGAAGCCCTTATGAGAAGAATTCTTTCGGGTGCTATCCGGGCGTGCTTGTTAAGGCGATGAATGACTGTTTCCTGCAGAAAGGAGTTCCATACAGGGCGGAAGACGCCACCGGAAAGTCTACTGACGAACTCCTGACGGAAGGCATAGGCAAGGGTGTTCCGGTAATCTACTGGGCAAGTGAGGATATGAAACCGACACACCCCGGCTACAGCTGGGTGTGTAAAAAGGACGGAAAGATAATCCGGTGGACTGCGGGAACCCAGTGTATGCTCCTGATCGGCAGCGATGTCAATGAGCTCGTGTTCAACGACCCCATGATGCCGGAGGGCGCGGTGCACTATTCCCGTATGACCGCAGTGAAGAGGCACGCGGAACTCGATAAGCGCGCCGTGATGGTAAGGCTCTGAAGCCGGGGAAACGCCGGCTTTCAGCGGGACGACTATATTTTGACCGGGAAAGCCCGGCGATGAAAGGAAACTGATCGATATGATTCGTATAACTATGAAAGACGGCGGCGTGATCGACCTTGAGCTTGACAAAAAAGCGGCGCCCGTCACGGTGGAGAACTTTGAGAAGCTGGTGAAGGACGAATTCTACGACGGCCTGATCTTCCACAGGGTCATTCCCGGATTCATGATCCAGGGCGGTGATCCGGAGGGGACCGGAATGGGAGGACCCGGCTGGCACATCAAAGGAGAGTTCGCGGCAAACGGCTGGGACAATCCGATCGCTCACAAGAGGGGCGTGATCAGTATGGCAAGGGCCCAGGATCCCAACAGCGCGGGAAGCCAGTTCTTTATCATGCATGGAGACGCTTCCTATCTGGATGGGCAGTACGCGGCGTTCGGCAAAGTTGTCAGGGGCATAGAAGTCGTTGATAAAATTGCCGGAGTTCCCGCCAGCAGATGGAACAACAGACCTTATGAGGACCAGGTAATAGATACCATCAGAATTGTGGAAGAATAACCAAATAACTGAGGGGAGTCATGTTCGGGGGGCAGCGCAAAGGCGTTCCGGCCGGACTGACTCCTTTTTTTGTTGAAGGGCGGGAATTTTCTATGGATTTCGGACAACATCGGAGTATAACTATAAAGAGAACCGAATTCTTGCGTTAACGGAGAACACAATTATGATGGAATTTGTTCAGAAGCATAAAAAGTGGATCGCCGCAGCCGCAGTCGCTGTGATCGCGGCGACTCTATTGATCTACAGACAAGCGGGAGCAGGCAGCACAGACGCGGGAACAGCATATGTTGAAACTGTGGCGAACCTGACGGGACAGAACGCGTCCCTTGGCATGATCAACCGGTTTGCCGGGGTCGTAGAGCCCCAGGGAACCTGGTCAGTGAATAAGAATGCTGACGCGGAGGTCGAAGAGATCTACGTATCAGAGGGCGATGAGGTCGAGGAAGGCCAGGCTCTCTTTATTTACAGTACAACGAAATATGAGGAGGACCTGCAGCAGGCGAAGATCGATCTTGAGCGTCTTCACAACGAATACGACAGCACGGTAGAGACGATCGCGCAGCTGGAGAAGGAGAAAAAAAGCGCGTCCTCTTCCGAACAGGCCGATTATACGGTGCAGATCAAGGAACAGAATCTGACTCTCAAGGACAAAGATCTGGATATCCAGATGAAAGAAGCCGAGATCGAGAAGCTGGAGAGCAACATTGAGAACGCGGAAGTAAAGAGCGGAATTTCGGGAGTTGTCAAGAGCATCAATGAGAAGGGATCATCCTCTTCGGGATCAGGAGACAACAGTTTTATCACTGTCATGAAGGTAGGAACTTTCAGGGTGAAGGGAACGGTCAATGAGCAGAACATCGGCGACATCTATGTCGACGCGCCTGTCCTTGTGCACTCGAGAGTCAATGACAGCGTATGGAAGGGAAAGATCACTAAGATCGATACGGAAAACGCGCTCACAAACGAAAATGCAGGCTTTGGAGCCGCCAATTCGGAAAGCAAGAGCTCCAAGTATCCATTCTATGTGGATCTGGAGAGCAGCGAAGGCCTGATCATGGGCCAGCATGTATATATGGAACCTGATCTTGAACAGGGAGAGGAGAATACCGGTGAAGGTATCTGGCTGGCCGCCTATATGGTGGATCAGACAGACCCTGATCATCCTTTTGTGTGGAAGGACGTCAGGGGAAGGCTCCAGAAGCAGGAAGTCACGATCTCTGAGGTGAGAGAGGAACTCGGGAAAGTTAAGATAACCGAGGGGCTTTCTACCGAAGACTCCATCTGCATTCCGGACGGAACGCTCACCCCGGGCATGAAGACCGCGCCTATGAGCGAGAAGCCCGCAGAGAACGAAAGCATGGAAACAATGCCCGAGGAAGGCTCGGAGCCGATGCCTGATGAAGGCGTGGGAGCGGAGCCTGTCGGGGCGGCCGGAGGTCAGGGATGAAGAAGATAGTAGAGTGCATAAATATCTATAAGAACTACTATCAGGGCAAAATAGAGATTCCTGTGCTGAAGGACATCAATTTTGTAATGAATGAGGGAGACTATACAGCGGTCATAGGTCCTTCCGGGTCAGGCAAATCGACGCTGATGAACCTGATCGGATGCCTTGATAAGGCCACGAGCGGAAGCCTTCTGATCGACGGGAGAGAAGTCGGAAGTCTTTCAAGGAATGAATTGGCGGACCTGCGGCTCGAAAAGATAGGTTTCGTGTTTCAGAATTTCCAGCTTTTGGGAGGACAGACTGCATTGGAAAATGTAGAACTGCCGCTGACTTACGCGAATATCCCGAGGAAGCTGAGAAGGGAAAGAGCGGAGGAAGCCCTGAGCCGGGTCGGTCTGGCTGACAGAATGGATTTTATGCCCAATCAGCTGTCCGGCGGACAGAAGCAGAGGGTCGCCATCGCAAGGGCTCTGGTCAACAATCCCAGGATCGTTCTCGCGGACGAGCCGACGGGAGCGCTGGATTCACGCTCCGGCGCGCAGGTCATGGATCTCTTTGAAGAACTGAACTCCCAAGGAGTCACGGTACTTATGATCACCCATGACAGCGGGATCGCCAAACGGGCTTCAAACAGAGTGGAGATCAAAGACGGCGTACTGGGGCATTTGGAGGAAAACTGAGAAATGATGGATAAGCTTACGGGCAGTAAAAAGAGAATAACAGCAGCGCTGATCGCCATTGTGCTTACATTTGCCGCGGTCGCAGGTATTGCCGCAGCTGTCCGCGCAACCACAGCTTCCACTGTGGCTGTGATTCCTGTGTCAGATCTCAACTATGGAAACTATCTGGACTGGCAGAACAACGTGACGGGAAAGATCACCACGGAAGCGGAGCAGAATATATATCTCTCGGACACGGAGAAAGTTCAGGAAGTTGCCGTACAGGAAGGACAGGTCGTCCGCAAGGGCGATGTGCTGCTTCGCTATGACACGGAGAGCACCAGGCTGAGCCTTGAAAAGGAAAAGGTAAAGCGGGAGAAAATTGAGCTGGACATCGAGGTCGCTAAGGAGAATATCAAGACGCTGGAAAACGCTTCCGCGGATTCCGACGGCGGCGATTTCGGCCTCATCGGAGACTTTATAGAGACAGATCCGGCAGAAGTTCTGGCAAAGGCCTCTGTTCACGAGAAGGTCCTGAGGGCTGACGCAAAGCCTGTCAGCGAGGGATCGGAATACGAAATTCTGGGAACGGAATTTGCCCCTTATGTTTTTCTTTGCAAAGGGGACTCCGTGATCATGACCAAAGATTTCATTAAGAAATGGCAGAAAGTAGCGGAGAAACTGCAGTTTAAGCAGCTCTATATCGAACTGGCCGTCCTGGACGAGGCTCAGAAACTTCAGAAAGCGTGGATCCAGGACATCATGCTGCTGGATCCGAACTATGACATTGAGGTCGATCTCAGAACAGGAAAGACCAGTTACGCCGCGATGAACGACCCGGAGCAGATGGCGGCCCTTCTGAGGAAGATCCTGCTGGACGTGCCCGAAAACGAGCGCGGCGCCTGGCTTGCTGCTATGTTTGACAAGCTCATGGTCCTCACGGAGAAAGAAGAGGAACAGACGGAGCGGGGAGCGCTTTTCGCGGCTATGCTCAATGAACTGGGCAAAGAAGAGCAGGCGGATTTTGCCGCGGAGTTCGCGGCGGCAG